>JBEBHI010000202.1:0-5600 GCA_040080935.1 Terricaulis sp.
GGTTTGGGTGAGGGGTGAGCGCGCAACGGCACGACACCTTCGCCTTCACCCCTCATCCGTCCGCCTTCACGATTGGATACGCGGCGAGGCGCAACAAGCTTGCGCCGAATACGCCGCGCTGTTCACTCAGCGTCGTTCATAGCTTTCCGCTCCACCGGCGCTGCCTCTAACGCTGCGCGTCGGCGCCGCGTGTGACAACGACGTCGCCAGGCGCACGCTCAGACCAATCAATGATGGGGCCGCACACGTTGGCGGTACCTTCGCGAATGCGCGTCAGCACAGCATCGAGTTCGGGCGTTCGCGGACCCGTTTGCCACACGATCATTTGGCGAATGCGCCCGCCCGCGGCGACCGCAGCGCTTTCTTCCGCCAAACGGAACCTATCGGCGATACGCATCGTGGCTTCGCCGAAGCCGTAGTCGCGCGGCCATTCAAAGCCCACGTTGCAATCGAGCGTGCCGTCCGCGCGCACGCTGCAGCACATGATCACTGCGCCTTGCGCGCCGGCGTTCATGGCGCGGCGCGGGTACGCCCTCCCGAAATCCTGTGCGTTCGGCCGCTGAGCCCAGACAAGTCGGACCGGAGGCGCTGATTGCTCGGCCGGCGGGGCAGGCTGCGGCGGCGCTTCCTGCGCGATGGCCGCGCCAACGATGCACGTGATGATAAGGCCGGCGACGACCGCAAAACGCATGGATTGTCCCTCCACGCCGCGAGCGTATCCGCCTCAGCGCTCGATGAACAGCGCCGCCGGGTGCTCCAGCAGGCCCTTCACGCGTTGAATGAACGCGGCTGCGTCGTAGCCGTCGACGACGCGGTGATCGAAGGACGAGCTTAGGTTCATCATCTTGCGGATGACGATCTGACCGTTCTTCACGACGGGGCGCTCGACGAGCTTGTTCACACCGATGATCGCGACTTCCGGGTGATTGATCACCGGCGTCGTCACGATGCCGCCGAGGGCCCCGAGCGAAGTGATGGTGATGGTCGAGCCCGAGAGTTCGTCTTTGCCGGCGCTGTTGTTTCGAACGGCAGCGGCGAGGCGCGAGACTTCAAGTGCGCAATCCCACATGTCGCGGGCCTCGACGTGGCGCACGACCGGCACGATCAGGCCGTTATCGGTTTGCGTGGCGATGCCGATATCGACGTTCTCGTGGCGATAAACGACGCCCTGCTCATCGTCGTAGCGGGCGTTGATCTGCGGGAAATCCGGCAGCGCCATAACGAGCGCGCGCATCAGGAACGGAAGCATGGTGAGCTTCGGCTGATCGTTGCGCTTAGTGGCGTTGAGGTGCGCGCGGAGTTCTTCGAGCTCGGTGAGATCTGCTTCTTCGACATAGGCGAAGTGCGGGATGCGGCGCTTGGCGTCCTGCATCTTCTCCGCGATTTTGCGGCGAAGACCGATGACTTTGACCGGCTCGATGCCGTTCTTGGTGGCAAGCGCCGAGCCAGTGCTGCGGCGCGCGCCGCCGACGGCGGGGACGAGCACCGCGTCGAGGTCTTCGTGCGTGATGCGGCCTTCAGGGCCGGTGCCGCGCACTTGACCGAGATCGAGGCCAAGCTTTTGCGCACGCGCGCGTACCGCGGGCGAAGCTTGCGCTTGGCTCCATTCGTGAACAGCAGCGTCGCGAGCAGCGGGCTTGGTGACGGCCTGTTGCGCCTTCGGTGCGGCGCCCTGAGACATGGCAGCGACAGGCACAGCGGTCGCCTTTGGCGCAGAGCCCTGCATGGCGGCTTGCACCTGATCTTCCGACCAGGTCGCGCCAGCTTGCGCTTTGATCTTTGGCTTCGGCGCAGAAGCGTTGGCCTGTGGTGCAGGCGGAGGTGGCGGCGCCTTCGCTGCGGGCGGCGGTGGTGGTGGCGCAGCAGCGACAGGTTCGTCTTCGCCCTCGCCTTGTGTTTCGAACACAACGATCGGGCCACCAACAGGCGCCATGTCGCCAGGCTCGCCGTTCAGCGAGACGATCTTGCCGGCGACGGGAGATGTCATCTCGACCGTCGCTTTATCCGTCATCACATCGACGAGCGGGGCGTCTTCTTTGACGACGTCGCCAACGCGGACGTGCCAGGCGACGATCTCGGCTTCGGCAGTGCCTTCGCCCACGTCAGGAAGTTTGAAAACGAACTGGCCCACTGGTGTTTAGCCTTCAATCACGGTGCGCATGGCTTTGATGATGCGCGGCGGGGTCGGGAAATACTCCCATTCAAGGGAGTGCGGATATGGGGTGTCGTAGCCGGTCACGCGTTGGATCGGCGCTTCGAGTTTGTAGAAGCAGCGTTCTTGCACAAGCGCGCTCAGCTCTGCGCCGTAGCCTGAGGTGCGCGTGGCTTCGTGCAGGATCACGCAGCGGCCAGTCTTTTCGATCGACGCTTCGATGCACTCGATGTCGAGCGGCACGAGCGTGCGCAGGTCGATGACTTCGGCATCGATGCCGGCTTCTTCCGCCGAGGCGAGCGCGACGTGAACCATCGTGCCGTACGCGAGCACGGTGACGGCATCGCCTTCGCGGACGATGTTCGCCTTGCCGAGAGGGATTTTATAATAGCCCTCCGGCACTTCGCTGGCCGGGTGCTTGGACCACGGCGAGACTTGGCGATCGTGGAATCCGTCGAATGGCCCGTTATAAATGCGCTTGGGCTCCATGAAGATGACTGGGTCATCGTCTTCGATGCAGGAGATGAGTAGGCCTTTGGCGTCGTAGGGCGTCGACGGGATGACTGTCTTCAAACCCGCAACGTGGGTGAACAGCGCTTCCGGCGATTGGCTGTGGGTTTGGCCACCGCGAATGCCGCCGCCGTAAGGCATGCGGACGGTGAGCGGCGAGGTGAAGTCACCGGCGGAGCGATAACGTAGCCGCGCGGCTTCGCTGACGAGCTGATCGTACGCCGGATACATGTAGTCGGCGAACTGGATCTCGATCACAGGACGCAGACCGTAAGCGGCCATGCCGATAGCGACGCCGGCGATGCCGTTCTCGTTGATCGGCGCATCGAAGCAGCGCTTGGCGCCGTACTTCTTCTGCAGATGCTCGGTGACTTTGAAGACACCGCCGAAATAGCCGACGTCCTCACCAAAGGTGAGTACGTTCGGATCGCGCTCCATCATGTTATCGAGCGCCGAGTTCAGCGCTTGGATCATGGTCATGCTGGCCATGAGTTAGTTTCCCATCTCGTCGCGTTGTTCAATCAAGCGCCAGTCCGGCTCTTTATAGACGTCTTCGAACATGCTTTCGCGTGAGTGCGCGCCTTCTGGGCCGAGCACGCCGACCTTCTCAGCTTCGCGGCCGACGGCGCGGACGTGTTCGATCGCCTCTTCTTGCGCGGCGCGGTGTTGTTCTTCCGTCCATTCGCCGAGCGAGACCAAGTGATCGCGCAGGCGTTCGATCGGATCGCCGAGCGGCCATTGGCGCGCTTCATCGGCGGGGCGATAGCGTGCAGGATCGTCAGAGGTCGAGTGCGGGCCGGCGCGATAGCTGAAGAGCTCGATCAACGTGGGGCCGAGATTGAGGCGCGCGCGCTCAGCCGCCCATTGCGTAGCTGCGTACACCGCGAGGAAATCGTTGCCGTCAACGCGCAGCGGCGGGATGCCATAGCCCACGGCGCGCGCGGCGAAGGTGGTGTTCTCACCGCCGGCAATGCCTTGGAACGATGAGATCGCCCACTGATTGTTGACGACGTTGATGATGACCGGCGCGCGATAGACGTTGGCGAACGTCATCGCCGCGTGGAAATCACCTTCAGCGGTTGAGCCTTCACCGAGCCATGTTGAAGCGATGCGGCCATCGCCCGAATACGCCGACGCCATCGCCCAGCCCACAGCTTGCGGAACTTGCGTTGCGAGGTTGCCGGAAATCGTGAAGAAGCCGTCCTTCTTCGACGAATACATGACCGGGAGCTGGCGGCCTTTCATCGGGTCGCGCGCGTTCGAATAAACTTGGTGCATCATGTCGACGAGCGGATAGCCGCGCGCGATCAGGATGCCTTGCTGGCGATACGACGGGAAACACATGTCATCGGGCGAAAGCGCCATGGCTTGCGCGATCGAGATCGCCTCTTCGCCGAGCGATTGCATGTAGAAGCTGGTTTTGCCCTGACGCTGAGCGCGGTGCATGCGCTCATCGTAAGCACGCAGCAGCAGCATGTTCTTCAGGCCGCGGCGCAGATCGTCCGGCGAAATGGTCGGCGTCCACGGACCGAGCGCGTTGCCTTCCATGTCGAGCACGCGAATGAGGCCGTAAGCGTAGTCGCGCATGGCGACGGCGCTTTCATCGACGTCGGGCTTTGGCGTGGAGCCGGGCTCGGGAAACGACCAGCCGCTGAAGTCAGGCTTATCGCCCGGGCGCGCGCGCGGCGCAGGGATGTGCAGATCGAGCGCGTTCGGCTTGCGGCTCATATCGTCCATTACCCTTTCCTCGCCGCGGCTAGCTTTTCGCGGACGATGCGGTCAGCGGCGGCTTGCGGTGTGATGTTGTCGCTTCGGGCGATATCCAACACGCGCTGCACGCGCGGGGCAATGGCGCGCACGCGCGCTTCGACCACATCAGCCGCCTCGCCTAGATACTCAGCCGAAACGTTGATGATGCCGCCAGCGTTGACGACGTAATCCGGCGCGTAAGTGATGCCGCGTTCCACCAGGCGCTGACCGTCAGCTTCAGTGGCGAGTTGGTTGTTCGCCGCGCCGCAAATGATCGGCGCACCGAGTTCCGGGATGGTCTGCGGGTTGAGGCCCGCGCCGAGGGCGCACGGCGAAAACACGTCGGCGTTCACCGCGTGAATTTGATCCACGGGTGCGATCTCGACGCCGAAGGCTTCGGCGCGTTGGAGGTTGGCTTTGTTCACGTCAGCGACGACTAGCTTCGCGCCTTCCTCAGACAAGAGCTTGCAGAGGTTAAAGCCGACATTGCCGACGCCCTGCACAGCGATGGTGCGCCCCTGCACAGAGCCGCCCAACAATGCCTTGATCGAAACGAATGTGCCGAGGGCGGTCATCGGCGAAGGATCGCCGCCAGCTTGGCCGTGTTCCTTCGGAATGCCGGCGACGTAGGAGGTGCGGCCGGCGATAGCGCGCATGTCGGCGACACTGGCGCCGACATCCTCTGCGGTGATGTACTTGCCGTGCAGCGCTTCAACGGCTTCCCCGAACTTTTGAAAGGCGTCCACACGGTCGGTGTTGATGCGATAGATCACGGCCTTACCGCCGCCGAGCGGCAGATCAGCCATGGCGTTCTTGTAAGTCATGCCGCGCGAGAGGCGCAGCGCATCGGTGAGCGCATCGTCGGCGCTGTCGTAATCCCAGATGCGGCAACCGCCAGCGGCTGGGCCGATGGCGGTCGAATGGATCGCGATGATGCCGGCATAGCCTTGCGACTCGCCGCCTACGAAGATGACCTGTTCGTGGTTGTCGAACGACGGATGGTTTTTCGGATCGATCATTGGATCGGTTCATCCAGCAAGAGTTGACGTGCGAAGCGGCCAGGAGGCGAGCCGAACGCGAGCACGCCATCGTGGTAGGTCTTCAGATTGAACGCGGCGCCTTGCTTTGCGCGGGCGGCGACGCGGGTTTCGAGATGCTCCTGAAACCCTACGAAGTAGGTCGAGAGCTG
>JBEBHI010000052.1:0-20222 GCA_040080935.1 Terricaulis sp.
CGTGATCGGCGCAACGATGCGGCGCGCACGCGGCGAAGGCGCGGATGCGCTCGCCGGCGGCGCCAAATCATCGGCCGCAAACGCAACCGCAGGGGTAGCGTCGCTCGTTTGCTGCGCGGTGGCCGTCACGATGCCCGCGCTTGGATCGGGTGGTGTCGCGCAGGCCGCGAGCAACGCTAACGCGGAGCTTGCAGCGACAAAAGAACGGCTCATTGGGATGCTCCGCGAAGCGAGGAGGCAGGCGCCTCGGGTGAGAAGGAAAACTCCGTGATGAAGAGACCGAGCGGATTGCGCGCGAGCGCATCGGAAGTACGCGGCCGCTCGAAACGTATGGTGAAGAGACCTGTATAGGCCGCCCGCGCACCGCCATTTGCGCCGTGCGTGGCTTCGATCCAGCTCACCTGCCAAGTCTCGTCCGAACGCTGCACGATCGAAGTGATGACCGCCGAACGCGCGGTCGTGCCCAGAAGCGTGAAGGGGTCTTCTTCGCGCGCGACTTCGTTCAAGCGCTGTGCGGCTTGCGGTGTCAGGAAGCGATAGGCTTCGAGCCAGTTCTCGCGCAGCACGACGCCATCGGTCGGCACGCCGCGCACCAGTTTCACGAAATGCCCGAGGAAGTAGCTGACTTGCGCATCGGTCGGCGTGTAGTCGCCTCCGGCGGGGCGCACCGACAGCACGGCGCCTTGCGGGCTCACTTCGACGACGTGAACGAATGTACGTTTCTGTAACGCCACCATCGTCATGCCGAGCGCGAGTGCTACGCTAAGTGCGCCGAGGCAAATTGCGACCCAGCGCCATGTGACCGCCGCTTGGACCGCAGTGCCCATGCGCCGATCCCAAGCTTGCTGGGCGCGCATGTGGGGTGTGTCGGCGGGTTCGGCCGCGTAGCTTTGTGGTGGTCTTCGAAACGCAAGCATGAGTTCGTTGCTCCGTCAGGGTTTGCGCTGAGGTTTAGGTTGCATGGCGGCGTAGTTTGGCTGCGTGCGCGCGCCGCCGCGCCCGCCGCGCGAGGCGGGAGGACGCGAACTGCCGCGTGCGCCCCGGCCCCCACCGGAGGTGAGGAGCTTTGTGGTGACGGCAGCGCCCGCAATCATACCAACGCCTGCCACGGCGCCCTGAATGGGCTGTGCGGCCGAAAGACTTGGATTGCCTTGCATCACTTCGCTGGCGAGTGCGGGTGCAAGAAATGAGAGTGCGAGGATCGTCAGACCGAACAGAAGCACATCGAGCGCGCCGCCATTCTCCAGCGTCATCGTCTGCGGCATCGTCGCGACGAACGTGATGGCGACGCTGGCGACGAAGGCGAGCAGGAAAAGGCGGACCGCCGAACTCGCCACCCATCCCAGCGGTCGCTCAGCGACCCAGGCGGTGCCGGAGAAAACGCCCCATGGCAGCGCAATGAATGCCGCCAGCGATCCGAGCTTGAAGGCGATGAGCTGAACGAAAATCTGGAGCGCCAGCACGAAGAAGGCGATGAGGATGATGACGCCAGCAAGGAGGATGGTCGCAAGCGTCAGGAAATCGGTGAAGATGTTCATGCCGTCGCCCATTTCCATGGTGCGGCCGAATAGCTCTTTGCCTTGTGCGGCGACGCTCGCGGGATCGTGCAATTGGGCAAGGCTCATGCCCGAACCGCCTGCCTTTAATCCAAGCAGCGCGCCGGATTGATTGATCGCGCCGGCGACCGTGTTCCAATTGTTGACCAAGAAGGCGAAGAGCCCGACGAACAGCACCTTGCGGAAGAAGGGCGCAATCGGCGCTTCGCCCTTCAATGCCCACATGGCGCCTGCAAGCGTCACCGAAATCACGATAAGCGAGTTCAAGACGAACGCGATATCGCCTTGAATGAGCCCAAAGCCTGCATCGGCGAGGCCTAAAAACCGCTCTAAGAAACCGTTGACGTTGTCGCCTTGCATTGTTTGTGCGTCCGATCAAAAGCGCGGCGTGACCGGCTGGCTTGGTTGGTCGACCTCGGTCGGGAAGGCGCGGCGGCGGATTTCGCGCGAGCGTTCTTCACGCGCGATCCGCTCAAGCCGCTCGGCTGCAATCGCGCGCGCCTGGGCTGCCTGCAACGCCTGCAACTGCGCGAGCTGAGTCGACAGAACGCCGATTGATTGGGCTGTCGCTTGTTCGGCCGAGGTCTGACCTTGAGCGTTGGCGCTGGCTTGGAGCGCCCGCGACATTGCGCGGTCGGCATCACTCAGACCGTCACTGCTGGCCGAAGCGCTGACAGACATAAGCATTTCCATGCTGTCACGGCTTTCTTGAAGCCAGCGATCGGATTGGCCAAGCAGCCGGTCGAGATCGAAGCTCTCAATGTCTTGGGGATAGAGGTCGCGCATGTCGCCGGCGATGGTTTGGGCGTTCTGCTGCAGGCCCTCGGCCTCTTGCAGCAAGTCGTGCGCATTTTGGATCGAAGCCGAGAGCTCTGGAGACATTTCAAGACCCAGACGCTCTAGCATCTGCGCCTGTTGACGGATCTGTTCGATCTGGTTGTTGATCTGCGAGATCATGTGGGTGACCTGCGTGATGCTTTGAGCGAGGTTCGCAGGGTCGATGACGACCCACTGGGCGCTCGCGGGCGTGCTCGCGAGCGAGAGCGCAAGCGCGCATGCGGTGATGAAGAGACGCGGTTTGCCTTTCATGTGGCTCTCCCATTCTGGGTTTCTGCGAAAGCGTGCTGGCGGCGCGCCGGCGGTTCTGTGTGGCGCGAAGCGGTGTCGAAGCGGGCGAGTGCTTCGGCGGCGCGGTCGAGGCCGCGAAGGCGGAGCCAGGCGTGTGCGAAGGTGCTTGCCTCATCGGCAGCGATGACGCCGTCGATCGCGGCTTGGTCGTGTGGCGTTGATGCGCTTAGGAACGCTAGTGCGGCGGGCCCGAGAGCTAGATCGACTAAGCGCGCGCCGGCGCGGGTCTGGATGTAGTAATCGCGCTTGGGCGCAGCTTCCGTGATGATCGCGATCTGACGCTGGTTGAGCCCTAGGCCCTCATAGAAGGCGCGCGTGCGCGGTTCGCGCGCGCGATCATTGGGCAAGTAGATGCGCGTCGGGCAAGCTTCGAAAATGGTGGCGGCGATTGCGCTCTGCTCAACGTCAGCCAACTCTTGCGTAGCAAAGACGACCGCAACGTTCTTTTTGCGCAACGTCTTCAGCCAAGCCTGAATCTGACCTGCGAAGGCGCCGTCGCGAAGATAGGCCCAAGCCTCGTCGAGGACGAGAAGCGTTGGCCGCCCATCGAAGCGGGCCTCAAGCGCATGCACGAGGCATGGCAGTACGGCCGTGAGCGCGTCGGGGCGCGACAAGAGTTCGCCCATCTCGAAGGCTTGCATGTCGTGGCTTGCAAGACGCGCTTCGTCGGCGTCCACCAAGCGGCCCCAGGGCCCGGCATGGGTGAACGGCTCAAGCGCCAAACGGATCTCTGCGTCCTGGACGAGCCCAGAGAACACCGAAAGCGTACGTTCCGATGCGGGGCGCGCCGCGAGCACGCCGAGCGCGCGCCAGATTTCTTCCTTGCGCGATGGATCGAGCGCGATCTCTGCGCGCGATAGCAGAGCGATGAGCCAATCGCGCGCCCAGGCGCGCTCGCTCTCATCGTCGATTTGTCCAAGCGGCTGCAAAGCGAACGAGGCGTCTCTTTCATCGTCACTTCCGAGATCGACGAAAGCGCCGCCAAGGCCGAGCGTCAGCGCCCGGCACGAGCGACCGGCATCGAAGATGAAGACCTGCGCGTGTCGGTAACGTCGCCACTGCGCAGCAAGGAGGCCCAGCAGGACAGATTTCCCGGCGCCGGTCGGCCCAACGATCAGAGTGTGGCCAACATCGCCGTGGTGGAGATTGAGCCTGAACGGGGTTGCGCCATCTGTTGCCGCGACCAGCAGCGGCGGAGCGTCCAGATGTCGGTTCGCGGTTTCGCCCGCCCAAACGGCGGAGAGCGGCAAGAGATGCGCAAGGCTCGGCGTCAACAGGATTGGCCGGCGAAGATCGGCATAAGGCTGGCCCGGCAGCGACCCGAGCCACGCTTCGACCGCGTTGATGGTCTCAAGCACGGTGACGAAGCCAAGCCCGTCGGCAATTTGGCGGATCTGGCGAATGCCTTCGAGCGCTTGGCCTTCACTTTGGTCGGCGACCGTGATGGTCAGTGTGACGAAGGCCGCGCCCGCCGCTTCGCCGTTCACTTCCTGGAGCGCGGAATCGGCGTCTTCGGCTTGCGCGGTCGCGTCATTATCGAGAAGCGTCGCCTCTTCGCGGTAGAGCGCCTCGCGCAACAGAGTGAGGATACCCTTGCGCTTGGAAAACCAGCGCTTGCGGATCTTCTCGATCTCCTTGCGCGCGTCCTCGCGGTCCATCGGGATGACACGCGTGGTCCAGCGATAGGCGACGCCAAGGCGGTTTAGCGCATCAAGAAGGCCAGGCTCGGTGTCGCTCACATAAGCGCGCACCGAGAGCACCTTCACAAAGAGATCGCCAAGCTTTGGCGCAATGCCGCCGAGCAGGGGCGCGTCCGCAAGGAGTTCGTCGATATGAAAGGGCGTCGAGGGGACGCCAATCCGGTGCGGCCTGTCGGAAACGCACGAATGAAGATAAGTGAGGGTCTCTTCGTCGTCCAAGAAGCGCGCGTCCGGCATGACAAGATCAAGCAGCGCTTTGAAGCTTTGAGTTTCCTCGACGAAGCTCTGCAGGCAGGCGCGATAATCGATACGCCCGCGTTCGGCGTCGTTGCCCGCGCCTTCGAACAGGGCGGCTTCGAGCTTGCCGCTGGCTTCACTTGGCGGAAGCCAAGTCAGCGTCAGATAATAAACGCTCTCAAAGCGGGCGCCTGCGGCGGCAAAATCTTGGCGGCGTTCTTCGTCAATCAGCCAAGAGAGCGCCTCGGGCCATTGGCTATCGGGATACGCGGTCGTGGTCGCGCGCCGCGCTTCGACATGGAGGCACCAGCCGGAGCCGAAGCGCTTCAGGGCGTTATCGAGCCGTCTCGATGCGCCAATCAATTCCGACGGCGTGGATGAATCGAGATCAGGCCCGCGAAAGGTCATCGTGCGCTGGAAGGCGCCGTCCTTGTTGAGCACAATTCCCGGCCCAACCAATCCCGCCCACGGCAGCCAGTCGGCGAGGCGGGCTTGGCTTTGCTTGTAAGGACGTAAATCCATCATAGCGTCACGCATCTCTCAGACGTTGAAGAAAGCGGGTTTGGCCATGGCGCGTGGCCAGGTTTCGAGAAACCAAGGATCGCGCGCGCTCGCATAAGCGCCGGCGCTTTGGATCGCGATCCAAAGCGGCAGGCCGATCAAGGGCTGCTGCAAGCCGAATGCGATCGCCGCGGCGACCGTTGCATTGAGGATTGCAAACGTGCGCGGCACGCCGCCAAGCAGAAGCGGGCGCGTGAGCGAGGTTCTGAGCGCGATGCGATAGCCTTCGGGTTCCTCCGTCACAGCACCGCTCCGCCTGCAAAGCCGAAGAAGTCGAGAAAGAACGAAACCGCCGCGAACATGATGGCGACGCCCAAACCGACGAAAGCGAGTTTGCGGATGCCGCCGCCGCCTTCGCCAAAGATGATGCCGATGCCGGAGATGATGATCGCGATGACCGCGGCGGCGCGCGCGACGGGGCCGGCGATGGAATCCACCACTTGTTCAAGTGGGCCCTCCCACGGCATGCCGGAGCCGGACGCAAAGGCCGGATTGGCAAGCATGAGCGAGGCAAACGCGGCGAACGCGACGGTGCGTCCGACGCCAGTGGGTCGGTTGGACATTGTAAGGGCTCATCGATGTCGTTGGAGTGGAGCGGCGCCATGTGCGTGGCGCCGAAGCTCGGAGGCGGCGCTAGGGCGGTGCGCGTGCGCGCCGATCGACGACGGCGATCTCTTCGATGCGCCGACCATTTGGAGTGCGCGCCATGAAGAGGACGGCATCGACCGCCGACTGGATGAGGCGCTGAGGCGACGCGAGGCCGGCTTCGATGCAGAGATCTTCGAGCCGCAGCAGTGCGTCCGCGGCGGAATTGGCGTGAATGGTAAGAAGACCGCCGGGGTGGCCCGTATTCCACGCCTTCAGGACTTCGAGCGCGGCGGCGTCGCGAACTTCGCCGACGACGATGCGGTCGGGACGAAGACGAAGCGTCATCTGGACAAGATCGCGCATCGTCACGTGCGGCGCTGCACGTTTGGTTAGGAGTTGGACGACGTCGGCGCCCGCACATTGGAGTTCGGCGGTATCCTCAAGTATGAGCACACGCGCTTCCGCAAACTCCGCTTCAGCGAGGAGGGCGTTCAGCAATGTGGTCTTGCCCGAGCCCGTGCCGCCGGCGACCACGATATTGCGGCGGCTGATGATGGCGGCGCGCATCTGGGCTGCCTGCGCGAGCGTGGCGATACCGTCCCGCACATAATCGTCGAGCGTAAAGATAACCGAAGGGCGCTTGCGAATTGCGAGCGTAGGCGCTGCAACGATTGGCGGGATCATGGCTTGCACACGCGCGCCCGAACCCGGCAGCGTCGCCGAGAGATACGGCTGATCTTCCGTCACGGTGACGTGCGCTTCAGCCGCCAGGAGGCGCACGGCGGTTTCGCGCTCTGCGCAGGTCAGCCAGACATTGGTCGCTTCGACGCCTCTTCCGACGCGGTCAATGCGCAAGCGCCCATCTGCATTGATCAGCACTTCAACCACGGTATCGTCGGCGAGGGCTTCGGCCAACGCTGGACCGAGAGCCCGCGCCAGCGACGCAAGGCGACGTTGAGCGACGCGGTTCACGGGCGCGGAGGCGGGGGTAACGGCGCTCACGCGTGCGCCTTCGTTTCAGCATCAGCGCCGTTGGCGCGCGCTATGTCTCGGCCGTGCGGGGCAGCCGCAAACAACGTTCGCCCCGGCTGCAGGCTCTCAGCCAAAAGGTCGAGGAATGATTGGAAGCGCCGCTCGGCAATCGCGTGCGCGGCGGGCAGCGTCTCTTCGTCGGGTGCTGCATTGTGTTCGAGCCAGACGCGAATGAAGAGGAGGAGCGTTTCCTTGACGATGGCGATCTCGCGGGCGCGCACCACTTCGCGCTTTTCAACGCGGTCGAGCCGCATCTTCACCGTGTCCGCAACGGCTGAATCTTTCTCGTCGAGATAGATGCGGCGCATGGCGTCGGCCACAGCGCGCGTCACCGGAAGCCCGCGCAGGCGCGCATCGACGTCAAGCGCGCGCGCGAGATCATCCTCCAGATAGATTGTGAGTTTCTTCTTGGGCCGCGTGCTCATGACGCCGCCTCCGAGGCGCCGCCATCGTCGCCGCCGCCAGCGTCGCGGGGCCGGAGGTCGAAGCCGACACGGTTGCGTTGAGCCGTTTGTTCCGCTGGGGGCGGCGGAGCGGGCGCACTTGTGTCTGACGCTGGCGGCGGAGGTGAGAGCGGATGCTCGATGAGTGAGAGGAGATCTGTTTGATGTTCGGCCGGGCGTGGCCGCGAGCGGAGTGGAGCATCGCGCGCAACTGCGCGGGCAACGGCGCCGTCGCGGCCCGGCGCGTGCTCGGCCGGCGCCGGCGGCGCCGCGTCGCGCAGTCCGAGCGAAGCAAACGACCGCCAAGGCGATGGCAAGGCTTCGCGCTTCGTCAGCTCTGGCAACGCAAAGAGCCGTGACGCAAAGATCGGCTCTTCGTCATAGCGCAACTTTTTGGCTCGGATCGGCTTTGCCCCTGTCACGAAGATGAGTTCATCGCGATCCGGCAATTGACGGACTTCAGCCGGCATCAGCAACGGGCGGCGCTCTTCGCGATAGGTGATGGCGCGGTGATCGAGACCAAAGATTTGGCGCTTGCCGGACCAGGTCTCTTGCGGACGCATTTCATAGAGATCGCCGGCGAGTTTAGAGACGGTTTCGGCTGTCTCGACGTCAGTCGCTGCAAAGCTCGTCACGATCTGGCAATTGTCCAGAATGGTGTGATAGCGCCCATAAGCTTGCGTCACTTGATGCAGCGACTGCGTGACGATGAAGGCGCGAAGGCCATAGCCCGCCATCGCGCCCATCGATTGCTCGAAAAGATCGAGCTTGCCGAGTTGCGGAAATTCGTCGAGCAGCAGCAGAAGCGATCGTTTCTTGGCGCGTCCGTCAGCGGCGCGTTCTTGATGTTCCATGAGATCGCGGAGCACGGCGCCGAAGACGAGCCGCATTAACGGCTTCACGCGTCTGGAATCGTTGGGCGGCCAGCAGAGATAGAGCGTGACCGGCTTGTCGGCGCACATGAGGTCCGAAATGCGAAACGTTGAGCCGGACGTGTTCTGTTGAACCAGCGGATCGGCGAAGAGCCCCAAATAGCTTTCCGCCGTCGCCTTGATGCCCGCACGGAGCTTGTCGTGATACGCCGCGTAGGACTGCGCGGCGCGGCGGACTTCAGGATGGGTCTCTGGCTTGCCGTCAGCGCCTAGACGATGGAGCGTCGCCTCCATCAGCTTCACGGTGTCATCGAAACGCGCGAGCAGTTCGAACACGCGATGAAGCGTCTTGCGCTCCTCTGGTTCTGCGTACGCCACGTGCAAGATGACGCCGGCGACGATCTGCTTGGCGGCACGGTCCCAGAATTCCTGGAAGCGTTGGTCGCCATAAGGGTCGGCGATGAGCTCGGTCAGGTTCTGGACATCGCGCACCTCCTGGGGACCAGGCCGGATGGTGTCGATCAGATTGAAGCGGTCTGAGGCAGATGAGGTGGGATCGAAGCGAATGACGGCGCCAAGTTGGGCCCGCCATCCGGCAGTGCCCGGAAAGGCGACGCGCGCATCGCCAGAATGCAGTTCGCCCTTGAGGTCGAGCGCCAGCACCGAGTGAGGCGTCGCAAGCAAGGTCGGGACTACGGCGCCGCGCGTCTTGCCCGAGCGCGTGCCTCCGGTGAGCAGAACGTGATGGGGACCGTCGTAGACAATGATTTCGTTGGCGAAGCGCCCGAGCACAATGCCGCTCGCTGCGAACAGTCCAGCGGCCACAGCATCGTCGCGCTCGCCCCAGTGCTTGGCGCCAAACGGGCGGGAAGGGGGCGCGAGTGCGCGCAATCCGAACAGCAACACGCCCGCCGATGCAGCAAAGCCCAGGAGCACGAGAAGCTTCGGGACGAAGAAGGCGCTCGGATAGCGCGCCGACCACCGTTCGGACCAGCCGAGGATCGCAAAGGGCTGATAGACCGGCGTTAATCCGACAGAAAGAAGCGGGCGCCCGAGCGCACTTTGGTAGTAGAAAGTCCTGGCGCACGATTGCGTCGCGGCGAAGCACGCAAGCACGCCGATCGCGACAGCCGCGACAGAGGCTAAGATCGATCTCGTAGTGAGCGTGCGCTCCATCATGCCAAAGAGCGTCGCGTCGAAAAGCTGCGCCTTCCACACGTTGCAACTCTGCGAGGCGCCGCACGCGCGAGGCGCCGACTCGCATGCGAGTTTCGTCACCGGCGTTGGTGTTAAGTGATCAATTTAGGCAGCAACGGCCAGGTGCAGCGCGCGCGCAGATCGGCTATACTTTGCCTTGCATGAGCCAGCATCATGTCAGCACCGAATTGATTGCCTTCGCCGCCGCATGCGAGGCGGCGCAATCTCTTGATGATCTTGAAGCCATCTGGCGCCGCCGGATGGGTGAACTCGAATTTACCTTCGCCGCACTCGGCGCGCACGCAGACCCGTTGAATCCTGAGCGGGCGAGCTACGTCTTCCAAAACTATCCCGAAACGTGGATCGAGCATTTCTCGTCGCAGCGTTATCACCTTGTCGATCCGGTGTTTCGCGCAGTGGAGGCAGGCGCCGGCGAATTCGTTTGGACCGATCCGGAGTTTCTCCAACCTCTGTCATGGCGCCAGCGCCGTATCTTGAACGAGGCCAGCGAAGTTGGCCTGCGATACGGGCGAACTCACACCTTGGCGCCCATGCTTCACCTAAAAGCCTCGGGGTCGCTTGTCGCCGGCGAGCCCGACATGCCGGATGAAATCTACGCTGCCGGCAAACTCACGAACATCGTCGTCCACCATCGCGCCGCGCAACTGTGCGCGGTTATTGCGCCGCAGTTTGCAGAGTTGCGCCGCCGCGAGCGTCAATGCCTTGAACTCTGCACCAGCGGCCTGACCGACGCGGAGGTAGCGCGCGAATTGAACATCGGCGTCGCGACTGTCCGGCGTCATATAGAACGCGCGCGTGTGCGGCTTGGCGCGAACACGCGCATTCAAGCAGCGGCGCGCGCCATCAGTTCGGGTCAGATCAAACCGATCGTGTGAATAAGGCGGCGGAATCCCACGAAAAATCTCGGGGAAGATTTCTCACAATATTTTCAGGAATTAGGCATCCGAAACGATCGTCATGGATTTGTCACGCGTCCCCTTGTCAGAGACGCGCCTTCGCCATCTAAAGTTGCTGCGGGAGGAGACATCATGCAGGCTCGCGTAAATTGGGCGTTTGCGGAGACCTGTGACCGCGCCGCCAACGTTGATGAACTGCAAACGGCGTTCATGCGCGAAATGCGTGCGCTTGGTTTTAGTTATGCAGCGTGCGCGTCTCACGTCGATCCGCTGAAGCCGCCGGCGGGCGCTGTGATGATGGTGGATTATCCGCTGGTGTGGCTGGAGCGGTTCAGCGCCAAAAATTACGCCAAGCGCGACCCTGTATATTGGGCGGCACGCCGCCAGAGCTTGCCGTTTCAGTGGAGCGACAAGGTCTTCCGCGCGGGCCTTGCCAGCGATCAGGTGCGCATCCTTGATGAAGCGGCCGAAGCCGGGTTGGCCGACGGCATTACCATTCCTATCCATGCGCCTGATGCTCTGCCCGCGTCGTGCTCGCTCGTCATCGGCCCAGATGGCGTCGATCCGCTGAATGCACAGAAAGCCACATGGTACGGCGTCTATGCCCACGAATGCGCGCGGCGGCTCCGGCAGGCCGAGCTGCCGCCGAGGCCGCAACTCAGCCCGCGCGAGCGTCAGTGCGTTCAATTGCTGGGGCAGGGCAAGAACGATGGCGATATGGCCGTCATTCTGAGCTTGAGCGAGCACACCGTGCACAACATCGTTCGGCGCGCGATGAACAAATACGGCGTTGCAAGCCGCGTGCAGGCGTTCGTGCGGGCGCTGAAGGACGGTCAAATCCGGCTCGAAGATGTCGGCTGAACCGGCGCCGCGGCGCTGTCAATAGGCACGTTCGTGCCCATTTTCAGAACGCGAAGAATGAGGAACCTCTCTGCTCAGTTTGAAGCCGGGAGTGTTCATGATCCACATCATCACCGCCGAGAACCGGCGCCACTATCATCACGCGCTGATGGAGATGCATCGCCAACGCAAAGAGGTGTTCATCGATCAGATGAAGTGGCGGCTTGAGGAAAGCGCCGGCATCGAGATCGACGCTTATGATTGTCCTGAAGCCATTTACTTGATCGAAGCGGATGCGCCGCGCGCGGCAGTGACGGGTTCCGCGCGCTTGCTGCGCACGGACCGGCCCCATCTCATGGGCGATCACTTCCATCACCTCTGCGATGGCCCGGTGCCGTCTGGTGCGGAGGTTTGGGAAGCGACGCGGTTTTGTCCCGCGCCCGAAACGCCCGATGGCCAAGCCAGGCATCATCTGCTCGGCCGAATGATCGCGGCGATTATGGAGACGGCGCTCATCTTCGGCGTCGAGCGCGTCACCTTCGTGGCGAATGCAGCGCTTGCGCCTTTGGCGTTGCGCGCCGGTTGGGAGGCTGAGCCGCTGGGGGCGACCAAGCGCGCGGGCAGGGACCGGCTGACCGCAGTGATGGCCGCGATCGACCAGCGCGGTCTTCGACGCGTGCGCGAACGCGCCGGGCTCAATGGACCTGTGACCCGATTTCTAGGCAGCGAACTCATTCAAGCCGCGTAACGGAGGAAACCATGAACGCGACCGTGCTTCCCTTTGCTGCAAAGCCGATGGGTCATCTCGAAACGCTCGAACGCGACGGGTTCGTCGTGCTCGAAGATGTGTTGGACGCCCGGCGATGCCAAAAGATCGCCGACGAGCTTGAGCCCTGGCTCGAAGCGACGCCGCGCTGCGAGGGCGATTTCTACGGCTGGAATACGACGCGCGTCGGCGGGCTCCTCTCGAAGGCGCCCAGCGTCGCTGATCTCGTCATGGACCCGTACATTTTGGCGATCGCTGAGGCGCTGCTTCGGCCGAACTGCGATTGCATCCAGCTCAATCTCACTCAAGCCGTGCGCGTGCATGGACAAGAACGTCCGCAGGCGCCCCACCGCGACGAAGAGATGTGGCCGTGGCCAACGAATGGCCGGCACTGGCTCTTGAATGTGATGTGGGCGGTCAGCGATTTTACGGAAGAGAACGGCGCCACGCGCCTCTGGCGCGGCAGCCATCGCCAACAACTCGATCGCAGCATCGATCCCGCCGACAGCGTCGCGGGCGCCATGAAGCGCGGCTCTGCGCTCCTCTTCTTAGGATCGGTCACGCACGGAGCAGGGCAGAATCTGACGCCGCTTCCACGCACTGGCATCATTGTCAGCTACTGCCTCGGCTGGCTGAAGACGTATGAAAACCAGTTCCTGGCCTATCCGCGCGAAGTGGCGGCGTCCTTTCCCGAGGATCTGCAGCGCCTCATCGGCTATCGCATCCATCGACCCAATCTCGGCGGCTGGGAGGGACAAGATCCGATTGCGTATTTGCGCGATAAGCAAGGGCCGAGGCCACATGTCGATGCGCTGACGCCGGAGATCGAGGCGCAGCTCAAAGCGCACTATGTTGGGAGCGACGCGCGGGGTGGGGATGGCGCTTGATCTGCGTCCCGGCGAACGCGTCTATCAGGAGATCAAGCAAGCCGTCCTGTCAGGCCATTTCGCGATCCATCAGCGGCTCGACATAGACAAGCTCGCCGCTCAGCTTGGCGTGAGCGCAACACCGGTGCGTTACGCTCTCGCCATTCTCGCTTCCGAGCGGCTGGTCAAACTCAACACGTCTCGGATGTACCAGGTCGCGTTCTGGTCGGAGCGTGAGCTGCGCGATCTCTATCTTTGGCGCCAGCAACTGACCAAATGGGCGCTGGAAAGCTACGCGCCCGCACCACTTGCCGCGTCGATCGCGCCGGAGCGCGACTATGCGGGCGCTTATCTGGCCATCATGCGCCATATCGACGTCAGCACGAACATCGAAGCACGGCGTGCGGCGCGTGCGGCCGACGATCGCTTGCAGCCCGCGCTCAGGTTCGAAAAGGACGTGGTGCAGGATGCTAGCGGGGAATTGGCGCGCATTGCCGTCGTCCTTGAAAAGGGCGGCGCATCGCTCGCAGGCGTTTTACGGACTTACTTCAGACGACGCGTCGCGCAATCGGCCCAGATAAGGAGCGCAGCGCACGCGAGCGCCATCCCCGACAATGGCGACTAACGTCGCGCGCGAAACTTCCTGCAAAATCTTTACCTAGATAGTCCGCCAAATCGCCAGCCATCGGCGCACAGTCCCGTTGCCAGCACCGCTGAGCAAGCAATGGAGAAGAAGATGCGCGAAGCAAACAAAGCCCTCGAGATCAGTGAACTTGGCGCCGCCAGCGAAGTGACGCTGGGCATCCCGAAGTTCGATGAAGTCGAAGACCTGACCGAACAGAACTTCAAGGACTGATTTCGAACGTGCCGGCGCAGAGCTTGTCTTTGCGCCGTGCACACTTGGTAGGCACAGGACGGAGCATCGTCATGATCGAATATGAGCAGATCGAGGATCTGGGCGCGGTCACCGAAACGACGCGGGGCATTCCCGTTTGGATGCACGAGGAATCCACCGGCGAGATGGATTATCGTGACTAAGTCTGTGGCGTCTGCGGGCACAACGCGCGTAGACGCCATCGCTCTAGATTCAATCGCACGGCTCCCGTGGAGCGTTCGCGCCGTTGTCGACGACGATTGGCTGATCTTTCTCGACGTGGCGCGCAATCGGTATCGCGCGATCAAGTGCAGCGCCGCGCCTTCCGTTGCTGGGATGGGCGAGCCCCTGGCTTCCGCTGGCGAAGATGGGGACGCATGGCGCGCCCTGGCATGCGAGGGTCTTGTGGCCGCGCCGGCTCGCAGCGGTACGGCGATGCTGCCTGCCGAACAGGAAGAAGCGACGTTTGGCGATGTGTGCTCCTTGGCGTTTGCCGCCCTCTGGGCTCGGCGCGTTGTGCGGCGCGGAGCATTGCTTCAGGCTTTTGGAGCACTGAGCGCTGCTAAGGCGCGGATTGTGCCCGATGCTCGCAGTCTCGACTATGCCCGCAGAGTGCATGCCCGGTTTGTTGCTGCAAGGATCTGGCTCCCTGCGCGTTACGTCTGCCTTTTTGACAGTTTATGCCTCATGCGCGTTCTTCTTGCGCAAGGGGTTAAAGCTGACCTGGTGTTCGGCGTGCGTGGCCGCCCTTTTGCGGCGCATTGTTGGGTGGAGTGCGAAAGCGAGATTCTTGATGAAGGCGGCGAGGCCTGCGCGTCTTTCGTTGAAATCGTTCGAGTATGAACCCGCGCGTGCTGTGCATACGTTGGACGCCTAATGATCGCGACGCTGCACGGCGCGGCAGGGGCTTGGCGGCCAAGCTTACTGAAGAGGCATGGAAGCGGCTGTGCGATTGGCGCGGCGTCATGCTTTTTGTGCATATCGAAAGTCTCGACGACATCATCGTCCTGCCTGCCGAGTTTGGCGTCATCGTCGGACCTCTTTTCGAGCGAGGCCAAACGCTGCCGGTTCGATCTCTCACCAGCGCTAAGGCCGAGGCGCTCGTAACAACAGGCGGCGTCACGCTATTCAGCGAATATTGGGGACCTTGCTGCGCGCTGCTGCACAACAAAGGCTATGACTATTTTCACGCTGTGCGTGATCCCGCCGGCGGCGCTCCGCTCTACATGCATGAAGCCGACCAGCTCCAGATCTTCTTCACCGACCTCACCGACTTCATGGCGATTTGGGATGAAGAATTGGAGGCCGATCTCGACATGATCTGCGCCTATATGGTGCAGCCGCGATTGCTGACCTGCCGCACGGCGATCAAAAACGTTGAAGAGCTACTCGCCGGAGAGCGTTTAACATTCGGGCGTGACAGTTGGCGGCGCGACCTCATTTGGCGTCCCTTGAGTGAAAACAAGTTTGGTCTCCAAGACTTTAATGCTGCGGCGGACGCGCTGCGCGCCGTCATTGTGGACTGCGCGCGTTCTTGGACCGGTTTCAACTCTGGCCGAGGCGGTCATCCGATCGCGCACCGCCTCTCGGGTGGATTGGACTCCAGCATCGTACTGGCGGCGCTTCGCGCCAATGCACTAGATCCGACCTCGGTCGTTTGCTTCAACGAGTATCCTGAGAGAACCCCCGAGGGTGATGAGCGGGCCCTCGCGCGTCTCGCCGCCAAGCATTTCGGTTTCGAACTCGTCGAGCATGAGAGCCGTGCAGAGGCGTTCTCCTATCGTCGGATCCTGGATGCACCTTTGCCGGTGCGGCCCACGCATACTGAACTTAGTCACGCGGCGCCCGAATTGGCAGAAGCGATCGGCGCGCTGGGCGCGACGCTTGTGACATCGGGGCAGGGAGGCGATCAAGTTCTGCATCGGCGTCGATTTGCGGCAAGTGCGGTCGATGCGGCTTTGGATCGCGTCGGTATAAGCGCGTGGCTCCGTATTGCGCGGGACACCGCGGGTCTCGCGCGTGTTCCGATCTGGGATACGGTGTTTGAGACGATGGGGTATGTCTGCGGGCAGCGGGGTTCTCTTTTCAATCCGATGTTCGCGCGAACGATGCTCGCGTCGCCCGCCGCTGTTTCGATCGCAACGGAAGAATGGCGGCTTCACCCATGGGCCGAACAAGTTGCACGACAGCCGCCCGCGCGCGCGGCGCGCGCGATGCACATTGGCGATCTTTCTTACTATCATGAGCCTTCTGCGGTAACGCGCTCGTTCCAGAGCGCGCCGGTGCTTGCGAGCTTGCCTGTCATCGAAACCGTGCTGTCGATGCCGCCCTATCTCATGACGTTGGGCGGCTTTGACCGATCGCTTGCCAGAGCCGCGTTCGCGCCGGACTTGCCGGAGGTCATTCGCGCTCGCTCGCACAAAGGCGACACGACCCGGTTTCACAATCGAGTTCTTGAGCGGCAACTTCCGTTCATGCGCGAATTATTGCTCGATGGCGAACTCATCAAACGCGGCCTCGTAGATCGGGCGCGGCTGGAAGCTGCGCTGAAGCGCGACGTCATTGCGGACGGCAGCTTGAAGGGCGCACTCATGTCAGCATTCGTCGCCGAAGCCTGGCTACAACGGTTCAAGGCGCGGACCGTCGCGAAGTCGTCGGGACTGCCTCAAGGAGAATCGGCCACATGAGGTGCGCGCAAATGGCGCCAGCGCTCAAGCCGGTCAGGTTCGGAAGCGTCTTCGTGCTCGATGCCTCGTAACCAGAAGTCGATCCAATCCAGCGTGCGCTGCTGAGCCGCTTCGATCTGGGCTGGACGCCATTTCAAGTGATAAGCACCTGGATAAAGATAGGCATCGTAAGGCGCGTGGCGCTCCCGGAGGCGCGCTATTAGTGGAAATGCGCGAAGCGCTTCAGCTTCCGAAAGATTGAAGAGAAGAGGCGCTTCGATACGGTCGGCATGGAAGACAGGCGAGCTATGCCGCCACCAGGTACGCCAAGGTTCTGGAGCATCGTCCCATGGTCCTGTTGGCCCGCCGCGCGCGTCGAAGAACGCACGCGTCGCAGGTGATTGCAGCGAATAGCTGATCGGGTCGATCGGCGGCGATGAGACCACGGCAGCCGAGAAGAAAGGGTCGTCCAGCAACATCCAATAGAGGGTTTCTGCGCCGTCGCTTAACCCAGTGATCGCGGTGCGATCGCGGTCGGCGCCGCGATCTTCGGCGCGTGCAATGAAGACGTTCAGCGCCTCGCGTTTGGCGCCGCGCTCGATACCCGCGAGTTCGACTTCGCGTTGGATCGCACCCATTGTCATGCGCTGACCGCGTTCGCGGAATTCTGGCCTGTCAAAATCGAGCACGAAATAGCCATTTGCGGAGAGCGGCAGTATCGGCGTCTCGTCGCCAGTGGCGCCCAACAGAAATCCGCGAGATCGATACTGCGAGATCACCAGCGGGTAGGAGCGGCCAGCCCGCCAGCCCAATGGATAGATTAGGTTCGCGAACGATTCATTGCCTTCAGCGTCGCTGTATTCGAACCGCTCCATCCGTGGATGCGCCATGCTGGCGAATTGTGGGTTGGGATCGTAGAGCGGCCGCGCGCGCCCAGTGCGCCAATCGATGGATACAACGCGGCGTGGCTGGAACGCCGTGTCCTGCAGGCACACCAAATGAGTGGCCGATGGCGCGCAGCCCTCTGTTCGCGCTTCGGTCTGCATGACGCGACGCACCGTGTTGGCGTCCGGGCGCCAGACGTAGATGCTCGTCAAACGTCGAGCGTGACCTTCTTGGCGCCGGAAGACGATAGCGCGAGCGCCGTCCAAGTCGGCGACTTCCCAAGTGTTGGTCACGGCCCCCGAGCAGGCCGCATCTCCGCACTGAACGTTGCTTATGGCATCGAACACCCCAATGGGCGGTTCATCCGCTTGGAGTTCGGGATCGAGCGGGCGCACGTGGGGGGAGGGACGAACGTCAAGGACCTCTGTTTGCTCGGGCATCGCTGCCGTGCTTTCCAAAGAGGTAAGGTCAAATATCCAGCGCCGAACGTCGCGATCAATGTCGGGCATAGGCGTCAGCGAGTACGAAGGCGTGAAACGCTCGTCGATGGCAAAGCCGGAACGTTGTCTGCTGTCGGTGTCGGTCGCTAACGCCGCGCGCGGTGTGGAGGTCTCATAGAGAACGCGACCGCGATCGACGCTGAAGCGGCGAATATCGCCTTCTGCCCGAACGAGCGTTGCCGCGCCGCTACCATCGATGGCTGCGCGCCAGATCTCTACCGCGCCGTTATATTCGCGCAGATAGAGGATGTGCCGGCCGTCGGCGGAGAATTGCGGGCGCCGTAACATGCCCACACCGGCATGCCGGCCGCTGTCGGAGCGCAGAACGAAGCGGCCAGCCTCACCAACCTCGCGTGCTCGTCCCGAAGCTGTGTCGATGGCGATGACTACGTAGCGATAGTCATTGGCGGCGAGATCGGTCCGCCGTTCGACGACTGCAGCCATCGTTCCATCTGTCGATAGCGCGAGTTCGGCGTAGGGACCGCCTATGTCGCGAAGCGCTGTCAGGTCGGCAATGGCGACGCCGCGTGACCTATGCGCCATTGCGTCGTTGGCGAACCCGCACAGGGAGGCTGCGAAGAGGAGGGCTATTGAAGCTACGCGCATCGAACCGCTCACCAGCGTTGCCGCAATTCAAGCGAGACCACGCGGCCGAGCGGTGACGCGTTGCTGGCGTCGAAGGCGTAGCCGGTCGGGTTGTTGACGAAGGGTGGGTCTTGGTCGAGCGCGTTGATGACGTTGAGCGAGAGTTGGAGGCCGGCGCCGGCGGTGTCGCGCTGGCGCCAAGTGCGCGCTAAGCGCAAATCCCATGTGGTCTGTGAATCCACGTCGCGATTGGGTGAGCTCAGCGTGTCGCGATAGCCGTTTGCATAATTGGCGGTGACGGCGGCGGACCAGTCATCGACACGATACGCGACGCCTGCGCGAAAGCGCCAATCGATGACGCCATTCACAGTGTTGCGAAGATCGACGGGCGCCGCGCCCGGGATAAGGACTTGTTCAAACTGCAGCATGCCGCTGGCGTTGACGAAGACGTCGAAAGCGCCCCAGTCGCTATCCAGTGTCATATCTGCAGAGAGGTCCACGCCGCGAATACGTTGACTGGAGAGGTTCACCAATCTGCGATCGATAATGAGTTCGATGCCATCGCCCGGCAGTGTCCCCGTCGGTGGGGCGCCAAGTGCAAGATATTGCGCAATCAAAGCCGGCGAAGGATCGCGAAAGATAATGCTCTCATAGCCAACTGGATTAGCGAGGATGGAAAGGACGTTGCCGGCAGAGAAGATGCGGTCGGAGAAATCAATGTCGAAATAGGTGGCGCGCAGATTGAGGCCATCAGCCCATGGCGGTGAATAGTCGAAGCCCGCCGTCCAGTTCTCTGCGGTTTCTGGGCGGAGATCGCCGTTGGAGCCTCCCGCGCTCAGCACGCCGGTCGACCCATTGTCAGCAAGCGGGTCCTGAGCGGCGGTGGCGGTGCTGTAGCTCAGCACGATGTCGCCAAGCAGCTGGGAAAATTGGGGGCCCTTAAACGATTGGCCCCATGAGGCGCGGAGCGCGAAGTCAGGCGTTATCGCCCAATGCACGCCGAACCGCGGTGTCGTCGACTCGCCGTAGTCGCTGGCTTCCTCGTGGCGAACCGATGCAGACAGCGTCAGTGCATTGATCAGTGGGACATTGTTCTCTCGCCCAATGAGCGGCACATGCAATTCGCCGAACGCGGCGTCGATGTTTCGTTCACCCGGATCTTGCGCGAATTGCGGAACAGGACCTGAAGGATAGAGTTCGCGGCGCTCGATCTCAAAGCGCTCTTCGCGGCGCTCGATGCCCACTGCGAGACGGATATCGCCGCCCCAGATGCGCCAGAGCGGGCCGTCGGCCTGTACTTGGCTGACGACGGTTGCGGCGTCGTTGTAGGTTTCGATATCGAAGGTGAGGCCCGCGAGAACCGACGCAGGCGTATTCGATCCATCGCCGAACGGGTTGAAGGCAGTCGCGACATTGCTGCTGGCAAGCGCTGGAGCGGCGGCCGCCGCGTAATAGAAATTCTCATTGAAGATCGCTTCTTCGCTGTGCGCGTAAGCGATCGAGCCGTCGATCAGCCAATCGGTATTGCCGACTTCGTAGCGAAAACCAGCAACCCCCGACCACGCGCGCACTTCTGCGCGATTGATGACCGGCCCTAGATCATCGCCGAGATAGTAGGAAATGGTGAGATTGCCTTGGCCCGGGAAAAGGCCGTTGAGCTGTCGATAATAGTTGGACCCCGGTACGATTAGGTTGGCGAACAATTGCTCGCGTTCGAGGTAGACCTCCCGCTCAGATGCGATGACGTGGCCGTAGAGTTCGAGAGATGGCGTCAATTCCTGGCGGCCCCGCAGGAAGAGCGATTGCATCTCCTGGCGCGGCAGAAAGAAAGCGAGCTCGTTGACCTCATTGCGATTGAGTGGCCCGGTCACAAGGTCGCCCGGCGAGAGCGACGTCCCGTCTTGGCCTTGGGGGATCGGCAGGCTTACCGTTGTCGTGCCGATGCGAATGATATTTCCGGGGTTGGAGCGCGTGCCACGAAAGTCTGTGCCGCCTCGATCGGTGAAGTT
>JBEBHI010000053.1:0-20089 GCA_040080935.1 Terricaulis sp.
CCACCGAACCGGTCGCCGCCGCCGAAGCTGCTGCCACCACCGGTATCACCGCCGCCGAATTCCGGCGTTGCATTGTCACGTTCGCGGCCGCGACCGCCGCGCTTTTCTTTTTTCTTATTGTTGTCGTCGTCACCGCCGAAATCGTCGTCGAAACTCATTCCACTTGTCCTGATAAAAAGCCGAGGCGAACGCCTTCGGCCGCGCGCACGCCTATGCGCACGCACGTCACCGCGAATTTCTGCTTTGCTGGGGAAAGAAACTCTTGCCGCACTCTGCGGAACTTCGCACCACTTGCCGGTCAACACGACCAGCTTCTTCACAGCTCGCTTATGCGCGCGAGGGTTCCGTCGCGCAAGCGAGAAGTCCAGGGTTTACGCGGGATTCATGTCGTTTTGAGGGGCAGCGCCGCTGGCGCGTCGCTCCTGTGCCGCGACGACCCGAGAGACCACCCACGCGCCGATTAACTTCGAGATGATGCCCGCCAAAATCGTGCCAATGGCGAAAATGCCCGCCTGCCCGGGGATTTGTGAAGCGAGCCCTACAAAGACGATCTGATCCAGCGGCGCCGAAGCGAAGCTTGAGATCATGATCCTCTGTGACAGCGGCCGCTTCGAGAACGTGTAGACCGCCCAGTCGACCGTCTCGCTGATCAAGAACGCCGCGGCACTCGCGAACACGACAACGATCCACGAGGTCAGGATCGAGAGGCACATGCCGACGAGCATCGCGCCAAAAATCCAGTGCTTGATCTCGCGCTGTGCAAAGTCGCGCACCACCAACACAAGGCCCGTGACAATCGCCAGCGGTTGAAACGCGCCGCCGCCGAGCCATTCGGGGATGGGCGCAGTCGGCACCATCGAGAACGACCAATTGATGAAGGGCATCAGTCCGACATAAAGGGCGGTCCATCGATAACCGGCGAGCGCGAACGCGGCCATCGTCACCAACACGATCGGCAACGCGATTTGCCACTGCTGCAAGAACGCAAAAATCTCAGAGATCGTCATCGCCCACCCTCGTCAGCCGCCGGGACCGTGACAACGAACTGAAACCTCCGTCAAGCGCCGCGTGACGTCTGTCACAGCGATAGGATTTGCCGGTGGCTAACTTCAACTCATCGCCAAGGCGCGATTGACAGCGGTTCAAACCAGGGAGCACCACATGACCAAGTTCTATTGCCTGATCGCAGCAGCTGCAGTGCTGTTTCCGGTCGCGATGGCGACAATGAACCAAGCCGCGATGATCGTCGCTTAGATGCGCGACGCTCGTGGCAAGGGGGAAGGGCGCGGAGCGATCCGCGCCCTTTTAATTTAGTTTCCAGCCGCTTTGGCCTTTGGTCAGCGCGTCCGCCAAGAACGGCAGCGCCTGCTTCAGCGCCTCTTTCAATCCAAATGGCGGGTTGATCAAAAACACACTCGATCCTACGAGCTTGCCTTCGCGCTGAGGCGCCGCCACCCACAAGTCTGCGCGCAAAGTATCGCGATCGTTGAAGCTGCTGATTTCCGCATCGGCAGCATCAAGCACAGCGCTGCTCTTCAGCGGCCGCCACCACAGGTACATGCCGTGCGCAAACCGCTTCGCTGAAGCGCGCAGGGCTTCAACCGAAATCTCCATCTCGTCCGTCGCCTCATAAGGCGGGTCTATCAGCACCAAGCCGCGCTTCTGCGCCGGAGGCAGCAACGCGCCCAAAGCCTCCCAGCCATCGCGCTCGTGAACCTGCACGCTGGCCTTACGCGGCAGCGCGCGCCGAAGCGCGTTCGCATCCTCCGGATGAAGTTCGCACGCCATCAGCGCGTCTTGATCGCGCAGATTGGTCGTCACCAGCGCTGGTGAGCCGGGATACGTCCGCAGCGCACCGTCGGCATTGAAACTCCGCACCGCCTCCAGATACCGCGCGATCAATGGCGGCGGATCCGGCCAATCCCAGAGCCGTGCGATCCCGTCGCGCCACTCCGGGCTGCGTTCAGCTTCCGAGCCTGCAAAATCATAGAGTCCGCGGCCCGCGTGCGTATCCAGCACGGCGAACGGAGTCTCTTTGCGCTTGAGCGCATCGAGGCAGTAAAGCAGGACAGCGTGCTTGAGGACGTCGGCATGGTTGCCGGCATGGAAGGCGTGGCGATAGTTCACGCCGAGCGGCTTAAGCTGGAGAAGGCGTGATGGCAAAGGTGCTTGGCCTGGGCGGCCTGTTCTTCAAAACCCAAGACAGCGCCGCACTGAAGGCCTGGTACCTGCGCGTCCTCGGTCTGGAGATGCCCGATTGGGGCTGCTTCTTCACGCCCGACATGGTCAAGGACAAGCCGGGCTCCGGCGCCGTGTTCAGCCCATTCAAGGCCGACACCGACTATTTCGCACCGTCGGACAAGGAGTTCATGTTTAACCTCATCGTGGACGACATGGACGGCATGCTGGCGCGCGCCAAAGCCGAAGGCGTCGAGCCGGTAAAAACGCAGGATGAATCTTACGGCCGCTTTGCCCACATAATTGATCTCGAAGGTCGCAAGATCGAATTGTGGGAACCAAAGCCGATGCCGGAGCAATCCTAACTATGGGCGACTTCCGCGATAACGCCGCCGGCCACCGCTACGAACTCGATGCGCCCGAGGGCCTATCCTTCGCCGACTATCGCGACATCGCCGGCGTGCGTGTGATCCTCCACGTGGAAACGCCGCCAGCAGCGCAGGGCAAGGGCTACGCCTCGCAACTCATGAAGCACGTCGTCGATGAAGCGCGCTCAACCAATCGGCGTCTGCGAGCGAGTTGCTCGTACGCCGTCGCCTACTTCCGCCGCCATCCAGATACGGCGGACGTTCAGGCCTGAGGCGCGCCCTCGACGGGAAAGGCCTTTTCGCGCCAAGACTTCATGCCGCCATCGAGCGCTAGCACGCGTGTAAATCCCATCCGCCGCAACGTCGCCGCCGCCAACGTCGAGATCTTCCCGACTTCACAATAGGTAACGATCCTTACCGTCGGATCGGGGAAAGCTTCGTTCACGCGCAACTCCAACTGCCCGCGTGAGAGATGTTTGGCATTTGGGATGTGGCCCGCGTCGAACTGCTCCTTCTCGCGAACGTCGAGCACGATGAAATCGTTGACGCCTTTGTCGATGCGGTTCTTCACTTCATCCATCGAGATGAACGGCACTTCGGCCGCCGCTTCAGCGAGAAGCTGCGCCACGCTGGTGCCGCCACTCATGTTCACTCGCAGCGCCTCCGTCAAATGCTCCGGCATCGACGGCGAGTGCGCCTGCATCATCGCGACAAACTCAGTGCGCTCTTTTTTCTGCAAGCGAGGGTTCGAACGCTTCTCTTCCTCAAGCGTCGAGCAAGTGTGACCCTTGTAATCGTGCGCCGGATAGATGCGCAGCGATTGATCGAGCTTCAGGAGCTTATTGAAGAGGCTGTCGTAAAGTTGTTCCGGATCACCCGTCGGCAAATCCGTGCGTCCTGTCGCGCCAATCAGCAATGTGTCGCCGGTGAACACCCGATCGCTCATCACCAAACACATCGCGTCTCGTGTATGGCCCGGCGTCGCCAGAACCGAGAGCCGCAAATTGCCGACCTTAATCACGTCGCCTTCATCGACCCGCATCGTCACATACGGGGAGGGCGAACTCTGCTGCGCTACCACCGGAGCGCCGACCAACTGCGCCAGCTGCTTGCTGCCGCTGAAATGGTCCGCGTGCGTGTGCGTGTCGATTACATAGCGGATGCGCGCGCCGTATTGTGTCGCCAGCGCCTGATAGCGCGCCAGCTGCCGCACTTCCGGATCGATCACCGCAGCTGTGCAGGTATCGCCGCAGGCGATAAAATAAGACTGGCACCCGCCGGTGGCGATCTGCTCGAAAATCATGGCGTCTCCTCGCGCCAAGACTCCTACCATTCCTCGCTTATCGCAAGGGGAGGCATCCAAGCAGTGCGCCGGTTCGCCTAGCCTTCACGCGGCGCCTTCGGCTGCGGCACGATCCGCAGGTACGATTTCAGCGTCTTCCAGCCTGCTGGGAACAGCGTCCTGGCGTCATCGTCCGACACCGCCGGCACGATGATCACGTCCTCGCCGCTTTTCCAGTTCGCGGGCGTCGCGACCTTGTAGTTGGCGGTAAGCTGGATCGAGTCGATGAGCCGCAGCACTTCATCGAAATTGCGGCCCGACGACATCGGGTAATAGAGTGTCGCCTTAATCGTCTTGTCCGGTGCGATGATGAAAACGGTGCGCACCGTCGCGTTCGTCGCCGCGGTGCGGCCTTGGCTTGTATCGCCAGCGTCGCCCGGCAGCATATCGTAGAGCTTTGCGACCTTAAGATCGCTGTCGCCGATCATTGGATATTGCACGTCACCGCCGGTGACTTCCTTGATGTCGGCACGCCAACGCTCGTGATCGGCAACAGGGTCAACCGAAAGCCCGATGATCTTCACGTTCCGCTTCTTGAACTCCGGCTCAAGCTTGGCGAGCGAGCCCAGCTCGGTGGTGCAGACCGGCGTGAAATCCTTCGGGTGCGAGAACAGCACGGCGTAGCTAGTGCCAATCCATTCGTGAAACTTGATCCGGCCTTGCGTTGTCTCGGCTTCGAAATCCGGCGCCTTATCGTTGATGCGTAGAGCCATGGGGGCCTCCTGAAGGTGGATCGCGATTAGCAGAAAGCGAACCGGGGTCGAAACGGAGATTGGGAGCGCCGCAAGCTTTGGCAAGCTGCACTTAACGTGACGCTCGCATCACATTACGAGAAGCCGGCGAAGCGGAGGGTGACGTGACACGTATTATGAACTGGTTCGGCGCGAACCCTCTGCGCCCGGCGATCGCCTGCATCATCAGCATCCTAGCGCTCGGCTCGCTCGCCAACATGCTGAGTCCGCCGCAGATGGAGCGGAACTGGTACCCATACCTTTCCCACACGCCACAAGTGGAGATCACGGAAACTGGCTTCACCGTCTCACCGGTCGGCGATTGGAGCTACGAGTTCGATCGCGAAACCGACACGACGTATCTGCCGTCGGCATCTTACAATTTCGACGAACTGCGCCGCGTCTGGTTCATGCTTGAACCGCAGCCCGGCTCACAACTCGCCGCGCACACATTGTTGCTGTTCGAGTTCAGCGACGACCGCATTCTTGGCCTTACGATTGAAGCGCGCCGCGAGCAGGGCGAGGAATACTCAGCCTTCCACGGCCAATTCAACGCGTTCGAGCTGATCTACATCTGGGCGACCGCGCGCGATCTTCTGATCCGCCGCGCCACGATGCTCGATCACGAAGTCTTCGTGTACCCCGTCGACATCACCGAAGCGCAAAGCCGGACGCTGCTCGTGCATTTGCTCGAACGTTCACAATCGCTCTCGCATACGCCGCGCTACTACAACACGATCGTTTCAAACTGCACCAACGAGCTCGCCAAAGCTGCTGGCTTCCACTGGGCGCCAGCCTACGTGCTCACCGGCCGCTCCGACGAATATCTCTACCGCCGCGGCATCATCCCCGGCCCAAGCTTCGAAGAAGCTCACGCACGATCGGATATGACCACGTTCATCCAAGCGCTCAATCAAGCGCCTCACGCGAGTTTTGATCGCGAGTTGCTGGCCGAGCTACGGCGCAGGAATGATTACAGCAATTACGCACCACCTAGCGAGAGGCCTTAACCAGCGCCTCGCGTTCCGCTCCCGTAATTGCTCGCCACTTGCCTTCGGGCAAATCGCCTAACCACAACGGCCCAATCCGCACCCGCAGCAGATCGACAACCTCAAGGTCAACCAGCTCACACATCCGCCGGATCTGCCTTTTGCGGCCTTCGTTCAGAATGAAGCGGATGCGCCACGGCTCAACCACATCGATCTTCGCCGGCTTCAGCTTCCTGCCATCCAGCTCCAGCCCATGCCGCAATAGCGCCAGCCTGCGATCATTGATTTGTCCGCGCACGCCGACGAGATATTCCTTGTCGAGCTTGGACTCTTCGCCGATCGCCGCTTTAGCCAGCACGCCGTCTTCGCTTAGCAGCAACAGCCCGCGCGAATCCTGATCAAGCCGGCCAAGCGGCGCTAGGCTCGTGCGCGACGTTGGCATCGGATCGGCGCGGCCGATCAGGTTCGCCTTCGTCAGCAACCGCGCCGCCGGCACCTGATCACCTTCAGGCTGCGCCGACACGAACCCGACCGGCTTATTGATCGCGATGCTGATCTTCGCCGGCGCGCCGTGCGCATCGGCGACGTCAATTGTCTGCCCGCGCTCAATCTTGCGTCCGGGCTCAGCGACCACCGCGCCATCGATGCTGACCAAGCCGCCGGCGATCAGCTCTTCAGCCTCGCGCCGCGAGCACACGCCTTCGCCAGCGAGCCATTTATTGACCCGCTGCGGTTCCGCGCCGTCATAGGTTTTGCGCCACGCCATCGGCGCTTGTTAGCCGCAGGAGTAACTCACCTGCAATGCGCGCAAGCGGCCAACCGCACGCGGTTGGATCTGATGCTCGTCGGTCATGCACGCCAATTGGCGATAAAGCTCAATCGAGCGCGCTCGCTCCTCTGGAGAACCATCGCGCAGCAAATCCGCCAGGTTCGACATTGACGGCGCATGGTTTTGCCGCGCCGCGCGATCATAAAGCGACCTCGCCTCAGCCACATTGCGCGGCGCGCCAATGCCATCGCGATAAAGCGTCGCCAGCATGTGCAGCGCCTCCGGCTGATTGGCCTCGGCTGCACGCTGCAGGAAGGGGAGCGCCGCTGTCGGGTCCTGCGGCCCGGCCGGACTATCGCGCAGCCAGCGGGCGTAAAAGAACTGCGCCCGCGGATCGCCGCGCTCCGCCGCCGCCAACCACAAGCGCCCGGCCTCAGCCTGCGAAGTCCGATCACGGGGCAAGCTCGCCGCGTAATCAATCTGCGCCGCCGTGAACCCAGCGTCCGCCGCCTGACGCAGGCGGGCATTCGCCGTCGCATCATCGATGCCCGCATGCGGCGCCGTCCGCCGCAACTGCCAGGAAAGATAGAGCGCCGCCGCGTTGTTCTGCGCCGCCGCCAGATCGCACTGCTCGCGCGCCGCCGTCGGGCTCGGCAGCAAACCGCCGGCGCCAGCCATGTGACCTAAGCACGCCAACGTCTGCGCATCCGCATCGCCCGCCGCCGCACGCGTTTCGATCTGCGAGGCCATTGCCTCATCGATCCGCGCTGCCACTTCCCGCCAAGGCGTCCGTTCCAGTGCCGCCGAAGTCAGGGCCGGGGCAGGCGTGCTCGTGGGCGTTGCCGCGGCCTGAGCTTGCGGCGTCGCAATCGAAAACGACGCCATCGTAAGCTCGCCAGAGCGCACGAGATTGATCACGCGTCCCGCGCCCAACCCAACCACGAAAAGCGCCGCCACCGCCGCCGCGAACACGCCAAGTGTCTTCAGCTGCTTTTCGCCGCCGGTCTCGCGCCGCTTGAGCAACGCGGACCGCACCACCGCCAACACGCTCGGCAGCGCCGCGACATTCGCCTTCGTCGGCGAGAGCTTATCGATCTCAACAATCAGCGCCTCGAACCGCGTCTTGAACGCCGTTCGGTCTCGCAGCGCCAGATCCACACGCGGCGCAGCCCGAAACGGCGCAGGCGTCGCGTCCGTCACCAATTCCGCGCTCACCAGCTTCTTCCGCTCGTGCGCTAAAGCTGCCAGCATCGCCAGTTCCGCCGTCGGCGCGCCGCGTGACCACAGTCCGATGACGCACTTCGCGTCATCCACAAGCTTCGCGATTTCAGTTTCACTGGGCGCACCAGCGGCGGCGTCGAAGCCCAACGTCTTCAATGCCTGCGCAAGGCCGCCCGCCTGCGCATCAGCGTCTGGCGCCGCAGCGATAAAAACTTCCGCCATGCATCTCCCGCTTGGCCATCAGTAGAGCCGAGGCGGACGCATGAGCGTCAAGCGAAGAGACTGAACATTGCTGCGACTTAAGTCTCGCGGCTCAGCGCGGCGGTGGCGGGGGCAGCGCGTCCGGCCCGCCGGCGGCGAAGAACATCACGATCATCAGCGCGTAACAGGCCATCGCACCCTTAAACATCGTAGCGATGAGCTTGCGCTGCGGCTCGCCCTCGGGCGGGCAACCACGGCCGCTCATAAATTGCTGCCAGCGCGCCCAGCCATCCGCTGGCGTCTGCGCCGCCGGCATTGGATAGCGCTGCAGGAACGCCATCATCATCGCCCAGGCCGCAACCATCAGGCCGAACCCAAGGCTCAGGAACAGAAACACAAAGCCAAGCAGCATGACCCTCTCCCGCGAAGGGGAGTCTGCCGGGCTTCGGCCTTACCGCCAAGCTTTTGCCCCTGAAGAAACTCTCGACGCCCTGTCGGGAAGGCGGCTAGGCGTTCGTCCTTCGCTTATGAGGCTCTATCCGATGCTCTACGCCGTTCTTTGCTACAACGACGAAGCCGCCGTCTTCTCCTGGACTAAGGAAGAGGACGACGCCGTCATGGGCCGGCTCGGTGTCGTGCACGAGAAATGGGAGAAGGCCGGCAAGCTGAAGCCGTCACTTCGCCTGCTGCCGACCTCCGCCGCCACCACGCTCCGCAAAAAGGACAACGAAGTCCTCGACGGCCCATACGCCGAAACCAAGGAGCAGCTGCTCGGCTTCTACATCATCGAAGTCGACAATCTGGAGGAGGGCCTCGTGTTCACGCGCGAACTCGCGGTCGCGAACCCAGGCGGCGCCTACGAACTCCGCCCGATCATGCTCTACAATCCAGGCTCACCTGTAGAGGCGCGCTAACGTGACCGACGTCGCCTGGATCGACGCTGCGCTCGTCAGCGCGCGGCCCCAGGCGGTCGCGGCGCTGCTGCGTTATTTCCGCGACCTCGATCTAGCGGAAGAGGCCTACCAAGACGCATGCCTGCGCGCACTGAAGAACTGGCCCAAGAACGGCCCGCCGCGCGATGCCGCTGCCTGGCTCATCATGGTCGGCCGCAACGCCGCCATTGACGTCACCCGCCGTCGCGCCAAGCAAACCGAGCTGCCTGATGAAGATCAGATCTCCGATCTGAGCGACTTCGAAACCGAAGTCGCGCAACGCCTCGACGAAGCCGACTATCGCGACGATGTCCTCCGTCTGCTCTTCATCTGCTGTCACCCGGACATCCCGCCAACCCAGCAAGTCGCGTTAGCGCTCCGCATCGTCTCTGGCCTCACCGTACCGCAAATCGCGCGCGCGTTTCTGGTCGGCGAAAGCGCGATGGAGCAGCGCATCACGCGCGCCAAAGCGAAAGTTGCTGGCGCCGGTGTGCCGTTCGAAGCGCCCAACGCCGTCGATCGTGCGGAGCGTTTGGCCTCCGTCGCGGCCATGGTCTATCTCGTTTTCAACGAAGGCTATTCCGCCGCCGATCCCGCCAGCGACCGTGCTTCGCTTTGTGACGAAGCAATCCGCCTCGCGCGCTTGTTGCTCCGCATGTACCCAAGCGAGCCCGAGATCATGGGGCTTCTTGCGCTGATGCTGCTTCAGCATTCCCGCATCGCTGCGCGTTTTGACGCGGACGGCAACGGCATCCTGCTCGAACACCAAGACCGCAAAAAATGGAAGCGCCCGCTCATCCAAGAGGGGCTAGCGCTCATCGACAAAGCGATCCGCCAGCGCACACCCGGCCCATACCAAATTCAAGCGGCGATCGCTGGTCTGCACGCGCGCGCCGAAACGCCCGATGAAACCGATTGGGCTGAGATCGATGGCCTCTATCAAGCGCTCGAACGGCACACGCCATCGCCGGTGATCACGCTCAACCGCGCCGTCGCCGTCGCAAAACTACACGGCCCGCAAGCGGCGCTCGATCTTATCGCGCCGCTCGAAGATCGTCTCAACGGATACTTCTACTTTCACGGCGCGCGCGGCGCATTCCTGATGCAGCTCAACAAAAACGCCGAAGCCCGCGAAGCCTTTAACAAAGCCATCGCGCTCGCCAACACGCCTGCGGAAGCGGCGCACATCCGCCAACATCTCGACACGCTCGCAAGATCGGCCAAAGAAAAATAGCGCAAGCGTGTAGGGTTAGTCGAACGCAGTTCGTTCTAGTTTCAGAGACAAGCAAGGAAGCTCACAATGTCCCAACACGAACTGGTTCTTGAACTCGAACTCGATGCGCCAGCCGATAAGCTCTATCGCTGCTACAACGATCCGAAGCTGCTGCAGCAATGGTTCGCGCCGAAGCCGTGGACGATCAAAAGCACCGACGTCGACATTCGCCCGGGTGGCAAGTTCAACTTCGTCATGGCCTCGCCTGAAGGCCAAGAATATCCAAACAGTGGCATCGTGCTCGCGGCTGAGCCGAACAAGCGCATCGTGACCACGGACGCGATCAACCCAACAACATACGAGCCCGCCGGCCCGTTCATGGTCGCGGAAGTCACCTTCGAAGATCTCGGAAACGGCAAAACGAAATATCGCGCCGTTGCCCGTCATTGGACCGAAGAGACGAAAGAGCAGCACAAGCAGATGGGTTTCCACGAAGGCTGGGGCCAAACCGCGCGCCAGCTCGAAGCATTGGCGAAAACGATCTAACGCATAGGCAGAAGCCGCTGTTCGCACCTCCCGCGAGCGGCGGCTGCGACCCAAGCGGCTCAGCGGGCTTTTGTCCTTGCCGCGACCTCTCACGCAGCGATAAACGAACCGGGAACAGACGCGCGACGACCGCGCCCGGACGTATCGATGAGACTGCAAGCCAGATTTATCCAATTGCCGCTGAAATACGATGCGGAGCGCCTCGCCAAAGAAGTGCTCGCGTTCAGCGAAGATTGCTGGCTGCCGCATCCGCAGCGTTTCGAAGGCAACGACTTCCTGCCGCTGATCTCCGTCAATGGCGAAGCGGCGAATGAATCTTTCGCCGGCCAAATGGCGCCGACGGAATACCTGAAGCAGTGCCCGTATCTGATCGAAGTGCTCGCCAGCTTCGGCGCCTCGCTCGGCCGCACGCGCTTGATGCGTCTCTCCGGCGGCGCGGAAGTCACGCCGCACGTCGACATCCATTATTACTGGCGCGACCGCATGCGCATCCACGTGCCGATCGTGACGCAACCGACTGTGAGCTTCGATTGCGGCGGTCTCACCGTGAACATGGCCGAAGGTGAATGCTGGATCTTCGACACCTTCTCGCGCCACCGCGTCGTCAATGATGCCGAACGCAAACGCATTCACCTCGTCTGCGACACTGTAGGCGGAGAGGGCTTCTGGAAGCTCGCTGCTGCTGGCCGTTTGCCCGAACGCGACGCGCCGGGTTGGGTCATGCGCCCGTTCGTGCCATCTGGCGCGGCGCTCGATGCGCTCGAATACGAAAGTCAGAATTTGCCCGTGGTGATGACGCCATGGGAGATCCAGGGCCACGTCGACTTCCTGTTCCGCGAAGCGCAACAACAACACCCGCAATTCCAACAGGTCGCGCAGGTCGCCTCATACTTCACGCACGTCTGGCGCGCGCTGTGGTCAACCTACGGCGAGTCCAAAGCGGGCTGGCCGCGCTATCGCAAAGCCGTGGATGACTTCCACAATCAGATCCGCGCAGTTCGCGCCAGCGAAGTAAAGCTTCGCAACGGCTCAGACCTGTACGCGACGATGACTGCACTGATTGTCGCGCCAGCGCTTCGCGACAAACAGGAAGATATCGCCGGCGAGACTCGCCCAGACATCGCGCCCATCGTCGCGCCGAACATCAACACCGGCGCCGCCGACCCGCGCTTCGATCGCCCGATCTTTATCGTCAATCCGCCGCGTTCAGGCTCATCGCTTCTCTTCGAAACGCTCGCGCAAGCGCCAAACCTCTATACTGTTGGCGGCGAGAGCCATCAAATTGTTGAAGGCGTTCGTGGTCTTGGCATTCCAGCGGCGAACTTCGACTCCAACTGCCTCGACGAAAGCAACGCCCGTCCCGAGATCGTGGCCGTGCTTCGTGATCGCTTCGAGCAACAACTGCGCAATCGCGACAACGCGCCTCCCGGCGCGGGGCGCATTCGTATGCTGGAAAAAACGCCGAAGAACGCGCTCCGCATTCCGTTCCTCGCCAAGGTGTTTCCCGAAGCGCGTTTCATCTATCTCTACCGCGACCCACGGCAGGTGCTCTCGTCGATGATGGAAGGCTGGGAGTCCGGCAAGTTCGTCATGTATCCGAACTTGCCCGGCTGGACTGGCGAGCGTCCGTGGTCGTTCTTGTTGACGCCCGGCTGGCGTGAGCTCAACGGCAAGCCTCTCGAACAACTTGTCGCGGGGCAGTGGGCATCAACGATGCAAGTGATGCTCGACAGCCTGGATCGTTTGCCAACGGATCGTTGGGCGACCGCCCGCTACGACGCATTGCTTGCCGACCCCAACGCCGAGATTACGCGCATCTGCGAGGCGGTTGATCTCGAATGGGATCGTAAACTCGGCAAAGAGTTGCCGATCGCGCGCCACACCGTCTCCAAACCAGACTCCGATAAATGGCGCGGTCGCGCCGACGAGATCGCGTCCGTTTTGCCCTCCATAGCAGCAATGCTCGAACGCGCGGCGAAAGCCGCCGAACGCTGACGTTAGCGGCATGAGCGCGGTCCCCGGCGTCATAAGCGAAGCGCTGAAAGCGATGCGGACAGAACCCGCGCGCGCCGCCGTGCTTCTGCGCGCCGCTCTGCAGCAAGATCCGCGGAACTTCGATGCTCAGCTGCTGCTAAGCGAGGCCCTTCGGCTCGGCGGAGACTTGCCCGGTGCGCGCGCCGTCATCACGCCGATCGCGACGGCGAATCCGCGCCATTTTGGCGCGCAACGTCAGCTCGGCATCATACTCGCAGCAAACGGCGCGGCATTGCCATCTTCGCTCGCACTGCGCGCCGCGGCTGAACTCAATCCTGTGCACCCAACGATCTGGCGCGATCTTGGCGATCAGCTCGCGCTTGCAGGCGATGCGCCCGGTGCGCAAGCTGCTTACACGCGTCACGCGACGGGACCGTCGATGGATCCCGCACTGGCGCCTGCAGCAGAACGCTTGCGCGCCGCCGATCACGCTGGCGCCGAGGCGTTACTGCAGGCGTATGTTCGCAATTATCCGTCAGACATCGTCGCGCTGCGTATGCTTGGTGAAGCGCAGGCGCGCGCGGGCTCCGCAACGGAGGCGGAGCAAACCATGCGCCGGATCATCGCGTTGGCGCCGGCGTTTCAGTCGACGCGGCATGATCTGACGCTTATGCTCATGGCCCTGGGGCAGGTGGACCAAGCGCTACAGGAAGCGCGCAATCTGCTGGCGATCGATCCGAACAATGTCGGTTCGCGGCGTGCGTTCGCGGCAGTGCTGAACAGCGCGGGCGAATATGACGAAGCGCTGGCGATCTACGAAAAGCTCCTCGTAGAGGACCCAAATCGTGCAACGACCTGGACAACGGTTGGCCACATTCAAAAGACGCTCGGCAATAGCGAAGAGAGCGTGACAGCTTACCGGCGCAGCATAGCGCTCGCACCCGAACGCGGCGAAGCCTACTGGGGCCTTGCCAACCTGAAGACCGTTCGCATTACTGCCGAAGAGATCGCATCAATCCGGGCGCTCTTGGCGCGCAACGATCTCACGCCTGAGGCGCGGACTGATCTGCTCTACACGCTCGGCAAGGCGCTCGAGCAAAATCGTGACGCGCCTGGCTCGTTCGCTGCCTACAGCGAAGGCGCAGCAATACGCGCGAGAATGAGCCCGCATGATGCCGACGCGCTTTCGGCTTTCGTAAGCAAGTGCATTGCGCAACACGACGCCAATTATTTCGCCTCGCGCGCTGGAAGGGGAGATGCCGCTCCTGATCCGATATTTGTCCTCGGGCTGCCGCGCTCGGGATCAACTTTGGTGGAGCAGATCCTTGCTTCGCACTCACTTGTCGAAGGCACGATGGAGTTGCCCGATCTCAGCAACATCGCGCGCGATTTCGGTCCAGAGTATATTGACGCGCTCGGCGCTGCGGATGCCTCGAAACTCGCAGCGGCTGGCGCTAGCTTCTTGCGCACGACGAAACGTCGCCGAACTGCAGGCATCCCGTTCTTCATCGATAAGATGCCAAACAATTGGACTCACATCGCGCTGATCCAATTGACTCTGCCGAACGCGAAAATCATCGACGCGCGCCGTCATCCGATGGCGTGTGGCTGGTCGTGCTTCAAACAGCATTTCGCCGCCGGTCAAGATTTCAGCTACGATCTGACCGACATCGGCCGCTACTACGCAGATTACGTGCGTCTCATGTCGCACTACGATGCCGTGCTTCCTGGCCGTGTTCATCGTGTGATCCACGAAGAGCTCGTCACCGATCCCGAGCCGCATATTCGCGCGCTGCTCAACTATTGCGGCCTGCCGTTTGAAGAGCAGTGTTTGCGTCCGCACGAAACCGAGCGCGCGGTGCACACAGCCAGCGCTGAGCAGGTACGTCAGCCGATTAGCGCCAAGGGCCTCGACGATTGGCGCGCATTCGAGCCGTATCTTGATCCGCTCAAGAAGGCGCTCGGCCCGGTGCTCGACGCATACCCCGATGCGCCGAAATGACCGCCGGTCTGCTTCGGGCGGCGCAAGCAGCGTTGTCGCGACGCGATTTTGCGGCAGCGAAGCGAGCGGCCGAACAGGTTTTGCTCGAACGTCCAAGCGATCCCGGCGCAAACCAAGTGATTGGTCTTGTCGCCTTGGAGCAGGGCGATGCTGCGATGGCGCTTTCCTTTCTCCAGCGCGCCGACAAGGCTGCACCAGGGCAAATTCATATCCTCAATGCACTTGGCATCGCTCTCCGCCGCACGGGCGCGATCGCCGAAGCGCGCCGCGCATTTATTCGCGCCGGTGATCGTGGGCTGATTGATGCTTGGCGCAATCTGGGCAATCTGGAAGCCAACGCTGGCGATGCGGCAGCCACAGTGGATGCGTATGCAAAGGCGCTCGGGCTTAGCGCGGATGATGCGCCTTCGCATGCGGGTATTGCGCAGGCGTATGAGCTTTTGCATCAACTCGATCGCGCGCGCGAACACGCCAGCAAAGCCGTGGCGCTTGACCCCAGCAACGATGTCGCCGCGCTTACGTTGGCGAATCTGCTGCTTCGCGAAGGCGACCTCGCAGCCGCCGAAAACGCCGCCGCAACCGTTGCGCGTCGTTCGCGCTCGGCGACGAACCAGGCTTTGGCTTGGGGCGTGATCGGCGATGCGCGAGATGAGGCGGATGATCCGGTAGAAGCGTTCGCAGCGTTTTCGGAAGCAAACAGGTTGCTCCTCGATATTCACGGCGCGCACGGGCGCGAAACGCAATTGCCGTATCACCCGGATGGCGTTGAGCGGATGACTGCTTTCGCGCGCGAGGTGGATGTTTCGACGTGGAGCACTCCGCTCGCCGCGGTTTCGCCAGTTTTCCTCATTGGCTTTCCGCGTTCAGGAACGACGTTGCTCGAGCAAGTGCTCGCGGCGCATTCGCGGATCGTTTGCATAGAAGAGCGGGAGCATTTGGCGCTTGCGGCACAGTACGTTGCTGGCGATCCGGAGAGGCTTCCCTCGTTGAGTGGTGCTGAGATTGACTCTATTCGGACTGAGTATTGGAAGCGCGTGAGTGCGGAGACGGAAGTTCGGGGAAGGCTTGTTGTCGACAAGCTGCCGTTGAACATCATCTTTTTGCCGCTGATCCGGCGGGTGTTTCCGGAGGCGAAGATCCTGTTTGCGCTGCGCGATCCGCGGGACGTGGTGCTTTCTTGTTTTCAGCAACGGTTCGGCATGAACGCAGCGATGGTGCAGTTTTTGGAGCTGAACTCGGCGGCGGCTTACTACGACAAGGTGATGAGCCTTGGTTTGGTTTGCCGGGAGCGGTTGGGGCTTTCGGTTTTTGAGGTGCGCTACGAAGACGTGGTGGCGGATCTGGAAAATGTTGCGCGGGGCGTGACGGCGTTTCTTGGCTTGGAGTTTGAGGCTTCAATGCTCTCGCCGGCTGAGGCGGCGGTGAAGCGGAATATCAACACGCCTTCGGTGCGCCAGGTGATTCAGCCGATCTACAATCGCTCCGTTGGGCGTTGGAAAAAGTATGAGGCGCAGCTTGCGCCGGTGCTTCCTTTGCTCAGCGACTGGGCGGCGCGGCTCAACTACGCGCGTTGAGGTCGGGATCGAGTTTTTGGCCTTCGTCGAGTTGAACGCCGAGCGAGTTCAGCAGCATTGAAACCAGCGTGTATTGCCCGGCTGTGAGGATGCAATCCATGCATTGGCGGTCGGTGAAGTGAAGTTTCAAATCGGCCCAGACTTTGTCTGAGATGAACTGATTGGCGTGCAGATCATCGCTGGCGCGGATCAAAGCTGCATCGGCGGGCGACCAGTTCGGCGCATCGGCGCCGGTTTTCAAAGCTTCGATTTCGGCTTCGGAGATGCCGGCGCGCAGGCCGATATCGACGTGTTGGGTCCACTCGTAACCGGAGCGGCAAAGATAGCCGATGCGCAGGATGACGATTTCGCGCTGACGGCCGTTGAGGCTGTTCTTCTTCGAGAGAATGTAGCTGCCCCAGGGCAGGAACGACGCGAGCGCTTCGGGCGCGTGCGCGAAGGTGCGGAAAATGTTGAGGGGCTGACGGCCGGGAACGACGGCGCGCGAGAGCGCGTCGCGCTGCTCGGGTGTGAGGGCGGCGTCGGAGAGGGGCGTGATACGGGGATGATGAAGGCGCATGCGTCCTTCATAGACGTGCTAGCTCGTATTGAACAACGCCGCTGAAGTTTCCGCTGCGGCAGAGAGTTCCGCGTAACAATCGATGCGCCGACGCGCCTCGGGAGGTGCAATCAAAACGCGGTACGCGCGATGCGGCTTGGCGCGAAGTTGGCGCGCGAGGCGGCGCGCGTAAGTGAGCGGGTCACCTAAAACGCGTCGCAGCGCTTCATAGCGCTTTGCCAACGCTTGGGACGAGCGGAAGCGCAAAGGTGCGCGACGAACGCCACGCGCGCACCCATCAGAGAGTTGTGGCGTATCGGCCGAAAGCAGTTTGCTAAAGGGAATGCGGCGCTTCGCAAAACAGCGAAAACTCACGCGCCATGTCTCGGGGCTTTCCGGCGTGCAGGCGAGTGGTGGCTTTCGCACGTGCTTGCGTAACGTGCGCGCACGCCGGCTCGGGGCGGGCTTGGCGTAGGCGGTGGCTTCGATCAGTAGCAGGCGCCGCATCATCGCTTCGCCGCAGCGCAGCCATGACGATATCTGGCGGTGCGTTTCGAGCCTGAGCGCGTGTTTGAACGCGACTTGGCTCGGATCGCCGAAGAGCGCGTGGAGAATGTGCATGAACGCCTCAGCGACACGCCACGGCGCGAGCGGCGCTGTGGTTTGGGTCGTGTCGGTGGTGAGCAAGGCGTTCATGCGCAGTTAGAATGCGGCCGTTTCGGCCTCCACCGGATAGATTGGCCTCAATCCCCGGTGTTCTCGCCTTGTCTTTGGGTTCCCGCGCCCTAGGTTGAAGCTCTAGACGCCCCGGTTCTTTGTCCCGTTGCGCCGTTTTCGAGAAAAGGTAACTATATGGCGCAGCCCAAGTTCAGCGCCGGAGAGCGCGTGTCGATTACGCGCACGGTCGGCTTTTCTATGAGTTCCACGGCCTGCCGTGTCGTCGCGCCGCTGCCGCGCGATGCCGGCCCGCAGCAATATCGCGTGCGTAGCGAAACCGAGAGCTTCGATCGCATCATCGACGAAGCGCGGCTTGAATCGGTGATGCATGCATAATCATGGCGGACCACGGCCGCCGATGGCGCTGAAAATCACACTGAAATACAAAGAGGCGGACGAGCATTTGCTGCGCCGCCTCGGGCAAGCGCTCGTGCTGCAATGGGACGAGCTGCCGGATGGCTTGCAAGACGTGCTGATCGACCAAGCGAGCATGGTCGAAGACCGCGATGAAGCTGCGCATGGCGCGGCTGAGATCGAGGGATTCATTCGCGGTGTTAAGTCGAAGGCGGTTTAGCGGCGTCTCTGGCGGAAGCACTCTTGGGTCGTTTGTAAAACCGACCGCGCATCCATAGCGGCAACTTCAATACCGGGTCATCAACGTGATGCAGCGCGCAAATCTCGATCTGGGTTGGCTTGCCGTTTTCTTCGAGTCGGTGCCGGAGTTCACCAGATATAAAAACCCCATCCATCGTTTTCTTCAACCGACGACGCCACCACAGATGGTTGCGAAGGCGCGCGGAAACTACGTTCGCGACGCCCTCGCCCAGCAGGGTTTCATCGTGGTCGGACCAGACGATTGTCCACCGCAACGGTCCGGGGCCAACGTTTTCGCGTAAGAAAATGGTTGCGCTCGGGATGACGATGTCGTCGCCCTTCGCATCGGCAGGACGCGTCACTCCTCGCCGAAGAGCAGTGGCCCAGGAAGCAACGGGCCTGCGTGCGGCCCAGGCTGCCAAAAAAGTGCTTATCGCGATAACATTCGCGGCGATCGAAAGAACGCTGTCGACACCAGCCAGCCAATCCATGCGGTGGATTATGAATTGATCGGCAAACTGAGTCGAACGATTCGACGGTGCGCCCACCGATCGACACGCGAGGAGGAGGCAGGGGTGGGGTTCAAGAAAGAACTTTGGAGCGGGAGTTTCGAAATCCTTCCACGCTGGCCTTGCCCGAGCTGCTCGTCAGGGCATCTGGTGTCGATTGAAGATGCCAAGTTCGTTCGAGAAACTGTTGCGTCGAAGAGGCTTAGGGCTTCTGAGGAATGGGAGCCCGAATGGGTCGTCGAAAGGTTTTCGACCGGTTTGCAGTGCAGTGTTTGCGCCGAGGCAGCTGTGGTGGCCGGAACGATCACTTATGGATACGAACAGTTCTACGACGAAGACGGTGACCCATCGTTAGAGGTTGTCGCGCTCTATTGTCCCGAAATACTTCAACCCTCTCCGCAAATTATCGACATACCGAACACAACACCAGGTGAGGTTGTGGGTGAAATCGAAAGAGCAAGCTCGCTGATCTGGCTTGACGAGGGATCGTGCGCCAACAGATTGCGCGCTGCTACCGAGCTAATCCTCACAGATCTCGGTGTGCCAAGGTTCACGACTAATAAGCATGGTAGTCGTGTTCAGCTGACGCTTGCTGCGCGCATCGACAAACTGAAGACGAAGCATCAGACGGCAGCAAAGCTGCTTCACTCTCTTCGATGGATTGGAAATGTAGGTTCGCACGGCGGGTTGTCCGGCATTGCTCGGAAAGACCTGCTAAGTGCGTTCGAGATAATGGAGCATCTTCTTGAGAAGCTGTTTGACAACAAGGAGGATCGCCTTGTGAAAACTGCGGCGGATATAACGAGACGAAAAGGAAAAGTGCCGAAGTTGAGGCGTCGGAAGTGGATGCAAAAATCGTGATTGGGACGTCGCGCTTCGTTTCTCAGGGCCCCTTACGCCTTCTCCCGCGATACGGTGGCTTCTTCGCTTTCACCGTCGCTCCCGTCACCGTTGCGCGGCCTTCTTCGCGGCTCGCACGCACTGCAGTATCCGCCGCTTGGCGCAACGTTTCCTGCCGCGCGAGCGGATCGTCCGCGATCAGCAGCTCCGTTTCCTGCAAGCGCTTGATCTCGTCGCGCAGTCTTGCGGCGGTTTCGAATTCTAGATCCGCGGCGGCGTCTTTCATCTGCTTTTCTAGATCGGCGATGTAGCTCTTCAGGTTGTGACCGATGAAGGGTGTGCCGTCTTCGCCGACGCCGCGATTGCGTTTGTCGCCGCCGGCGCCGCGTTTCCAGGCCATCGGATCGCGTGGGTCGATGGTGAGGCTGTCCTTCTCGTAGACCGAGTCCAGGATGTCCTTGATGCTCGACTTGATCGATTGCGGCGTGATGCCGTGTTCGAGATTGTACTTCTCTTGCTTCTCGCGGCGGCGCGAGGTTTCGGCCATGGCGCGTTCCATCGAGCCAGTGACCTTGTCGGCGTAGAGGATGACTTTGCCGTCGACGTTGCGCGCGGCGCGGCCGATGGTTTGCACGAGCGAGGTTTCGCTGCGCAGGAAGCCTTCCTTGTCGGCGTCGAGAATGGCGACGAGGCCGCATTCTGGAATGTCTAAGCCTTCGCGGAGGAGGTTGATGCCGACGAGCACGTCGAACGTGCCGAGGCGGAGGTCGCGGATGATTTCGATGCGCTCAACGGTGTCGATGTCGGAGTGCATGTAGCGCACGCGCACGCCTTGCTCGTGCATGTATTCG
>JBEBHI010000054.1:0-19961 GCA_040080935.1 Terricaulis sp.
CCCCTCAGTCAGCTTCGCTGACAGCTCCCCCGCATGCGGGGGAGCAAAGAGATTAAGCGGCTTTGGTTTCGAGTTCGGCGACGAGCGTGGCAAACGCCCATTCGATCCACGGCGTCAGCGCCGCGACATCGGAAGCGTCGATGGTGCCACCGCACCAAATGCGAAGCCCTGGCGGGGCCGAGCGATAGGACGCCGCGTCGAACGCCACGCCCTCTTTCTCCAGCAACGAAGAAAGCTTCTTCGCAAACTCAGCCTGCGCGTCATCACTCAGTGAGGTCACGCGCGGATCGACGACCTTCAAGCACACGCTCGTGTTCGAACGCGTTGCAGGATCGAGCGCGAGAAACTCGATCCACGGCGTCTTCGCCGCCCAATCGGCCAGCACTTTCGTATTGGCGTCGGCGCGCGCTTGCAGCCCCGCGAGTCCACCCAAGGATTCCGCCCATTTCAGCGCGTCGATATAATCTTCCGTCGCCAGCAGCGAGGGCGTGTTGATCGTCGAGCCTTCAAAAATCTCGAGATCAACCTTGCCCTTCTTCGTTAGCCGGAAAATCTTCGGGATCGGCCGATCCGGCGTGTAGCTCTCAAGCCGCGCAATCGCGCGCGGGCTCAAAATCAGCATGCCGTGCGCAGCTTCGCCGCCCAGCACCTTCTGCCACGAGAACGTCGTCACATCGCACTTGGCCCAATCGATGGTCTGCGCGAAGACGGCGCTCGTTGCATCATTGATCGTGATGCCTTCGCGATCCGCCGCGATCCAATCGAAGTTCGGTACGCGCACGCCTGAGGTCGTGCCGTTCTGCGTGAAGATGATGTCCGCATCCTTGCGCGCCAGTTCGAGCTTCGGCAGCGCACCGTAACCGGCGCTGTGCACCTTAGCGTCGAGCTTCAATTGCTTCGCGTCGGTGACCCATTCTTCGCCAAAGCTCTCCCAAGCGAAGATGTCGACCGGCCGCGCCCCAAGCATAGACCACATCGCCATCTCGACGGCGCCTGTGTCCGAAGCCGGAACGATCGCGATCTTGTGCGTCTCCGGCACGCCAAGGATCGCGCGCGTGCGATCGATCGCTTCTTTGAGCTTGGCTTTGCCTGGCTTCGCGCGATGCGAACGGCCGAGCGCCGCGTCTTTCAACGCGTCGGTGCTCCAGCCAGGACGTTTTTTAGTGGGTCCCGATGAAAATCGGGGATCAGCCGGGCGCACTGCCGGCTTCGCGGTACTTGTCATCAACTTGTCTCCCATCCTCACAGATGAGCGCCCGCCGTTGGGAGCGGGTGGCCCGATGACGCTGGTGCGCCTGTTTGGGAGAGCTGTCCACTGCGGCGGATTTCTTGACCGCAGTGTCGGCGAATGAAGCGCCGGGGCGAGCACGCCCCGCCCCGGCGCCTCGATTTAGTGCAGGCCGCCCGACGCGGTGATGCGCTCACCCGTCAGCCACGCTGAGTCGTCGGACGCCAGAAACACAGCGACCTTCGCGATGTCATCCGGCTGTCCAAGCCGCCCGAGCGGCGTCCGCGCGATGATGTCCGCGCCGAAATCGCTGTCAGGGATGCCGAGCGCCCGCGCGCCTTCGGTATCGACACCGCCGGGCGCCACAGTGTTCACGCGGATTTTGCGCGGCGCGAGTTCGACGGCGAGCGCTTGGCTCAACGTGTCAACTGCGCCCTTGGTGGCCGCGTAGATCGAGGATCCCGGCAACGGGCTTTCGCTAATGACGGAGCTCACGTTGACGATCGAACCGCCGCTGGCGCCGATATGCTTGGCGGCTTGTTGCGCAACCAACAAAGAACCGAGCACGTTGGTGTTGAACTGACGGTGAAACTCGCCTTCCGTCACTTCAGCGAGCGGCTGAAACGCAAACACGCCGGCGTTGTTCACGACAATGTCGATTTTGCCGTAAGACTCTTTCGCAATATCGAATACGCGCTCGACATCGCCCGCTTTGCCGACATCGCCCTGCACCGCGATCGCCTTGCCGCCTTTGGCTTCGATCTCAGACACGACGCGCTCGCCGCCTGCGCGATCGGAGGCGTAGTTCACCACGACCGTGGCGCCCTCTGCCGCATACGCTTTGGCGATCGCCGCGCCGATGCCTTTGGACGCGCCAGTAACCAGCGCAACTTTACCTTGTAACTTACCCATGGAAGACGCCCCTTGCGATGACTTCGACGGTTAGATAATCGTCTAACTGTTCGTCACAAGGTGCGCGCAACTAAAGTGAGTGATTAGATTTTCGCAAGCCGATCCAAATAGGCCTTCAAAACCTGGCGGTGCAGCGAGATGAGCATGCACTTTCCAGCCTTTTCGGTTTCGATCAGACCGGCCGTTTCAAGCTCTTTGATGTGATGCGACATGGTCGCGGCGCTGACGCCGTGGCGCGCGTTGAGATCGGCGCAAGCCAGCGGCCCCTTCGCCTCACCAACCTGACGCAGAATGTCCACCCGCCGCGGCTCAGCGAGCGCACGCGCGATGCGCGCATAGTCTTTGTCGGTGAGTTTCGAGGCCGGCATGTCCGCTTATGGCGATATAGGCGCCCGGCGCGGGAGACAACCAGTGGGGGCAATCAGCCCGCGGACCCCCGTGTCGTATGGGGGGAGAGAGACCTCCGGAGGTCCGCGGTACCGGTTTGCGAGGCTCGACAGGGAAGTGAGGGAGCGAGCCGTTTTGCGACCTACGGAGCTATGCAGCGGTGCTGTCCGTCGATCACGTAAACCAAGCTAAAGCGGTCGCCGCGCACCGGCCTGTCCCGAACCTTGAATGTTTGTGAGATGTTCGCCGCTATTTCGCCGCGAGGCTAAGCCGAGCCCGGAGCCCAGGGGCGTTGTCTTCCAGGGCCAGAGCCCCACGATGAAGCCGGGCGCAGGCGTCCACTATGGCGAGCCCCAGCCCCACGCCCTCCGGGCTTTGCGCGCCAACCTGCTTGAACCGCTTCACCGCCTCAGCGCGCTGCTCGCTCGGAATGCCGGGGCCATCATCGGAGACGACGATTTCGGCGCCGTCTGCGTTGACGGACACGCGCACTTCGACGCCGGTCTGTCCGTACTTGATGGCGTTGTGGATCAGGTTGGAGACAGCTTGCATCAACAGCGCACGATGGCCGCGAATACCGACGGGTTGTGCTTCAATGCGGAAGCTCAGCCCCTTCTCCTCGGCCAGCGGCTCGAAAAGATCGTAGGCGTCGCGGACGATCTGCGTGAGATCGACGCCCTCCATGGTCTCGCGAGAGATGCCGCCTTCTGCGCGCGCGATATCAATCAAGGCCGTGAACGTCGCGATAGTGCGATCTGTTTCTGTCAGCGCCTGCTCAAGCGCGGCTTGCTTGGCCTCGGGCGGATCAGCGACGAGGCCCTCCTCCAAACGCTGACGCATGCGCGACAGCGGCGTGCGCAAATCGTGCGCAATGCTATCGGTGACGGTGACTAAGCCAGTTACGAGCGCCTCAATGCGATCGAGCATCGCATTTTGAGCGCGCGCGATTTCACCGAACGGTCCTTGCTCTTCAGCGCCCTCCGCGCGCGCCGCGAAATCGCCGGCGGCAACGCGCGCCGAGGCCGCCGAAAGGATCCGCACGCGCCCAGCCATGTAGGAGGTGATCAGCGCGGCTAGCGTCAAACACGTGATCGCCACCAGCGCAACGGCAATCCATGCCGCATCGACAATGTCGTCCCGAAACGCAGTGAGCGCCGCATCGTCAGCGCCTACAAGAAGCGTTCGGCCATCATCTAAGGCGCGGGTGACAACGTGAGCCGGTCGGCCATCAAGTGTAACCGGCGTCCACGCCGCTTCCGACGCAACGCCTTCTGGCCACGCCGCTATATTTCCCGCCAGCAAGACGCCATCGGCGCCTCTCACCGCATAAAATCGCGGGCCGGTTTCGGCGCTGCGCTCCACAGATCTTGTGAGCGCCGACGCGCCCTCGTCGCGAAACTCAGCCTCAAACAAGTCGAGCTCGACATTGAGCGCCACTTGCTCCTGCGCGGCAATGAGCGTGCGGCCCTGGGAGTCAACAAACCAAAGCGCTGCCGCGCAAGCGCCGGTTACCAACGCAACCATGGCCACCACGATTGCGAGGCTCCAGCGCCCAATCCACGAACCGGTCATGGTTGCTCGGAGAGCCTATAGCCAACGCCGCGTATCGTGTGCAGAAGCGGCGAGCCGAAACCATCGTCAATCTTCTTGCGCAAGCGGCTCATATGGGTGTCGATCAAGCTGGTATGTGGATCGAAGCGATAATCCCACACTTGCTCCAGCAACATCGTGCGCGTGACCACGCGGTCCTTGTTGCGCAGCAAGTGTTCGAGGATTTGAAATTCGCGCTGCAGCAGATCGATTGATTTGTTGGCGCGCGTCACGCGGCGCGTCAGCAGGTCCATCACGAGATCGCCACACGTCAGCGACGTCTGCGTATCTTTTCCGGCTCGGCGGCGCAGCAGGTTCTCGATGCGCAGATGCAATTCCGAAAATGTGTACGGCTTACCCAGATAATCGTCGGCACCGGCGCGCAAGCCATTCACGCGCTCGTCAGCATGGGCGAGCGCAGAGAGAATGATGACTGGCGTCTCGTTTTGGGCGGCGCGGAGCGCCTTCAGTACCGAAAGCCCGTCCACGCCCGGAATGTTTCGATCCAGCACAATGAGATCGAACGGTTCGGAGAGCGCCATGTGTAGCGCGTCCGGCCCAGCCGCGACGTGCTCAACAGCAAAGCCTTCCTGGCGCAGCCCCTTACAGACGAACTCAGCGGCGTTCGCATCATCTTCAACGACGAGCAATCTATACGGCACGCCTACCTCACACGCTTGTAGGCTTTATCACAGCACCGCGAGATTCGTGAACGCAATGCTGCATGATGTTGCACCCGGAAGAAGGCATGGCTCGCCTCATGGCGACATTATTTGCGCTCTCGCTCCTCTGCGCCGCCATGGCGTGGAAGGCATTCGATGAGCCCCGCGTGGCCGCCGCCATTCTTGTCGGCGGCGCCGCGGCGATGTTCGCCGGCGCGATCTGGCGCGCGCTTCGCTGACCTCGCAAGGATGTAGGAGTCCGGCGAGCAGCGCGCAAAACTCGGCGCTCATGGTGATCCCGCTGGCGGACACCAGCATCGTTCAAAGGACGGACGTCATGAAACATCGTATCGCATTGGCCGTAGTCACCGCTGCTTTGGCGCTCACCTCGCCCGCGTTCGCAGGGACCGGCGCCGCAGCGCCCACACCCGCATCACGGACAGCGCATGTTGAGCATCGCTCAACCCAACCGCAAACCCAGGCCGTCGAGGGCCTCTATCGCCGGGCCCAACAAAAACTGGTTGATCTGCGCATGTACGACGGCGCCGTCGACGGTCAGCGCAGCGATGCGTTCGTGCGCTCGCTTGAGCATTTTCAACGCGCACACAACATCCGCGCCAACGGCCGGTTGAACTCCGAAACGAGAGCGGCGCTCGGCATTTAGACGCCGCTCACCCCTTCCCCCTCCACTTAACCTTCGCCGCCGCCTGTCACGATAATCCGTGGCGGGGGCGGCGCTTCGTTTTCGGGGGGCGCAGGATGCGACGTTGGCGGCGGCGGTGATGGCGGCTCGCTCACGACGCCTGGCAATAGTGGTTCTTCAAAAATCGCCGGCAATTGTTTCACCGTTCGCGCGCGACGCTTTTTGCGCTTGGGCGCTTCGGGATGTTCATCCATGCGGTTGTGAAGCCGCGCCAGTGATGGATCGAGCTCACCACGCAGATAAACCGAGACTTGGCCGAGCAGACGCACGCTCGACAGCGTTTGGATGGCGCGCATGTAGCCACCGCGCTTTGAGGCCTGAAAACCAACAACGCTTTCAAGATCAAAGCGGTCGCACCAATACGGCGCGAGGTCAGCGAACGACGAACCCGTGACCGGATCTTCGTCTATGCCAACACCGGGGCAAAAGAAGCGCGAGACGAAATCGTAAGGTTGCCCATCATCGGCCGGCGCGGTGACGCCGATCATGCCTTGGCGCGGGCCACGCACGGCGACGTTCAGCGCCGCAAAGTCCGGCTTCAGATTACGCAGTGTGGTTTCATCCTCAACCACCACGTTGGCGTATTCACCGATGAACGCGTCGACAATCTCAACGCCGCCAAGCGCAGCAGCAATACTATCGTCCGGCGTCCACGGCGTGCGCTGACGACGCGGCAGATCGAGCGTGTAGCCCTCGGGCGTTCCGCGCACGACGAGCACACCGGCGTGCGTGTCGAACACCACGACTTCGAGACTGGGATCGAGTTCGCTCAGCAGCATTGCGCCAGCGGCGAGCGTCGCGTGACCACAAAGCGGCACTTCGGTCGCGGGCGTGAACCAACGCAGCTGATAATTGCCCTTCAGCCCTGTCGGCACGACGAACGCGGTCTCACTGAGTTTGTTCTCAGTCGCGATCGCTTGCAGCGTGGCGTCAGGCAGCCAGCGTTCAAGCGGCACCACGGCGGCCGGGTTGCCGGTGAACAGGCGGTCCGTGAAGGCGTGCACGATCCAGATTTTCATCGCGTCCAGCTATGGCGGCTCGCGCGCGGACGCGCCAGCATCTGCGCGGTTAAGGGTGAACGCGGTTCGCCTCTCAGGCGAGCTTGCACGGCCAGTTGTGGCCCAAAGGCTGATGCCCCTGCCCAAAGCCCGGCGCGTTGCGGATCGCCTCCATCAAATAGGCGCGCGCCTTCTCGACCGACGGCTCAAGTTCTTCGCCGATCGAATTGTAAGCGGCGATCGCCGAGGCCAGCGTGCAGCCGGTGCCATGCGTGGCTTTGGTTTCGATGCGCGGGCTCTCAAACACGCGATAGCCGCTTTGCGTCAGCAGCACGTCGCGAATGGTCGAACCGTGGATGTGCCCACCCTTCACCAGCGCCGACCAGGCGCCGAGGCGGTTCACTAGCGCATCAGCCGCATCCATCTGCCCATCGAGGTCATTCACCGCGATGCCCGTGAGCGCCTCAGCTTCAGGTGCATTCGGCGTGACCATCGCTGCGACCGGCATCAGCTCATTGGCGATGATCTCGATCGCATCGTCACTCAGCAGCGAAGCGCCACCCTTCGCGATCATCACCGGATCGAGGATCACCGGCGCGCCATCGCCAACGGCGTACCAAGCCTCAAGCACAGCACGCACGTGATCGGCCGACCCCATCATGCCGATCTTCCACGTGTCGGCGCCAAGATCGCTCATCACCGCTTCAATCTGCGCGCGCACGATTTCAGGGGGCACAGCGTGCACGCCGGTGACACCCAATGTGTTTTGCACCGTGATCGCGGTGACCGCCGTCATCGCGTACCCGCCAAGCGCAGATACCGTTTTGATGTCAGCCTGAATGCCCGCGCCGCCGCCGGAATCGGAACCGGCGATGATGAGGACGCGGCCTTTGGGTTTGGAAGTCATGCCCCGACAGATAGGCTAGGCCAGCGTCGCCCGCCACACTTTCAGCGCCTGCACAGTCTCTGCTACATCATGCACGCGCACCATGCCCGCGCCATTCTGCGCCGCGATCAGCGCCGCCGCCACCGAACCGCCCAAGCGATCTCGCCCAGCATCTTTGGCGCGCTCATCGATCGCCGCGACGAAACGCTTGCGCGAGGCCCCGATCACGACGCGGCGACCTGTTTCTTCGCGAATGCGCGCAACGTTGCTCAGCAGCTCAAGATTGTGCGCGAGCGACTTACCGAAGCCGATGCCAGGATCGACCCAGATATCTTCAACGCCCTTGGCCGCAACCGCGCTCACACGCGCCTTCAGGAATGCAATAACCTCCGCGACCACATCGCCATAACGCGGATCGTTCTGCATTGTGCGCGGCTCACCTTGCATATGCATCAAGATCACCGGGCGACGCATAGCGGCCGCTGTTTCCAACGCGCCCGGAGATTGCAGCGCCGCGACGTCATTCCAGATCGAAGCGCCCGCCTGCAGCGCAGCCGTTGCGACAGCGGGCTTCATTGTGTCGATTGAAATCGGCGCCTTCGTCGCTGAGCGCAACGCCGCGATCACCGGCACCACCCGCGCGATCTCCTGGCCCTCATCCACAGGCGCAGCGCCCGGCCGCGTGGATTCCCCGCCAATGTCGATAATGTCAGCGCCGGCTTCGAGCATGGCGAGCGCGTGCGGCGCCGCCGCTTGCTCATGTGCGCCGCCGTCGGAGAAGGAGTCCGGCGTCACATTCAGGACGCCCATGACATATGGACCGCCCGCAATCTTCGGCGGCGGCAAAGTGAATGGGTTCATGGGCGGCGCGGATGACAAAGAGCGATCCTCCACGCAAGCTTGACGCGCAGTTGGTGGCGCGCCCACTTGTCGCGCTCACGAAAGCAGACACGCAAGATCAATCGGTTGAGCGATCTCGCGCAACCTTAAATGTCGAGAATGCAGGGCGGCTAAGCAAAAATGGACGACTGGCGGCTGCGATACGAAAGACTGATCACCCCGGTTTTCCGCATTTATTGGCGTTTCAGCCGCTCCGCCACGCTCGGCGTGCGCGGCGTCGCGACCAACGAAGCGGGCCGCGTCATGCTGGTGAAGCACACCTATCTGCGTGGCTGGCACCTACCCGGCGGCGGTGTCGAACGCGGCGAGACCGCGCCCTACGCGATTGCCCGCGAGATGGAGGAAGAAGCCGGCATCGAGCCAATCGATACGCCCACCATCTTCGCGCTCTACTCAAATCACGCCAACTTCGCCGGCGATCATATCGGCCTCTTCCGCATTAGCGCCTGGAAGCCATGCAAGTCGCGCGCAGATCAAGAGATCGCCGAGCGCGGCTTCTTCGATCCCGCCAATCCGCCCGAAGGAACCACCCCAGCCACGCTGCGCCGCCTCGCTGAGGTGTTCAAAGGCGCGCCGGTGAGCGCAACCTGGTAGCGCGCTTGCCGGGGTATGGCCCGGCGCCTATGTTGCCGCCGCATTGAACGAGGGCGCTTTTCGCAATGATGAAATGTGATGCGGCATGGCTGGGCGCGACACTTGCGCGTCTCGATCCGCGGGACATTTCGCCTGCGCTCAATCTCGGCTCTTCGACGAAAGAGTACCGCGAGAAAGAGCAGCCCTACGTCAACGAGCTTGTGTTCGGCCCGCTAGAAGCGCGTGGCGTGAAGGTGATCCACTCGGACCTGAAAGCCGCCGAAGGCGTCGACATCGCCGGCGACATTTTCAACGACGCGGATCTCGCGAAGATTCTCGCGACAAAGCCGAAGTCCGTGATCTGCACGCACATGTACGAGCACGTCGTCGATCGCGATGAGCTCACGCGCCGCATTTTGAAGATGATCCCCGAAGGCGGCATGTTCTTCATCACCGTGCCGTCGAGCTACCATCAGCACAACGATCCGATCGACACGATGTTTCGTCCCTCTCCGGACCAGCTCGCCGCAATGTTTGCCGGCCAAGAGATCGTCGATAAGCGGGAGCTCATCGGCGAGACCTATTGGGTCCACATCAAGAAGCGCCCGGTGACGCTCTTCTTCCGCCACTTCCTGCGCTTCTGGTTTCCGTTCTTCGGCTGGCGCCAGTGGAAGCGCTCGATGCGCAAGCTCTATTGGCTCTTCAACCACTACAAAGTCGCGGCCATTGCCGGCCGCAAGGTGACCGCCTGATGCGTTATCTCCACACCATGATCCGCGTTGGCGACCTTGAGGCCGCCACCGATTTCTTCTGCAACAAGCTCGGCCTCGTCGAGATGAACCGCTTCGACAATGAAGGCGGCCGTTTCACGTTGGTTTTCCTCGCCGCGCCCGAAGACGTCGAACTCGCGCGCGAGAAAAAGGCGCCGCTGGTTGAACTCACCTACAATTGGGACGAGCACGAATACGGCGGCGGCCGCAATTTCGGTCACCTCGCCTATCGCGTGAAAGACATCTACGCGACCTGCCAGAAGCTGATGGATGGCGGCGTCACCATCAATCGCCCGCCGCGGGATGGGCACATGGCGTTCGTGCGCTCGCCGGACGGCATCTCGATCGAGCTCTTGCAAGAAGGCGCTGCGCTTGCGCCGCAAGAGCCGTGGTCGTCGATGAAGAACACCGGCGCCTGGTAAGAAAAAAGGCCGCGCTCCTTTCGGAACGCGGCCTCTCTTCACTGCTTGGAGCAAGTTACTCCGGCGTGCCAATTTCCGAGACGTTCAGCGTCGACGGTTGCGTCGCGCCTTCCGAATAGGTGCCGACCCAAACGTCGTATTGGCCGGACGCTGGCGCGTCGAACCGCACGGCTGGATTCAAACCGTCCGAGTCATCGTTGCAAACCCAATTGCCTTGCGCGTCGTTGATGACGAGCGTCGTGTCGGCTTCAGATTGAACCGAGAAGATCAACGGCAGGCCATTGGCGCCGGCGGTGAAGTTCACGCGATAATCCGGCGCGGTGGCGATGAAGCCGACGCACTCAGGAATTTGATAGGCATTATACGCGCCGCCAGCGGAGATCGCCACTTGGTGCGGGTCCGGCAAGAAGCCAGATGTCAGATCAACCGCGCCGTAAGCCGGGTCGAGCGTGAAATCAGGCGCGTTCGCCGGAATTTCGTTCGCCGGGCCGCTGACTTCGGAAATGTAAAGGTTGGCAGGCGCGAGATCGGATGAGCCGAAACGGCCAACCCAGATTTGATAGCGGCCGTTGCGCGGATTACTCCAGCTGATCACCGGATTGAGATTGTCGCCGCTATCGTCATCGCACATCCACTGCCCGTTTGGGCTTCTCACCACGAGCGTCGTGTCGTCATCGGCAACGACACCGATATAGAGCGGCAATTCGCCCTTGCGGAAATTGAGCGTGAAGCTCGGCCGTTCAGCGATGAAGCCACGGCAATTATCGCTCACCGTCGAGACATCGATCGGGCCGCCAGCATTGACTGTCGTCACGTGCGGATCGGGCGTGAACCCGGAGACCAAATTCACGGTGCCGAATGTGCCTTGCGCATTGGATTGAATACGCTGCGCGTAAGCGGGCGCCGCCATGAGTGTAACCGCCGCCGCAGCGGTCAAAATGCGTCCGATTGATATCATGTAAGTCCCCAGTTGAATTCTCTCGCCGGGCGACACTCCTCCCGCGCTCATGCCAACGCAAGCGCGGAAGAAGGGCAAACAAGGCGTTTTCAAGGTATTTTACTACCGGCGCCCGAAGAGCTTTTCGATATCAGCGAGCTTTAGTTCGACGTAAGTCGGCCGGCCGTGATTGCACTGTCCTGAGAACGGCGTCGCTTCCATTTGGCGTAATAGCGAATTCATTTCTTCGCCCGTGAGCCGGCGCCCTGCACGCACCGAACCGCGGCACGCCATCGAAGAACACACCTCTTCAAGACGCTCTTTCAACGCATGCGCTTCGCCGAGCTCAGCGATGTCATCCGCCAGATCTTTCAGCATGCCCGCGGCATCGATGTGACCAAGCAGCGCCGGTGTCTCGCGCACGAGAATGGCGCCAGGTCCGAACGACTCGATGACAAGCCCGAGTTGCGCAAGCTCCTCCGCGCGCGCCGCAATCGCCTCCGCTTCGCTCGGATCAAGTTCAACAACTTCCGGGATCAGCAAGCCCTGACGCCGCACACCGCCATTGGCGAGCATTTGCTTCATGCGCTCATACACAAGTCGCTCATGCGCCGCGTGCTGATCTACAATGACGATGCCATCCTCGGTTTGCGCCACGATATACGTCTCGTGGATCTGTGCGCGCGCCGCGCCGAGCGGAAAGAAACGCGCGTCTTCCGGATCATGACTCACGGCGGTTTGGATCGCCGCTTCGAGATCAGCTGGCGCAATCGCCTCAGCAAAACTCGGCGCACTCTCGACGCGCCCGCTCGGCATCACGAAATCGCCGGCGGCCACGCGCTCTTCCGCCATTGCCCAACTCTGCGCCGCAGGACGCAAGAACGGTTGCGGCGCCTCATACGCGCGCGCGGCGCCGAGCGCTGACTGCGCCGTCGTCGTCGACGCCCGGTGACCCGCCTGCGCGAGCGCATGTGAGAGCCCGCCCACAATCAGCCCGCGCACCAACGCCGCATCGCGAAAACGCACTTCCGTCTTGGCCGGGTGAACGTTCACGTCCACTTCGTCCGGCGGCAGATCAATAAACAGCGCCGCGACCGGGTGCCGATCGCGCGCCAGCAAATCGTGATACGCAGCGCGCACCGCGCCGACGATGAGCTTGTCCTTCACCGGGCGGCCATTGACGAAGAGATGCTGGTGCTCGCGCGTGCCGCGATGGAAAGTCGGCAGCCCCGCAAATCCCGAAAGCCGCACAGTGTCGCGAGTTTGATCAAGCAGAATGCAATTCGGTGCGAAGTCCGCGCCAAGAATAGCACTCAATCGTGCTCGGCGGCCCTCGTTCTCCGGATCCTTTTCCGCCGCCAGCCGCAACGATGTCCGCGCATCATGCTCCAGCGAGAACGCCACATCGGGCCGCGCCATCGCCAAGCGCTTCACGACATCGCTGACCGCCATCATCTCAGCGCGCTCAGACTTCATAAACTTCAGCCGTGCCGGCGTCGCAAAGAAAAGGTCGCGCACTTCAACGCGCGTGCCGCCCTCGGTCAGCGCCGCCCACGCAGCAGGCTTCACCGGATGAAGCGCTCCGCCTTCAACCTCGATCGCCCATGTATCATTCACGCCCCGGGCCTTTGACGTGATCGCAAGTCGCGCCACGGCGCCGATTGACGGCAAAGCCTCGCCGCGAAAGCCCATCGTGTGAATGTTCAGAAGATCGACATCACCGCCCACGCCGGCCGTCAGCTTCGACGTCGCGTGCCGCTCAACCGCAAGCGGCAGCTCATCACGCGGAATGCCGCCGCCATCATCCTCGATCGAAATCAACCCCAGGCCGCCACGCTCAATCCGGATCGCGACGCGCTTTGCGCCAGCATCAAGCGCGTTCTCCACCAACTCCTTCACGGCAGCGGCAGGGCGTTCGATCACCTCGCCCGCGGCGATGCGATTGACGGCTTCAGGAGGCAAACGGCGGATGGGCATGAGATTCGTTGCGAGGTTAGCATATGGGCGCCGCCTTCTCGCCACGCCACGGCAGGGCTAAGTTGTGATCATGCCTGAACAAAAAAAGCCCAATGCGGCGCAGATTGCCTCCCCTTCGTTTCGCCTTGCTGCCTTGGACGAGGATTTTCTCCTCGGCGAATCCATGCGCGGCGTCCGGTTTCTGCTCGAGTACGAGAAGGCCGAGCAAATCCTGAAGGCGCGGCGGATCAAATCCACCATCGTCACATTCGGCGGCGCTCGCGTTCTGGAAAGCGGCGGCTCCGAGCAGCATGCGCTTTGGTACAAAGAGGCCCGCACGTTCGGCCGCATCGCGTCGGAACGCGGCGGCGCCATTTGCGACAATGGCGGCGATCTCTTCAACGTCATCGCCACCGGCGGCGGCCCCGGCTTGATGGAAGCAGCCAATCGCGGCGCGCGCGATGCAGGCGCGCCAACCATCGGCTTCAACATCCGCTTGCCCCACGAACAAGAGCCCAACGCCTACACAACGCCGGAGCTCACCTTCAACTTTCACTATTTCGCGATGCGCAAAATGCATCTTGCGATGCGCGCGAATGGACTTGTCGTCTTTCCTGGCGGCTTCGGCACGATGGATGAAATGTTCGAGATCCTTACGCTCCGCCAAACGCGCAAGGCGCCACTCATTCCTGTGGTGCTGTTCGATGAAGTCTATTGGCGCTCGGTGATCAATTTCGACAAGCTGGTCGAGCACAACGCCATCGACGCCGCCGACCTCACGCTCTTCCGTTATGCGGATACAGCGGAAGGCGCATGGGACGCACTCGTTGAGCAAGGCCTCGGCAAAGCGCATGACGATAGCGCTCCGGACGTGGTTCAGAAGGACATCTGAGCTTGGCGGTTTAACCCCTGCTCATTGTCATTCCCGCCTCTCACGGCCTCTGAACGCTGCCTCTATCTAGAGTTCACTCTCAGTAAGAGAGCGAACACGAAGAGGTAAGACAGTGAAACGGTACGTCATCGAACGTGAGATCCCCGGTGTCGACAAGCTCAACGCAACCGAGCTTTCGGGCGCCGCGAAGACCTCCAACGCGGCCCTCGCCGAACTCGCCCCGAAGGTGCAGTGGGTGCATTCCTACGTCGCCAAGGACAAGACGTTCTGCGTCTATTTGGCCGAAAACGAAGACGCGATCCGCGAACATGCGCGCATCAGCGGCTTCCCGGCCAACAAGATCACAGAAACCACGGGCGTCATCGACCCGACGACCCAACGGGGCTGATAGCTCTTGTCCCGAGTAGCGCCTAAGGTGACGGGCATGGATCGCAACGTCCTCAACGTCACGGTCATTCTGTGGGACGACGGGTACGCGTCCACAGCGTTGATGCCGATTGAAGTGTTTCATTCGGCGGGGACGTTGTGGCGCGCGCTCAACGGCGAAGCGCCGGAGCCACGCTTTCGCGTGACGACGGCGACGCTCGACGGCAAACCCGTGCGCAGCCCCTATGGCGGCATGAGCATGGCGCCTGAGACATCGCTCGAAGCGATTGATCGCACCGACATCGCCATCATCCCGACCTCTGGACTCGATTTCAACGCGAAGCTGATCGAGAACAGCGTGCTGCTGCCTTGGCTACAGAAGCAGCATGCGCACGGCGCCTACCTCGCCGGCGTTTGCATGGGCGCTGCTTATCTCGCCGAAGCGGGATTGTTAGAAGGACGCCAAGCGACAACGCATTGGGCGATCGCCGCCGAATTCGCAAAGCGTTGGCCGACAGTGGATTGGCGTCCCGAGATGCTTTTGACGGAAGACGCGCGCCTCCTCTGTAGCGGCGGTGTGAGCGCAGCTGCGGACGTCAGCCTCTACCTGGTCGAAAAACTTTGCGGCCACGAGGTCGCGGTACAAACGGCGAAGGCATTGCTGCTATCGATGCCGCGCACGCATCAGTCGGGTTATGCAGTGCTGCCACTCTCGCCGTCGCATGACGATGAACGCGTGCAGGAAGCAGAGCGTTATATTCAAACCAATTTTCGCGAACCGCTCACCAGCGAGACGGTTGCGAGCCATGTCGCCATGAGCGCACGTACTTTGCTACGCAGGTTCAAAGCCGCCACAGGCCGCCTGCCCGGCGCCTATCTGCAAACCGTGCGCATCGAAACGGCGAAATCAATTCTCGAGAACGACGACGCGCCAATTCAGCAAGTCGCGACCGCTGTCGGCTATGACGACGCCGCGCACTTCCGCGAACTCTTCAAGCGCTCCACCGGCATGACGCCGGCCGAATATCGTGCGCATTTTGCAGTGCTGCGCGTGCGCCAAGTTGAGCAAGTCGCGCTCGGCAAACACTGAGACTTCGCGGCCACACGCGCGCAGCATCGCATTTTTCCGCGTGACAACGCCGCAAATCGCATGATAGACGCGCTGCCCATTCGGAGACGTGTCGTGAAAAAGCTGACCCCCATTAACCGCCAACCAACGTTCGTCGCATTTCGCGTCGAGCAGTTGGGTATGCGCGCGTGGAGGAGTTCGGCTCACTGACGTCTACGGACACGGAGCATGAAGAACCCCTCCAAGGCGCGGCCTGGAGGGGTTTTTCGTATGTGCAACCATACGGGCTCTGGGCCGCTTTGAAACTCGGACACGAGGAGAAGAAGCGTGCGTGCGTATCAATGCAGATTTCGGCGAGGCGCTGAACGCACCGTCGCGTGGATTGAAGCACGCGGCGCGAAGGTTGGCGCTTGGGTCGATTTGGAAACGCTGGATGACGGCGGCCTTTGGGAGGTCGAAGCGGTGTTTGACGCACCGTTGGAAGACCGCGCGCTGAAAGAGATGCAGCGCCTCAATCGCAATTCGTTGTCGAGCCTGATGAAAAACGTTGTTTGAAAAGGAGACCGGTCATGGCCGGTTATGAAGAAATCGAAGGCGCGCGGGCGCCGATCAAGGCCTGGGTCAAGGGTGTGCCGGTTGAGCACGAAGCGCAAAACCAACTGCGCAACGTCGCTTCGCTGCCGTTCATTCACAGCCACATCGCGGTGATGCCGGACGTTCATTATGGCATCGGCGCGACCGTGGGCTCGGTTATCCCGACCAAGGGCGCGATCATCCCTGCCGCCGTCGGCGTCGACATCGGCTGCGGGATGATGGCTGTGCGCACCTCGCTCACGGCGAACGATCTGCCAGATTCGCTGTCGCGCCTGCGCGGCGCGATCGAGCGGAACGTGCCGCACGGCAACGGCCCGAACGGCAATCACCGTGACACGCCCTCTTCGGTGGAGACGTCTTACCGCGACTCCGGCCTCGACGATCGCTACCGAGCGATCATCGACAAGCACCCGAAGGCATCGGCGAAGTCGCAAATCGGTCAGCTCGCCACCCTCGGCGGCGGCAACCACTTCATCGAGGTCTGCCTCGACGAAGAGGACCGCGTTTGGGTGATGCTGCACTCGGGCTCACGCGGCTCGGGCAACGCGATCGGCAAGTACTTCATCGAGCGTGCTCGGGAAGAATTGCTGAAGCGCGAACTCGGCTACCACGTGCCAGACACGGACCTCGCCTTCTTCATGGAAGGCGAAGAATTGTTCGACGACTACGTGGCGGCGGTCGGCTGGGCGCAAGACTACGCGCGCGCCAACCGCGAGGTGATGATGGAGCGCACTCTCCGTGCGCTGCGTGACAACCTGCCGAAGTTCAAGCTCGAGAAGCACGCCGTGAACTGCCACCACAATTACGTGGCGCGTGAACGGCACTTCGGCGCCGACGTATGGCTGACTCGTAAGGGCGCCGTGCGCGCCGGCGTTGGCGAGCTCGGCATCATCCCCGGCTCGATGGGCGCGAAATCGTTCATCGTGTGCGGCAAGGGCAACGAAGATTCGTTCTGCACCTGCTCGCACGGGGCCGGCCGCGCAATGTCGCGCACCGAAGCGAAGAAGCGCTTCACGTTGGCCGACCACAAGAAGGCCACCGAAGGCGTAGAATGCCGCAAGGACGCGGGCGTGATCGACGAAACGCCGATGGCCTACAAGGACATCGACGCCGTCATGGCCGCGCAGTCGGACCTGATCGACGTGGTGCACACGCTGCGTCAGGTCATTTGCGTGAAGGGCTAGCTCGGCACGAACGAAACGCAAGCTTCCCGGCCAAGTGAGCCCACATCGCAAGATGCGAGCGAACGCCGAGCCGGGACCCAGGGACGACCAAGCGCAGTGCGTTTGCCCCTAGGTCCCGGCTCGCACTCCGGCTTTCGCCGGAGCTGCGTCCGGGAAGCGTGACTTCGGCGCCGTGGTCCATGGGTGAAGATGCTGCACTGTCGATGCAGCGAGGCGGGTTCGAGTCCCGTCGGCGCTACCAGCTATTTCGTCACCTGCGCCGCATGAAACACGCGCAGCATTTCCATCGCGACTTCGCGCGCATGCCCGGGCGGCTTACCGACAAGCTCCGCAAGCGCATGACCAAACAGCCCCGCGCCCATCGCAAGCGTCACGCTGATCAAAATCAAATCCTGCGCTTGCTGCGGATTCACATCACCGAATGACGCGCGCCGCACCACCACGCTTTGTACGGCGTCGCGAATGTGCGTGATGCGCCGCCATTCGCCAGTGAGTTCAAGCCACGCCGCGAGCCGCGCCGCGCCGCGCCGCTCGAACACTTCGAACAGCGCGTGAAAAACCGCCTCTTGCTGATCTTCACGCACGCCGCCCTTGTCGGGGATCGCCAACACCTCGGCGATCAACTGGCCGACCATCCGCTCCATCAACGCCGCGTGGAGCCCGTCGATCGAGCCAAAATGGTGGATCACGCTGGCGTTGGCGACGCCGGCCGCGGTCGCCACGTCGGCCAATTTCAGCGCCAACGGGCCCCGCTCCACCAACAATTTCTCAGCCGCCGCCAAGATGTTAGCCCGCGCGTCCTCCGGCGCGCGCCGAACCCGTCGAACCTTAACAGTTTTTCTTATTGACATTTTTGTCAGTAGAGCCAAGTTGCCAGTCAGACGCAACCCTAGCGATTTCCCAGCGCGAGTTCCTCCCCATGGCCGCCACCAAGACCACCAAAGCCACCCCAACAGACGTCAAAATCCCGCCGCGCGACATCCACTTCGATTTCGAAGGCGCAAAAGCGCGCCATTGGCTCGGCGGCGATCCGGTCGGTACTGCCGTCTTCAACGCGCTCTCGCTCACCTTCCCGGACGGCGAGCGTATGTTCGTGGACGCCGTGCGCGCCTACCGCGATCGCGTTGACGGCAAGCTCGCCGAAGACGTGAAGGGCTTCATCATCCAGGAATCCATTCACTCGCGCGAGCATCACACGCTCAACCAATACCTCGACCGCGACTTCTACGACGTCGCCTACATCGAAAGCGGCATCAAAGATCGCGTGAAGATCGCGCGCGGCCGCGGTCCGATGCGCATGCTGCTCTCAACGATCGCACTCGAACACATCACCTCGATGATGGCCGACATCCACGCCGCCAACCAGCACCTGTTCGACGGCGCGCCCGCTGGCGTCGAACGCATGTGGCGTTGGCACGCAATGGAAGAGACCGAGCACAAAGCTGTCGCGTACGACGTCTATATGGTCGCCACAAAAGATTGGACGCCGTTCCAACGTTACTTCCGCCGCTGCATGGTCATGGCGATCGTCGGCATCATGTTCCCGCGCAACATCACCGACTACGCTGCGCATCTGCTGGTTGCGGATGGCTACACGAAGAAAGACGCCGTCAAAGCCGTGAAGCGTTTCCTCTGGACCGAGCCCGGCATTTTCGGCAAAGGCGCCAAGCTCTTCTTCGCCTGGTTCAGGCCCGGCTTCCACCCCTGGGATCACGACAACCGCGCGCTCGTCACCACCTGGCGCAAGGAATTCGACGCGGATTTGAGCTCACCAGCGCACGCGCACGCTTAACTCGGAGCGCCGGCGCTCCGAGATTAGAACCCCAACAACGTCGCATAGCGATCGCGATGGAAGCTCGCGCCGCCATAGAGCGCTTCGGTGGCGCGCGCGCGCTTCATGTAGAGCCCAGAGTCGTGCTCGTCGGTCATACCGATGCCGCCGTGCAGCTGCACCATTTCGTTTGACGCCAAATGCACCGTCTCCGACGCGCGCGCTTTTGCGAGGCTTGCATACTCGGCGACATTGTTGGCATTGCGATCCAGCGCATCGAGCGCGGCGAGCACGCACGAGCGCGTCAGCTCCAGATCAGTGAACAGCTTCGCCGCGCGATGCTGCAACGCTTGGAAACCGCCGATCACCTGCCCGAATTGACGCCGCGTCTTCAGATACTCGTTCGTGATCTCAAACGCCTCGGTCGCTGAACCAACCATTTCCGCGGCAAGCCCAATGCGCGCGCGATCCAAGATCGCATCGATCACATCAGCGCCACCGTTCATCTTCTCAGCCGCCGCGCCTTCAAACGTGATGTCCGCAGCGCCACGGCTATCGGCCGTCAAAAGCTCACGACGCTTCACGCCGGCCGCATCCGCCTTCACCAGATAAAGCGCATCACCGCCAGCAACGATGATGATATCGGCGAGATGGCCATCAGCCACGTACTGCTTCGCGCCCGTCAGCTTGCCGCCTTCGAACTTCAGCTTCGACTTGCCCGGCGTATGATGCGCACCTTCATCGATCGCGACCGTCGCGATCACTTCGCCCGACGCAATCTTCGGCAGCCATTCCTGCTTCTGCGCATCCGTGCCTGCCAGCAGCAACGCACTCGCGCCGGCCAGCGCGCTCGAATGCAGCGGCGACGCAACAAGCGTCCGCCCACTCTCTTCAAGCACAGCACCCAACGCCACAAAACCCAGCCCCGCGCCGCCATACTCTTCCGGAATGATCACGCCGGCCAAGCCCAGTCCCGCAATCTCGCGCCACAAATCCGGGTCGCGGCCGTTCTTCTTTTCATCGCGCTGCTTACGCAGCCGCGTCACCGGAGCCTGCTCGCGGAAGAAATCGCGCGCCGTGTCCTTCAGCATGCGCTGATCGTCATTCAGTGTGAACGTCATTGGGTGTCTCGCAGACCAAGCACGCGCTTGGCGACAACGT
>JBEBHI010000055.1:0-19896 GCA_040080935.1 Terricaulis sp.
GCTTTGGGCCAATCAGCGCCGACCCAGCACATCCTTACGAATGTCTCGCACCGCGTCCACATCGGACACCGCGCCTCGCGGATCGGACATCTGCAAACAATGCTTACGCTTGCGATTGCGGGTTGGCACAGCGTCGCTAAGCCTCTGAAAAATCACAGGCTGAGGTTTGGCAGTTTTTCGCGTAAGCTTTTGATTTCGCGGCGCCGGGCTGATCTCTCCGGGGTCGCCAATCTGCACGCCGCAAATGCGGCTCAGCACAGCAAGGCGTGACATCGGCCGCCGCTTATGTCTGTAACCTTGGGCCATGACGCAATCTGCACAGACGGCGAACGTGGACACGCGCCCGGTGGCGACAACTCAAAGCGGCGTGGTCGTTGGCGCCGATGACGGCGCGGTGACGCGCTTTCTTGGCGTACCGTATGCGGCGCCGCCCGTCGGCGCGCTCCGGTTCGCTGAGGCGCAAGCACCGGCCGCGTGGAGCGGCGCTCGGGATGCAACGCAACGTGGTTACATCGCGCCACAATACACACCGACAGCCGCGGAACTCGAAAAGGCGCTTCCAGGCTTGGACATCGAACCGCTCATTGGCGGCAACCAAGTTCAGGGCGACGACTTCCTCGTGCTGAACATCTGGAAGCCAAGCGGCGCGCAGACTGGTCTGCCCGTCATGGTTTTCATTCACGGCGGTTCATTCACCGGCGGCGCTGGCGCGGCGGATGTGTACGACGGCAGCGCTTTCGCGCGCCAAGGCATCGTCTGCGTCACCATCAATTATCGTTTGGGAATCGAGGGTTTTCTGCCGATTCCTGGTGCGCCAACGAACTTAGGTTTGCGCGATCAAATCGCGGCGTTGAAGTGGGTGCAGGCCAACGCAGCGGCGTTCGGCGGCGATGCAGGCAACGTTACGGTGTTTGGCGAATCCGCCGGCGCCATGTCCATCGCGAACCTGTTGGCCTCGCCGCTGACAAAGGGCCTCTTCCGTCGCGCCATCGTGCAGAGCGGTCATGGCGACATGGTGCGGCCGATCCCAGTTGCTCAGCGTCTGGTGAAAAAGCTCGCAAAGATGTTGCGCGTAAAGCCAACGCTTGAGGGCTTCCGCAGCAAGCCAATTGCCGACGCGCTGGATGTGCTAAAGCGAATTTCGCAACCGACAGCGCAAATCGATTTGCGCAACGCAGACGGCCGCGAGCCTGCATTCGGCCTCAGCAAGTTCTTGCCGGTCTGTGGCGACGATGTGCTGCCCGAGCATCCGGTGATCGCGCTGCGCAACGGCGCGAGCAGCGATGTGGAGTTGCTGATCGGCACGAACACCGAAGAGATGAACCTCTATTTCGTGCCGAGCGGCGTGAAGCGGAAAATCGGCAAATTCCTCGCAAATTTCGCGGTGAAGCGCGCCGAACCCAAGGCCAAAGAAATCCTCAAGGCCTACGGCATCGACGACCGCAACAAGCGGCCAGGCGATGCTTTCACTGAGGCCCTCACCGATCTCGTCTTCCGCCTCCCCGCGCGCCGCTTTGCGCAAGCGCATCGCGGGCGCACCCACGTCTACGCGTTCGCGTGGCGTTCATCGGCATACGACAAACAACTCGGCGCCTGCCACGCCATGGAGCTGCCGTTCGTGTTCGACACATTGCCGACCGTGAGCGGGCCAAAAGGCCTAGCCGGAGGTGGCCCGCCGCAGGAACTCGCGACCAAGCTCAACAAGATCTGGGCTGATTTCGCGAAGACCGGCGCTCTGCCGTGGCCGGCCTACGACGAACAGCGTCTCGCCTGCACGCTCGACACTGGCGTGGTTGCGCCCGAGCAGCCCTTCATTGCGGAACGCTTCCTACCCTGAGGACGTGATGTATCTGGACAAATTCAAACTGACCGACCGCGTCGCCGTTGTGACGGGTGGCGCGAGCGGCATCGGCTTTTCGACATCTGAAGCGCTGGCCGAAGCCGGCGCGCGCGTGATCATCACCGATCGCGATGCAGCGGCGATCGATAACGCTCGCGCAGCGCTTTCGAAAAAGGGCCATCAAGTCGATGGCGTTCTCATGGACGTCACAGACTCCGCACGTGTCCGCTATGTCGCCGACGAAATCGTCGAGCGCGAAGCGCGCATCGATATCCTCGTCAACAATGCCGGCATCGCGCGCAGCGAAACCGCGGCGGAAACTGTTGAAGACGAGCATTGGCTCAACGTGCTCGACGTCAATCTGAACGGCACCTTCTGGTGCGCGCGCGCGTTCGGCAAACACATGCTGGCGCGTGGGTCGGGCGCAATCGTGAATGTCGGCTCGATGTCAGGCTTCATCGTCAACCGGCCGCAGCCGCAGAGCTATTACAACGCCTCCAAGGCTGCTGTGCACCAGCTAACCAAGTCACTCGCCGCCGAATGGGCGCCGCGCGGCGTTCGCGTCAACGCGGTAGCGCCAACCTACATCCGCACGCCGCTCAACGAATTCGCCGACAAGCAAGGCGAAATGTACCGCCGTTGGATCGATGGCACGCCGCAAGCGCGCTTGGGCGAACCGGAAGAAGTGGCGTCCGTCATCCTCTTCCTTGCCTGCGATGCATCAAGCTTGATGACCGGCAGCATCGTGCTCGCCGACGGCGGCTATTCCTGCTGGTGAGGCCCATCGTGAAATTCGCTTACCTTGCAGCGGCTGCATTCGCTCTTGCTGCGTGCGCACACGCAAGCTCGCCCCAGCTCGCGGCCGGATCGCGATACGTCAACATGGGCAGCTCATTTGCTGCAGGCGCCGGCACCGGCCCCGCGCCGGACGGCAGCCCCGCGCGCTGCTATCAGAGCTCCGTCAACTACGCTCATCTCCTCGCTGGGCGCCTCAATCTCACACTCGAGGATGTCAGCTGCGGCGGCGCGACATCCGCGCACATCCTCAACGCTTGGAACGAACTTCCCGCGCAAATCGACGCCGTGACGGCCGATACTAAGCTCGTGACAATCACCATTGGCGGCAACGACATTGCTTTCGCTGGAAATCTGACCGCCGCAAGTTGCGAGCAAGGCGAGTCGATCCGCGTGGCCAGTTTGGTTTTGCCCTGCCCGTCGCCTTTCCCCGTTGCGGCGGATGCGTACGTCACGCTTGAGCACAATCTGCGTGAAGCTGCGCGGCAGATAGCGGTGCGCGCGCCCGAAGCCCGCGTCGTGTTCATCCAATACGTGGCGCTCGTCCCCGATACGCAGTGCGCGCGATCGCGCTTCACCGAAGAAGAAGCCGCCGAACTCCGCGCCGTCGCGACGCGGCTGGCTGACATCACTGCTCGCGCCGCCGCCGAGACAGGCGCGTCCGTGCTGCGGATGGACCAATTCGCGCGCGGTCACACACCGTGCGACGCCGATCCTTGGAGCACCGGCCTGCCGCGCGACTATGACGGCGCTCTCGGCGCCCCTTGGCATCCGAACCGGCGCGGCATGGCGGTGATCGCCGACCGCCTCGCAGATCTGCTGGCCCGCTAGGATTCCGTCTAGCCAAGCCTCTGAGCCGTTCGGCACAGCTTGAGGCAGGTTCTATACCTTTCAGATAGGTCGCGATCTGAGATAAGGTCTCCCTAACGAAAGCACGCCCAGAAAAGGCGCGTGCGCTCATCGGGAGGAATGAAAATGCGGCGCATCACGAAGCTTCTGGCCGGCGCGGCCCTTGGAATGGTGGCGATCCCAAGCGTTGCGTTGGCCCAGGACGCTCCGGCGGCTGAGGAAAGCACGGACGAAATCGTCGTGACGGCCCGTAAGCGCGAGGAGCGCCTGCAAGACGTGCCGATCTCGGTGACCGCGGTGACCGCCGAAACGCTCGAGAACCAGCAAGTGAACTCCGTGCGCGAAGTCGCCGCTTACGCGCCGGGCCTCAACATCACCACCGACGCTGTCGGCCGCGCGTTTCTCTCCATTCGTGGCGTTGGCACGACTTTGATTGACTCGGTGCAGCCGGGCGTCGGCATCTTTGTCGACGGCATCTATCAGCCGAACACATCGTATCTGAACAATCCGGTCTTTGACGTCGCGCGCATTGAAGTGCTGCGCGGTCCGCAAGGCACCCTCTTCGGCAATAACACGCTGGGCGGCGCGATTAGCGTCGTGACGCGTCAGCCGACCGATGAGTTCGAAGGTCGCATCACCGGCGTCTATGCCGATCCAGACGATTATCAGACACTGTCAGCCAGCATTAGCGGCCCAATCATCGAAGGTGTCTTGCGCGGTCGCATTGGCGCTGCCTATCACGCGCACGATGGCTTCTCGACCAACACGCTCGCGGGCGGCGATGCGCGCGCGATCGAGACTCAGTCCTTAAGCGGCACGCTGGTCTGGGACGCGCCTCAAGGCGCTCAGATCACGCTGAACGGCTACTACAACAATGTGCAGGGCCCGCAGACGGCCTATTCAAGCCCGGCCAGCCCAACCGACTACATCCAAGACACTGCCTTGAATGAAAATAGCATCGCCGAATACGAATACATGGGCGGCAACATCCGCGGCGTTTTCGACGTCACCGACAACACGCAAATGACTACGATCCTCGCTTATGACCAAAAGGTTGGTTCGGCGACGGGCGATGGCGACTTCGGCCCGGTTGATTTCATCCGCGTGCGCGATGGCCGCAACGTGCTGGAAACGTTCACCGGTGAAACGCGCTTCGACACGCAGTGGAGCGACAATATCAGCACGCTGATCGGCGTATTCGCGAGCCACTCCGATACGAACAACTACTTCGTCAACAATTTGGTTCTCTCGTCAGCACCGCTGATCCTCTTTCCCTTGGCCCCGAGCCGCACAACGACCGAGCAATCTTCCGCTGCAATCTTCGGGACTTTGTTCTGGGACATCTCCGATACGCTCGAACTCGCTGCGGGCCTGCGCTTCGATCACCAGCAGGTTGCCAGCAGTGCCACCGTTGGCGAATACTCTGCCGACGAATGGCAGCCGCGCCTGACGCTCACCCAACACTGGTCCGACAACTGGATGACATACGCTTCGGTCGCGCGCGGCTTCCGTGGCGGCGGCGCCAACTCAGCAGGCGCGCCAAATCCCTTCTACGAAGGCGACTCGGTGTGGACGTACGAACTCGGCAACAAGTTCACCACCAACGACAACACGCTGACGGTCAACGCCTCACTCTACTACAATGACTATCAGCACTATATCGGCCAGAACTCACTCACGCCTGCGCTGATTGCGGTGAACTTGAACACCGGCGACGTCACCAGCTACGGCTTCGAACTCGAAGGCAATTGGCATCCGACTGAGATCTTCAATCTGCAAGGGGGTCTTACTTACAATCACGCCCGGATCACGGATGACTCCGAGTATGCCGCCATCATCGGTCACGGCCTGCCCAGCGACCGCATCCTCTTCCAACCGGATTGGAATTTCTTCGTCACGCCGAGCCTGACGTTCGACGTTGGCCCGGGACAACTTCGCCTCGACACCACGGTCGTTTACAAGGGCGAGCGTCAAGGCTCGAGCTTGAGCGCTACGGTTTCGCCGACTCTGGAAGAGTACTATCTGGTCAATTCGAACATCGCCTACACTGTCGATGATTGGACGATTGCGCTCTGGGGCACGAACCTGACCGACGAGGAATATTACGACTCGTACCTCGATCGCTCGCTGCTCGGCGCGCTGTTCGGAGACGCGAGCCCGATCACGCGCAACCTCGGCATCATGGGCGACGGCCGCCGTGTTGGTGTCCGCGTCAGCGCACGGTTCTGAGCCATGGGCGCGCCTGCACTCCGTGCTGGCACGCCGCTGGCGCCGGCCTTCGTCGAGGCGCTGCGCGGTATCTTCGGAGACCGCCTGCATCTCGGCGAGGCCATGCGCGCACAACACGGCGCGAGTGAAACGCACTTCGACGTCATGTTGCCGGATGCGGTTGTGTTCGCTCACTCGACCGAAGAAGTCGTCGCACTTGTGAAAGCGTGCACGGCTGCGGATGTGCCAATCGTCGCTTACGGCGCCGGCACATCGGTCGAGGGCAACACGACACCTGTTCGCGGCGGAGTCTGCGTCGATCTCTCCGAGATGAACCAGATCCTCGCGATCAACGCCGACGATTTCGATTGCACCGTGCAAGCAGGCGTCCGCCGCGAGGAGCTGAACGTCGCCTTGCGCGATAAGGGCCTCTTCTTCCCGATCGATCCCGGCGCCAATGCCACGATCGGCGGCATGGCCTCGACACGCGCCTCAGGCACCAATGCCGTGCGCTACGGCACCATGCGCGAGGCCATCCTCTCGCTGCGTGTCGTTACGCCTGATGGCCGCGATATCCGCACCGCACGCCGCGCGCGCAAAAGCGCCGCCGGCTATGATCTCACACGCCTCATGATTGGGTCGGAAGGCACGCTTGGCATCATAACCGAAGTGACACTGCGCCTGCATGGCATCCCAGAGCAGATTTCCTCGGCTGTCTGCAGTTTCGAGACTCTCGCCGGCGCAGTCGACACCGTGGTGCAATCTATCCAGCTCGGCATCCCGCTCGCACGCGTCGAAATTCTCGACGATGTCCAGATGAAAGCCGTCAATCTCCATTCCAATCTCGACTACCCGGAGCGCACGACTCTCTTCTTCGAATTCCACGGCAGCGAGCATGCGGTGAAGGAGCAAATCGCAACCGTCGGCGATCTCTCACGCGACAATGGCGGCGGCGAATTCCGCTGGTCGAACCTCGCGGAAGAACGCGCAAAGCTCTGGAAGGCGCGGCACCAGGCGTTCTACGCTGCAACCGCCATGCGCAAAGGTTCGATCGGTTGGCCGACGGACGTGTGCGTGCCGATCGGCCGCCTAGCCGAATGCATCAACGAAACCAAGAAGGACCTCGAGAAAGCCTCCTTCCCGGCGCCCATTCTCGGTCACGTCGGCGACGGCAATTTCCACGTCATCTTTGTCATCGATCCCAACAGCGCTGCCGAACACAAAGAAGCCGAAGCGCTTAACGACCGGCTCGTTCAGCGCGCGCTCGACATGGACGGCACCTGCACGGGCGAGCACGGCATCGGCCTCGGCAAGCAAGAATGGCTCGTGCGGGAGCTCGGTGAAGACGGTGTCGACATGATGCGCTCGATCAAGAAGGCGCTCGATCCGAAAAACCTCTTCAATCCTGGCAAGATATTCGCGGACTAATCATGGACACGCGCAAACTCGTCGATCCAGCTCTCCTCCCCGTGCTGGATACTTTCCCGACGGTCGCGCTGACGAATGAACTGCTCGCACCGATGCGAGAAGCTGAGCGCTTCGCGCAACTGCCCGTCGCAGTGCCCGATGAAATCCGTGAAGCTATTGAAGTTGCGGTGCGCAATGTACCCGGCCCCGCCGGCGCTCCGAGTATTGCGCTGACCATCTACAAGCCGCGCGGCGTGATCGACTTGCTGCCGTGTATCTATCACATCCATGGCGGTGGCTTTGTGGGCGGCGCTGCAGCGCAGATCGAGCCGCTACATCGCCCGGCTGCGTTCGACCTCAACTGCGTCATCATCAGCGTCGACTATCGTTTGGCGCCGGAGCATCGTTTTCCGGCGGCGATCGAAGATTGCTACGCAGGACTTGCTTGGACGTTCTCAAACGCAGGCGCGCTCGGCATCGATCTTGATCGCATTGGCGTCATGGGCGAAAGCGCCGGCGGCGGGCTTGGGGCCGCACTCGCACTGCTCGCGCGCGATCGCGGCGATTACAAACTCGCCTTCCAGCATCTGATCTATCCGATGCTCGACGATCGCACATGCGTTGCGGCCGAACCCAATCCAGTCGCGGGCGAATTCATCTGGACGCCGCACAACAACGCCTTCGGCTGGTCATCGCTGCTCGGTCACGAACCCGGCCGCGGCGGCGTCTCTCCCTACGCCGCGCCGGCCCGCGCCACCGACCTCACCGGCCTTCCGCCCACCTTCATCGCCTGCCCGACCCTCGATCTCTTCATCGACGAGGACATCGCCTACGCCGCCCGCCTGGCTCGCGCCGGCGTCCCTACCGAACTCATTGTTTATCCCGGCGGATTCCACGGCTTCGACATCTTCGGCGGCGACGCCCTCATCTCCGTCCGCGCCCGCCAAGACAGCCGGGAAGCTCTACGGCGCGCCCTACGCGCCTAGCGCAAAAGACCTATCAGATAGCTACTTGCCATACCTATCTGAAAGGTGCAGGGTGTCCTCAACAACCAGAAAACTGGGTGAGGAAAATGCGCGAGTTCGTCGAGGTCTCTCCAGAGATGACGTTGCTGCTTGGCGCAGGTCCGTTGGGCCGCGCGCCGCTTCCCCCCGAGCACATCGTGTTGGCGTTCGATGTGGAAGCGCAGACGCCGACGGTGGCGTTTGATCTGCAACCGTCCCTCGCCTCGATCGGCGCAGATACGCGGCTTCTCCTTGTCATCCGCCGCAGCGCATTCATTCGCGTTGGCGGTAAACTGCCTCTCGGCGAAGCGTTTCACCTTCCTTCAGCCTTGCGCAGCATCGCGCTCGCAATCCGCGACTGCGCGCACGCTGGAGAAACGCTGACCATCTACCGCCTCGGAAAAGGCATCGAGCTGTTGTGCGAGACGATCAGCTTGCTTGCGACGGATGATCTGCTGCCGCTCGCCGCAGAGGGCGTTCTCTCACTTGAGGACACACGCCGCATCGTCGCCGCACGCCGCATGATCGACGAACGCTGGAACGAAAAGCTCACGCTCGACAAGATCGCGCGTGCCTGCGGCTTGAATCGCGCAAAACTGACGCGCGGTTTCCGCGACATGTTCAATTGCTCCATCGCCGAGGCAATCGCAGAGCAGCGTCTGAGCCAAGCCAAGCGCATGCTGCTGACCACCAACTTACCCGTTTCATCGATCGGCTATGAGAACGGCTACCTCAACAACGCCAGCTTCGCGCGCGCGTTTGGGCGCCGCTTTGGCGTCTCGCCTTCCGATCTACGCGCCTGCCCAGCCGCCGCCTAAGAGAGTCTGCCGTGTCTGCCACCACCATCCCGACCTTGCAGCCCGCTGAAGGCGGCACGCTTGTCCAAGCGGCGATCAACGCCGTTACAAATCACATCCGCAACCACGGTCTTCGCGTCGGCGATACGCTACCGGGTGAAGGTCATTTCGCGGACACACTTGGCGTCAGCCGCGCTGTGATGCGCGAAGCTTTTGGCGCGCTCGCCGCGCTGAAGCTGATTGACGTCGGCAACGGCCGCAAACCACGCGTCGGCGCGCTTGATGGCTCTGTCATCGCGACGTCGTTGCAGCACGCGATCTCGACCGCGCAGATCACAGTGCCAGACATTTGGGACGTGCGACGCACTATCGAACAACGCACCGCCGCGCTCGCCGCGATAGCGCGCACGGATCAAGAAGCCGCGCTTATCGTCGATCTCGCCGAAGCAATGGCGACCGATAAAGACGATCTCGCCAAGCGCACTAAGCACGACATCGCGTTTCACAACGCTATCGCCGCCGCCAGCCACAACGTTCTCTTCATTCAGATCGTCGCCTCGTTCGCGCCGTTGATGGAAGTGGCGGTGCCAACAGCCTGGAGCACGCGCATCGCGCAGAGCCAGAAGCAGGTGATGATCGACCGCCACCGCGCCGTCGCCGCCGCCATTCTCGCACGCGACCCAGAAGCAGCCGCCAAAGCGATGGCATTCCATTTTGATGACGCCATCGGCGATTTATTGAAAGCAGAGGCCTCCAATTGACGCCGGTTGATGCAACACAAGAATTTCCGGCGGCAGCTCAGCCCGTGAAGCGCCGCGGCGTACTCACGACACTGCTCCTGCTCTCGGCGACAATCGGCAGCGCATCGGCGATGCGCACCGTATTCAGCCCGGTACAGGAAGTCGCGGCAGCCAGTCTGCACATCAACGATTTTCAGATGAGCTTGCTGCAGGGTTTGGCGCTCTCGCTGCCAATCGCCGCGCTTGCCATCCCAGTCGGCCGCATCACCGACCGCGGCAATCGCGCAGCGTTGCTGTTTTTCCTGGCGCTGCTTTGGACCATCGGCACGGCGCTCTCGGTGTTCGGCACCGAATTCTGGCACATCTTCCTCGCGCGCATGCTCGCCGGCATCGGCGCGTTCTCCTCTCTCACCGTCGCCATCTCCATGGTCGCTGACTTGAGCACATCAGATACACGCGGCCGATCACTGATGTTGCTCTCGCTCGGCAACATGGTCGGCGCTGCGGCCGCTTTCGCATTCGGCGGCGCGTTGCTCGGCTACTTCGCCCACGCAACGCCGCTGATCGCCGGTCTCGAACCATGGCGAAACGTGCTGCTCGTGTTCTCCGGCGTTAGCTTGGTGCTGACGCTACTCTTGCTCACCATCCGCGAACCCGCGCGCCAAGAAATTTCCGAAGCGAACCCGGCTTTGTCGGTTGCGCTGCGCGAACTTTGGGAGCGTCGCGGCCTGCTCGCGCCCCTCTTCATCGGCCAAGTCACAGTTGTCATGGCCGACGCCGCTGCGAGCATCTGGGCCGCGCCCGTGCTTGAGCGCCACTACAACCTTACACCCGAACAATATGGCGGCTGGATGGGCGGCGTGATCCTCGCGTCCGGCCTCGTCGGCGCTGTGTTCGGCGGCTTTGCTGCCGACTTCGGGCATAAGAGCAAGATCAAAGGCGGCATTCTCATCGGCGCGGTGATCGCTGCGGTGCTTTCAATTCCCGGCGCGTTCTTCTCGATGATGCCGGACGCGACAAGCTTTGCTTGGATGCTGTGGCTGCTGCTGACATGCGGCGCGATCACCGGCCTGGTAACCGCCGCCGCCATCGCCGTGCTCGTTCCAAACGAGATCCGAGGCGTGTGTCTCGGCGCGTTCATCGTGATCGGCGCGATCATTGGCTTCGGTGTCGCGCCGACCTTGGTGACGCTCATCGCCGATTTGATTGGCGGGGAAGAGTCGCTGCGCCTGGGGCTCGCACTGACCGGTGCGGGAACCAGCGCGCTCGCAGCAATCGGCTTCATCAGCGCTTTGCTGCGGGCGCGCAAAAGCCAGGCATGACATCACGGGCCGCAATTCGTTTGCCGGACGCCGCCGCACCTGTTTGAGTGCGTCCCGTATTAGGGGGCGAAGCATGGCTCAAACAAAATCGCGCGCGCTAGCGGCAGCATTGCTGGGCGCCGCGCTGCTGAGCACGAGCGCGGTCGCGCAAGACGCTCCGCCGCGTGATCCGAACTTCGGCCGCGGCGAGCGCGTCTCCGGCCAAAGCTTTGCCTCACGCTCTCCTGTCGTTGCCCCTCACGGCGCAGCGGCGACGGCACACCCGCTCGCGACACAGACCGCCATCGACATCATGCGCAGCGGCGGCACCGCGATCGACGCGGCAATCGCTGCAAACGCGATGCTTGGCTTGGTTGAGCCAACGGCCAACGGCATTGGCGGCGACATCTTCGTCATCGTCTGGGACCCGCGCACGCAACGCCTGTACGGTTACAACGGCTCGGGCCGCTCGCCCCGCGGGCTCTCGCTGGCGACATTGCGCAATGTCGCGCGTCGCCAGGGCAACCCAAACGCCGTGCCAAGTTTCGGCGCCGCGAGCGTAAGCGTACCGGGCACTGTCGATGGCTGGTTTGCTTTGCACGAACGCTTCGGTCGCAAGCCCATGGCCGAGCTGCTCGCGCCAGCAATCCACTACGCCCGCGAAGGCGCGCCGATCCCGCAAACAATCGCGATGTATTGGGCGAACAATCGGCGGCGGTTGGAGACGGAGTTCAGCGCTGGCCGCTTGGAGGAATTCGACAACGCGCGCGCAACGTACTTTCGCGATCCTGACCCCACTCAAATCATCATCACAAGCTGTCGTCCGGTTGTATGCAGCCCCGAAGTGCAAGCCAGCAACTTGCACGCGCGAGCCGGCATACAACCGGACGGTCATTCGTTGTTCTATAACCCTGATCTCGCAAACACGCTCGAGCTCATCGCTCAAGGCGGGCGCGATGCTTACTATCGCGGCCCCATCGCACGCACGATCGACAGCTACATGCGCCGCATCGGCGGCTATCTGCGCTACGATGATTTCGCCCGCCACCAAGGCGAATGGGTCGATCCGGTTTGCGCGCCTTATCGTGATGTCGAAGTCTGCGAGTTGCCGCCGAATTCGCAAGGCGTTGTTGCACTACAAACGCTGCGCATCCTCGACGGCTTTAACCTCCGTCAAATGGGCTTTCTCTCCGCAGACTCTCTGCACACGCAAATCGAAGCCACGCGTCTGGCCTTTGCGGATCGCGCCCAATTCTACGGCGACCCCGCGTTCACGCATTTCGACGTGCGCCGTTTACTGACGGACGACTACACGGCGCAACGCCGCGCCCTCATTCACAACGACACCACCATGCCGCCACCGCCACACGCAGAAATGCGGATCGATGGCGACACCACTTACTTCGCCGTCGCCGACTCCGACGGCATGATGGTGTCGATCATTCAGTCAAACTATCGCGGCATGGGCTCGGGCCTCGTGCCTGATGGCTTGGGCTTCATGCTCCAAGATCGCGGCGAACTCTTCTCGCTCTCACCAGGCCCGAACCAATACCGGCCTGGTCGTCGCCCGTTCCAAACCATCATCCCAGCGTTCGCGCTGCGCGGCGGCCAGCCTTGGCTCGCCTTCGGCTTGATGGGCGGCGACATGCAACCGCAAGGTCACGTGCAGATCATCGTCAATCTCGTCGACTACGATCTCGATCTGCAGGCCGCGGGCGATGCGGCGCGCTATCGCTTCTACGGCGGCGTCGAGCCAACGGGCGAAGAGCCGGATGGCACCGGCTTCGTTGCCATGGAGAACGGCATCATGCCAGCGGTGCGCGCAGAGCTTGAACGGCGCGGCCATCGCATTCGACCGGCGGACGGATCGTTCGGCGGATACCAAGCGATCATGCGCCATCCCAACGGCGTCTATGAAGCCGCGACCGAGATGCGCAAAGACGGGATGGCCGGCGGCTACTGATGCGCGCGGTTATCTTTGCCTCGCTCCTGCTGCTTGCCGCATGCGGGCCGCAGATCGGCGATTTAGAGCGCGGTGAAGAAGGGCGCGTCGTTCGCGTCTTTGCCGGCGCCACCCTGCTGCTTGAGGATGGCACGCGAGTCTTCCTTGCTGAGATTGATGCGCCGAGCGGCGAAGCGCCGTACGCTGCCCAATCGCAAGGCGAACTCGAGGCGTTAGTCTTGCATCGAGAGGTGCTGCTCACGTACGGCGGCGAGCGGCGCTGGGTTGGCCGTCCACGAGAAGGTGAGGAAGCGCCGCGTGAGGCGGCCATCGCGCATGTGTTCGTAAAGAGCGAAGGCGGCCGCTGGTTTTGGCTACAACACGAATTGGTCTCGCGGGGTGCAGCGTACGTACGCGCCCGTCCGAAAAATCACGCGCGCGCTACTGAACTATTGGCGGTTGAGCGACGCGCCCGAGCTGCCGAGCGCGGCATGTGGGGCGAGCGCGCCTATCGGCCGCTTACAGCGCGAGCCGCAGCACGCGTCGCGATTGAAGCCAACGCTAATTGTACGCGCGGCGATGCCCCGTTCCGGATCGTTGAAGGCCGTATTGCCGAAGCTCAAGTGTTCGATCGCCGCGCCTCCTTGCGCGTGGAAGGCGCCGTCGATCCACCTTTCTCGGTCGTGCTATTCGGCGAGAGCTTCGGGGCCTGGGACGGACCCGACCTCGAGACACTCAACGGCGCGAAAGTGCGCGTGCGTGGGCCGTTAGGCGTCTTCCACGATGAGCCGCAGCTCTGCATCGATCATTCAAGTCAGATGGAAGTCGTCACGGACTAGCCGACATAGCCAGCAGCCACTGGATCGCCGACACGCGCAATCAGCGCCCGCCGCAACTTCTCCAGCGCATTGCCTTCGATCTGGCGAACGCGCTCTTTGGAAATTCCGAGCCGCTCGCCCAAGGCCTCCAGCGTCACAGCCTCTTCCTCAAGCTTGCGCTCGCGGATGATCATCTGCTCGCGATCGGACAATTCGCTCATCGCATCATGCACCAGCTCAGCCCGCGCGATGTTGTCATGCGATTCCATCACGACCGCTTCAGGCCCGGCGGCGCTGTCAGGCAGCAAGTCCTGCCACTCACCGTCGCCGTCATCCGTGAGAGGCGCATTGAGAGAACGATCTGGCGCATACAGCCGCGCCGCCATCGACTGCACGTCGTGTTCAGGCACCCGCAACGCCTTCGCGACTTTCGACGTGGCCTCCGCGCTCATCACCGCGTCGCCCACGTCACCGATGCGCGCGCGCAAGCGGCGAAGGTTGAAAAACAGAGCCTTCTGCGCCGATGTCGTACCCGTGCGAACGATCGACCAATTGCGCAAAACGAAGTCCTGCATCGCCGAACGGATCCACCATGACGCATAGGTCGAGAACCGCACTTCGCGATCCGGCTCAAAGCGCATCGCCGCTTGCATCAGGCCAACATTGCCCTCTTGCACCAGATCGCTCAGCGGCAAGCCGTAGTGGCGAAAGCGCGAGGCCATCGCGACGACCAAGCGCATGTAAGCCATTGTGAGCTCATGCAGCGCGTGTTCGTCGCGCTCGTCACGCCAGAGCCGGGCCAAATCGCGCTCGTGCTCGGCGCCGAGCATCGGTTTGCGCATCGCAGCGCGGAGGAAGCGCTGTGCGCCTCGTTGAAGTTCTGCGGTTTCGGAAAGCGCCATGCTTATGTGTACGCTCCAGCTCGTGACAGGTTCACAGGCACGGCGCGCGAGACGCGACATGTGCAGATCACGAACGCTTGAGCGGGCCGTTTGGGGCCAAAGAAAAAGGCCGGGCGTGCAGCCCGGCCTTCTCTATTCTCAGTTGTAAGCGGCCGGTTAGGCGGCGGCTTGGGACTGCTTCTTCGAAGCCAGCGAAGCCGTCACCTTCGTGACTGCGTCGTCGCGGCTGACCTTTTCAACGGCAGCGAGTTCCCGAGCCATCCGGTCCAGGGCGCTCTCATAGAGTTGGCGCTCTGAGTAGGATTGCTCCGGCTGGTCGCTGGCGCGGTGGAGGTCGCGGACCACTTCGGCGATCGAGACAAGGTCGCCCGAATTGATCTTCGCTTCGTATTCTTGAGCGCGGCGGCTCCACATGGTGCGCTTAATGCGGGCGCGGCCTTGGAGCGTCTTCATGGCCTGATCGACCACGTCGCTCGAGGCGAGTGCGCGCATACCGCATGAGCGGGCCTTGGTGGTCGGAACGCGCAGAGTCATCTTGTCCTGCTCGAACGAGATCACGAACACGTCCAGCGCGATGCCAGCCACCGATTGCTGCTCGACGCCCATGACACGGCCAACGCCGTGGGCCGGATAAACGATATGGTCACCGGGGCGGAAAGCGATCGACGGTTGGGCGGTCTGCATATTTGGAATCTCCGTGTCCCACGATGTTCTTTTGAAACAACCGGGTCTTTCCTCAACGTCACTTCCGCTCACACAAGGCAAAAGGAGCCATAAGGCCTGTTTTTGGCCCTCTGTTCCCCAAAACCGAGCAGAATTTGCGCTATGGATCGATCCAGCTGTTCGGGACGCCTTGCGCACGTCCCGATCTCTGGAACCTGTATACCACAGTTTTTGGCGATTTTAAAGCTAGCCGTGCCGCACCTGCTCAGTCGCCGTTTCCCGGCTCTGTGCTGAAGTACTTTTCGAATTTACCCTTCTCGTCCTTGAAGGTGTCGGAGTCCGCCGGCGGCGTTCCTTTGACCGTGATGTTCGGCCAGACCTTCGAGAACTCGGTGTTGACCTTCAGCCACTTGCCGTCTGGCTCATCTTGGCTGTCCGGCTTGATGGCGTCGACTGGGCACTCTGGTTCGCAGACACCGCAATCGATGCATTCGTCAGGGTGGATGACGAGGAAGTTCTCGCCCTCGTAAAAGCAGTCCACCGGGCAGACTTCGACACAGTCCATCAGTTTGCAGCGCACGCATGCGTCGGTGACGATGTAGGTCATTGGCCCAGTTCCGCTTTGGGCGCTGACATGACGAGAGAGGCCGCGAACGTCAAGCGAACGCGTCTGCGTCAAGTTCACTATAGAGCGAACGCGCCTCACTCGCCGGACCGCGGCGCGCGCCGAGCGCCTTCACCTTGATCGCCAACAGCTTCCCACCGTGCGGGAACATCAACGTGTCGCCAGGCGCGACCTCGACCGAGGGCTTCTCCAACCGGCGCGGGATGCCGTCGTGGATGATACGGACGCCTCCTTCCGCAACCAAACGCGTCGCCGCCGCGCGTGTCTTGGTGAAACGAGCGCGGAAGAGCCAGACGTCGATGCGTTGCCGCTCGCTCAAGAGGGCCCGCCCCGGCGGCGGCGCGGCGGCGCGTTCGTTGACGGCAGCAGATTGGCGAGCGCCGAGAAGGCGTTGTCCTGCGCGGCAGCCACCTGGCCTTTGCGCTTCTGTTTCGAGCGCCGCCAGCGCGCTGGCTTGCCCTCTTCCGCCGGAACTTGGTGATAGCCCAGCGAGATCAGAATGCTTGCAAGCTCGCGCACCGGCCGGCCAATCAAACGCGCGAGGGCGACATCGTCAGGCGGCGCATCGCTCTCGATCGCCTCTGAGAGCTTTTCCACCAAGTCGAGACGCACGGCGACATGCCTGCACGCGCGATACCCAGCGGCGGCAAGTTCGCCCCATGCTCGCTTGTGTTCGAGCGGCGCCGAGAGCGCGCCGGGCCGAGCCAGAAAGAGTGGCTGTTCGATATTCGGATAAGCGGCTCGCCAAAGCAGCGCCAGCGTATGCGCGGCGCGCGGTTTGACCAGCGCAGGCAGAAAGATGGTGTGCACGCCCAGCCGAACGCCGTGACGCCGCAGTGAGTTGCACGCTGCTTCGCTCATGTGATCGAGATCGCCGGCGGTTCGATCGAGCGCACCGGCATTCTCGATGAGCCGAAACGCCAGTCCCCGCGCATCCGGCGGCAAACGCCCATCGCGCCATGCATTCTCCAACGCGACGAGCGGGCGCAAATCATGCGCAACCAGCTGCGCAAGCCAGAGCTCAAGCCGCTCGCGCGCCGCGTTCAACTCAAGCTCCGACGCCTCTTCGCCGCCGATGATCTGCAGACGCGGCTTCAGCACGGGCGCGCCTTGTGTGAGCTTTGCGACAGCGGCGCGGCTCACATGAACGCGGCCATCGCGGCCAAGCGTGATGTCCTCATCTGTCGCGTGCGCGATCTGCGCGAGACGACGCGACACCTCCGGTCGCAGGGCTCGCATCGCTGAATTGCGAACAGCGCGCCCCTCGAGACCAGAAGATGTCCGCGGGTCGGGCTTGAACTCCAATCCTTCGAGACGGCCAACGAAATGGCCCTCGACCGTGACTTCTCCCTCTTCAGAGATGCCGGCCAACAGAGCGTCTTCGCGCTTCAAGCCTTTGAGCAACGCACTGGTGCGACGATCGATGAAGCGTTGCGTCAGCGCTTCGTGCAGCGCGTCCGAAAGCTTGTCCTCCACCTCACGCGTCTTCGCGCGCCAGTCCTCGGCGTCCTGGAGCCAGTCCGCGCGGCTGGCGGCGTAGGTCCAGGTGCGAATATGAGCCAGCCGCGATTGCAGTACGTCGAGATCACCAGCGGTGCGGTCGAGCTTCTCGATTTCGGCCCCAATCCAAGAGCTTGGAACACGGCCTTTGGGCGTGATGATATAATGGGCGATCCGAAGCGCCAGCTGGACGTGCTCGTCCTTCGAAACCTTGCGGAAGTCGGGTAGCTGGCACGCCTCCCAAACACGGCGCACATCTTCCGGCGTGCGCACGCGATCCAACAAATCTGAATCATCAAGCGCACGGCGCAGCACCAATTCATCGTCAGCGCCGCGCACCCGAACCAAGCCGTTGCGGTTCGGAGGCGTTTCGAGTGACGCGATAAGCGCTTCGATCGTGTTGAACTTGAGTTCCGCGTTGCGCCATTGCACGGCTTCGATCGTCTCGAACTCGTGTGCCTCCACGCGCTCGACGATTTCCTCGTCAAACGGCTCACATTCACCCGTCTCGCCGAATTGGCCGTCGCGCGTGAAACGTCCGGCGCGGCCGGCGATCTGCGCGATCTCATCCGGCCGAAGATCGCGCCATGAATGGCCGTCGAACTTGCGGAGCGAAGCGAACGCGACGTGGTCGACGTCCATATTGAGACCCATGCCGATCGCATCAGTGGCGACGAGAAAGTCGACCTCGCCGCTTTGATAAAGATCGACCTGCGCGTTACGCGTTCGCGGCGAGAGCGCGCCCATCACTACAGCCGCTCCGCCGCGATGCCGGCGCAGCAATTCGGCGATCGCGTAAACTTCGTCAGCGGAAAAGGCGACGACCGCCGAGCGCTTCGGCAGCTTGGTGATCTTCTTGGGCCCGCCATAGGCCAGGGTAGAAAGCCGTTCGCGGTGCGTGATCTCTGCGTCCGGCAGCAGCTTCTTGACCATCGGGCGCATCGTATCGGCGCCCAGCAGGATGGTTTCACCGAAACCCCGCGCATGCAGGATGCGATCGGTGAAGACGTGGCCGCGGTCGAGATCGCGTGCGACCTGGATCTCATCGATAGCGACAAACTCGACGGCCTTATCGAGCGGCATCGCCTCAACGGTGCAGACAAAATAGCGCGCCGTATCCGGGACGATCTTCTCTTCGCCGGTGATCAGCGCGCACAGCGCCTCGCCCTTGGCCGCCACGACACGGTCGTAAACCTCCCGCGCCAACAACCTGAGCGGCAGACCGATCATGCCGCTCGCATGACCAAGCATGCGCTCAGTGGCGAGGTAGGTCTTACCGGTGTTGGTGGGTCCCAGGACGGCTTTGGTCCTGGCGCGCGCGGTCATGAGAGGACGATGGGTCCCGGCCATGGCGAATTCAAGCCGTGACTTTCCGGGAATGACGGCTAGTCAATATTACCGGGAATTGTTCGAAAAGAAGAAAACAAGAACGAATCACCAGAGAATCACCGCAACTGATTCGTTGCTTGGACGTTCACGGCCATATCTTGCGGTTAATACATAAGTAACACACAAGACTTGAAAGGCGCGGCCAGGGATTGGCCGCGCCTTTCGCGCTTAGTCAAACTCAATCAATCTCTTAGGCGCGTTCCGTTGACGGTGAGCCGGCGCGCCTCAAGGCGGACAACGCCAACACCATCCGTCGGCATCTCAATCGTTACCGGCGCCCACAGGCCGCTCGATGTGCGCGCCAGAGTGAAGCTGAGCGTCGACGCTTCCTGGGCGTCGCCAAAGCCGGCGATCGGGCGAAATTGGACCCGGCAGCGCACACCGGGGCCGCGATAGGCACGGCTATCGATGCTCACGCTGCCGTTCGGCGTCATGACGAAATCGAAGCGGGCGCGACCGTCCATGTAGATGCGGAGCGTGCGAGCGCAGGGGTCGCCTGTCGCTGTCGCCATGGCGGCGATGGCGGTGATCTGGTCGATGGTGTTGCGGCGTTGTTCAGCGGTCGCCGGCGGGTCACCCATGTTGGCGGGACCGGGCGTTGCCGTCGTGACCACGTCATTGGCGGTGAAAGCCGCGCGGATTTGGCGGCCATTCGGGCGATCTTCGCGGCGGCGGCCGCCTTGGTGCGTGTACGTCGTCGGGCGCAGCACGCCTTCAGCGTTCACCGTGCCGGTCACGTTGTAGGTGTAGTCCTGGCTGCGATTGAGCGCCGCCCCAACCCACCCCTTCATCTCGCGATTGGCGCCGGCCGTGTAGGTCGCGCCGGTCTGATTGAAATTGTAGGTGAAATCGCCGGCCTCGACGCCCCGGGCGTGGACCGAATAGACAGCCGTAAAGCTCCGGTTGACGCCGGTTTGCGCCCCCGCGGAACTGGTCATCGCGGCCATCCCGATTGCGAATAGGAGGCCCTTGGCTAGCCCGAACCTGCTCATTGATCCCACACCTTCCTGCTTACGAAGCGGGCTAACTCATAAAGCGCGTCCGCTGATCCAGACATGAACCAAATTGGGCTGTTTGATGGAAAGGGCTGCCGTATGAGGCGTTTTCCCGCCCCTG
>JBEBHI010000056.1:0-19828 GCA_040080935.1 Terricaulis sp.
TACCGAAGGATGGCGCTTTCATCATCCTGGGCAATCACCCGACTGGCATCACCGACGGCATCGCGCTCTACGATGCAGTCAAACATTCTCGGCCGGATGTTCTGTTTTACGCCAACTCAGATGCTGAACGCGTTTGCTCGCGCTTCAACGAGACGCTGATTCCAGTTGAGTGGGTGCAGGCGAAACGCACGCGCGAACGCACACGTGTCACGCTGAAGATGACGGACGAAGCGTTCGAAGCAAAACGTCCATTGGCGATCTTTCCTGCTGGGCGTCTCGCACGCACGCGCGACGGCGCGTTGCGCGATCCGGAATGGATGCCGACGGCGGCCTCACTCGCGCGCAAATATGAAGTGCCGATCGTGCCGGTGCACATGAGCGGCCCCTACTCGTTCTGGTTTCACACCTTCGCGAAGTTTTCCGCCGAGCTGCGCGACATCACGCTGTTTCACGAACTGCTCAACAAGCAGGGCAAGACATACACGTTAACGTTTGGGCCGCTCATCCCGGCTGACCAAGTGGTCGGCGACAGCACCAGCGTCATTCGAAAGCTGAAATACTATACGGAACGCGTGCTTCCACACGCGCCGGACACGCCTTTCGATCCGAACGGGCCTGAATGCGATTTGCGCGATCCGCCCAAACCGCAACCCTAAAATCTCCTGATTGTGAAAATTCAGCCATAGACGGCGCGCGCGACGCGGCGCAGATTGTGTCGTGCGAGGGGCGGGTTTGGGAGAAGAGGACTTCCATGCGCGCCGGAGTGTTGGCGATTGCGATTTTGACGGCGAGCGCCGTTAGCGCTTTCGCGATTCCTTATGTGCCACCGCCGCAGGCGATCTACGAAGCGCCGATCGATCGTGCTTTGCAGAACGTCGAAGCGATGGAAGGCATCGATCCAACGCAGCGCGAACTCGCGCTCGGCCGCCTTAACCTGCTCGCCTACGCGCGTGACGATGGGCCGTTCACGTACATCACCGAGGACAACCGTCTCGATGAAGCTGGCAGCATTCTCTGCTCCGAGGTGCGCCCGAGCCGTTATGAGCCGCAGCCTCCAGGCACGCCGGACCAGTTCGGCCCGAACGATCGCTGCGCCGCCTTCGATTTCCAGCTTGGGCCACGCGTTGAAACGCCCCGTACTCCGCCAGCGACGACGAGTGCGCGAGCGTTGCTGCGTTTGAACGCGGCGCAAGATCATTACGCGCGTGCGCTCAGAACGGACCCCAACAATCTGCGCGCACGTTTGGGCTACGCCTACGTGCTTGATCGCCTCGGCCGCACCGGCCAAGCGCGCAGCCAATTGCGCACGATCATCAGCAAAGGCTTGCCGCGCCTGTCGCAGCCGCAATCGGACTGGGAAGATCACGCCGTTCTCACGGAAACGGCGGCACACTTGAGCCACCTCGCGACCTCGCACGGCGATCGCGCGCGGTTGCGGCGCCTGCGCTCACGGCTCGAGGCGAGCCAGCCGATCGTTTACGTCACACCAATCGTCGTGCCGATGCGCGATGTGTCGTTTTCACGCCTAATCGACGAAGCGTCCCCTGTCGCGTTCGATTTCGCCGGCACTGGTGATCGGCGCGCGCAAGGTTGGCTGACGAGCGATGCGGCGTGGTTGGTCTGGGATCCGGAATGGCGCGGCCAGATAAATTCGGGCTTCGACCTGATCGGTCAACGCACATGGAGCGTTTTCTGGAGTGATGGCTTCGAAGCGCTGCGGGCGCTCGATGACAATCGCGATGGCGAGCTCACCGGCGGTGAACTCGGCGGCTTGGCGCTCTGGCGCGACGAAAACCGCAACGGGGTCAGCGATCCGGGCGAAGTGATCCCGGCTAACGTGCACGGCATAGCGGCGCTTTCTGTGCGCGGGAACGCAACACGCCCTGGCCTCATCACCGCGCCAAACGGGGTCCGCTTTGATGACGGTCGCACACGTCCGCTGTACGATTGGAGCCCGGGTCTGGGCCGCACACCCGTCAGCTAACAGGCGGTAACACGGCTGTGACTTGCGGCGAAGCCATGTGCATCACAGCTCAAGGGCAGACATCGCGGCGCGAGGGTATGGGCTTGGCCGCCAATCAGGGGACTTTCATGTTTTCAAATCGACGTTCGTTTGCCGCCGCTATCGTTGGCGCAGCGCTCGCGCTCACCGCAGCGCCGGCTTTCGCCCAAACCAATCTCAGCGAAGCGACTGCCGGGACGTACACGCTCGACATCAATCACACGGCCGTTGTCGCGCGCGTGCCGCACGGCGGCTTCTCGTATGAGATCTTCCGCTTCACGCCGACTGCAGGCTCTTTGGTTTGGGATCCGGCTTCGCCGACAGCCAGCCAAGTGAACGTCACGGTGAGCACGGCTTCGATCCAGACGCCGGTGCAGGGCTTTTCGGAAGAGTTGCAGGGCGCAAACTTTCTGAACGCAGCGCAATTTCCCGAAGCGACGTTCGTTTCAACCGCGTTCCGCCAAACCGACGCGACGCACGGGCAAGTCGACGGCAACTTCACACTCAAGGGCGTGACCAAGCCGATCACGTTTGATGTTGAACTGATCGGCGCAGGACGCGGCATGCGTGGTGGCAACGTTATTGGCTTTCACGCCACGGCGCTGATCAACAATGCTGACTACGGCTTCCCGGGCTTCATTCGGGGTCAGACGCAGATTGTGATCGACGCTGAATTCCAGAAACGCTGATCGCTAACGATCACTGACACCAACAGCAGCGCCGGCCGAGAGCACTCGGTCGGCGCTTTTTGTTGCGGCCTCCAAGCTATTCGCGCGTGCGATTTCGCCGATCATCACGGCGGACGGTTTGATTGATCGCGCCATCGTGCGGCGATCGACGCCGACGAGCCCGAATGTTGGCGCATAGCCGCTCATCCACTCGAAATTGTCGAGCAACGTCCAATAGACGTAGCCGCGAATATCGACGCCATCGGCCATTGCGGCGCTGACGCTTTCGAGCGCGCTGCGGATAAAAGCACGGCGACGGCTGTCGTCTTGCGTGGCGATACCGCTTTCGGTGACGATGATCGGGATCTGCGTTGCGGCCCACGCGTCTCGGCACGCGGCGCCAAGTGCTTGCGGACGATATTCGTAGCCCATCTGCGTGAGCTCAGCTTCCGGTGGCGGACGGCGCGTGGCTTTGCCGTCGGCGCCGAAGCGCATGCGTGTGTAAGTTTGGACGCCTAGAAAATCGTCGCGCTTGGCGGACTCGTAGTACGGCGCATAGACGCGCTGTTTGTAACCTGCGACCGCGGCCTCACCGCCCGGCTCTGCTTCACATTCTTGGATCGACATGGTCATGCCGACCGGCACATGCGGCGCTGCCGCTTTGATGGCATCGCGCGCCAATTGGTGTGCGCGAATGGCGCGGGCGGTGTAGCCTTCGATGCCGGCGAACAGGAAGAATGACTCTATCGATGAGCCGATCGCGGCTTCGCCGGCGGCGACGCGCTCTGGATACTTTGCCTTCACTCGCGCCATCAGTTGATCGAGCGAGTCCGGCAAATTGATCTCGTTGATCGTGCACGCGTACGCGAGCTGATCGCCGAAGGCGTTCGCAGTGGTTTCGCAATAGCGTGCAAAGCGCTCCGGAAAGCGATCATCTTGCCAACCGCCATCGCGCGCGACCCAGCGTGGATTGGTGAAGTGATGGAAGGTCGCCATCGGCTGGATGTTGCGCGACCAGCACGCGTCGATGACACGCTTGTAGTGATCGAGCGCTTGTTGCGAAAATGCACCCTCTTCCGGCTCGATCCGCGCCCATTCGATTGAGAAGCGATAGGCGTTGAGACCGAGCCCAGCGAGGATCGCGAGATCATCGCCGTAGCGCGCGAACTGATCGCAAGCGACGCCGGAATGCTCGACGAAGAAGGAAGGCTTGGCGCTTTCGAGCGCCCAACAATCACTATTCCAGTTGCCGCCTTCAACCTGATGCGCCGCCGTTGCTGCGCCCCAGACGAAGTCGGCAGGAAATGTCACAGCTTGCGCTCGACCATCGCCTTTTTGATTTCGGCGATTGCCTTCGCGGGGTTCAGACCTTTCGGGCAAACCTGCGCGCAGTTCATGATCGTGTGGCAGCGATAGAGCTTGAACGGATCTTCGAGCGCATCGAGGCGCTCGCCTTGCATTTCGTCGCGGCTGTCATTGATCCAGCGATAGGCTTGCAGCAACGCGGCTGGGCCCATGAAGCGATCGGCGTTCCACCAATAGGAGGGGCACGAAGTCGAGCAGCATGCGCAGAGAATGCACTCGTAGAGGCCATCGAGCTTGGCGCGCTCTTCAGGGCTTTGGCGCCACTCGCCATCTGGCTCCGGCGTCACAGTTTGCAGGTACGGCTGAATCGCCGCGTACTGCGCGGTGAAGTTGGTGAGGTCCGGCACCAAATCCTTCAGCACCGGCTGATGCGGCAGCGGCGAGATCGTGATTGTGCCGGCGGGCAATTCGTCGATGCCCTTGGTGCAAGCGAGTGTGTTGCGGCCGCCGATGTTCATAGCGCACGAACCGCACACGCCTTCGCGGCATGAGCGGCGGAACGTCAGGGTCGAATCCATGTCGTTCTTGATCGCGATCAGCGCGTCGAGAACCATTGGCCCGCAGGTCGAGAGATCGACTTCGTAGGTGTCCCAGCTTGGATTTTGGCCGCTCTCGGGCTCGTAGCGGTAGACCTTGAACTCGCGCACTTTCTTGGCGCCAGGGCGGGCCTTGTGGCGCTTGCCGCCCTTGACCTTGGAGTTCTTCGGAAGCGTGAGTTCGACCATGGTACGCAATACCTGACGAGCGCCGCAGCGCCCGTCAAGCACGCGAATTGTCTTAGTTTTGTCCGGTGGTTGCGGACACGCCACGACCGTACCAATCGATCCGCCGCGTGGCGATCATGGTGGCGGCGATGACGGCAAAGGCGACCACTGAGCCGGCCAGAAGCGCGAAGTCTTCCAGCGTCATCAGCACGTACATGGCGCCGTACAGCACTGCGAGGCCGACGAGCGCCCTCGCCCCCACCGCGCCTGATTTGAACGAGGCGCCTGCATAATATGCGAGCAGCCCCACCGTCGCGGACGCGGCAATGGCGAATGCCGAGGAGAAGCCTATGATCTCGGTAAGCGAGAGCAACAACAAGTAGAAGACTGATTGCGCAAGGCCAACGAGGACGTACTGCGCCGGGTGCGCCTTGCGGCCGCTAATGACCTCGAAGATCAGCGTCGCCAGGAAGACGATGCCGATGAACATGATGCCGTAGGCGACGGCGCGCGCGACCCCGCGATAGACATCGTCCGACGAGACAAAGCTTACGGCCATATCTCGGCCGGTGATGAGACCGAGATTGAAGGACGAGAGATCCGCCGCCTTCTCGGCGCCGCGCCCAACAAGCGGCACGCTCCACGTGACGGCAAAGCCCTGATCCGTGGCTCGTAGCGCTTCCGACGACGGGAAATAACCTTCGACGCGGGCGTCGCGGCGGTCGCCTTGGATGGTGACGTTAGTATTTTGTGCGAAAGCGGCGATGGAAAAGCGCTGCGCGCCAGTCAACGTGAGCCGCGTCTCAACCGTGAAATCCTGCGGCGTCTCGCTGAGCCGGATCGGCGCGGCGAAGGCTTGCAGTGAAGTCGGCAACGGCGCCGACGGCGTGGATTGAATGCCGGGGCGTGAATAGGTGTCGACCTCGCCGCCGCCTGGCACGAGGCTGAGATCCGAAATCGGCTCCATCGTCGCGGTTGCGCCGTCGGCGAAGCGGAGTTCAGCGGAGTTTCGGATTGCGCGACTATCGCTCACAAACATGACGATGCGCGCTTGCGACCAGTCGAAGCGATATGAGCTATCAACGCCGTTGAGCGCTGCGACGGGGCTAAAGGCAGCGTCGAAATCGGTCGTCGCGGCATAGCTTGCCGCGCGATAAATGCCGCGGCGGCGGCTCTCAACTTCGAGATTTGTTTCCGCGGAGCCGGTCTCGGCGAAGACAACATACGTTCCGCGATCGATCCGGCGTTGGGTTCGGCCTTGATCGTCTGTGGTCTCCACGCTGCGCGTGTACGGAACCAGCAGCATCGGCCCGCCAAGCACCTGCGAGCCGCCCGACGCGGCGCCAAGTTCTGCGGTGACCGCTCGCGCCCTATTCTCGCGTTCGGCAACCAAGCCGCCAACGATAAGCAACGGAATGCCCATCACCAGCACCAGCAAACAGACAAGCAAAAGCTTCAGGCCCAAAGACCCACGCGGGATCAGGCCTGCGATTGGATTGGTCGCCACGGAAATTCCTCCCTCGCGCGCTCGGCTCAGCTAACGCGGGCGCGATCCTTCGCTGGGATCAAGGCGAGATGTCGACTGAGACAGCGTTTTCCGGTGGCGCCCACTCCTCAATTTGTGGGGCTGGCGGTTCGGAGCTGAATGCGATCACAAATGCGGCCGCGCCAGCGAGTGCGCATGCGAGCGAGAACAGGCGCGCGGTCCAATCATATGACGTCGCGATGGCTTCAGGCGCCGCGCCGCTCGCCAATGCGGCTTGGCGACGCCATTCGATGAGCACGTAACCAATCACGAAGACGACCGGGACCACCAAGCCCCAAGCAGCGACGCCGATCATCCATGGGCGGAGATAAAGTCCGGCTGAACCGAGCACCAGTCCGGCCAAGACTGCGAAGCTCGCCAGTGTTTGGCCGCGGTCGCCAAGTGATTTGCGCAACCGGCGGCGGCGCTCGCCTAGCTCGTCGAAGAAATTTGTGAAGAATCCGGCCATTCCACAGGGGGATAGCCTAGCCCGAGGCGTTCCGCAAAGCCGCCAAGCGGCTCGATTTTGCCCCATGACGGCACTAGGTTTCCTCCGAAGGGGTTACGCGATGAAGCTCAACTGGAAATGGATCGGCATCGGAGTCGGCGGATTTGTCGGCGTTTTGATGCTCGCCGTAGTGCTTTTCATCGCCTTCTTCCCGAAGGAGCTCGCCGCGCGCGAAGCGGAACGGCGCATCGAGGAAGCCACGGGTCGCGATCTTGTGCTCGGTAACAATATCGAGATTTCGTTTTGGCCGGCGCTTGGCTTCTCGGTCGACAACGCTTCGCTCTCGAATCCGACGGATTTTGAACCAACCTCGCGCCGCGGCGGTGTCGAGGCGGCCGAAGCGCCGTTCATCACGGCGAACCGCATCGTCTTTGCCGTGAAGGTGATGCCGCTGTTGCGCGGTGCGATCGAAGTGAAGGAGCTCATCTTCGAAGGCGCGCAGGTGAACATGGTCGCCAAGGAAGACGGCGCCAACAATTGGACGTTCCCTACTGAAGAAACCCCGGAGGACCAAACGACGCTGGAAGATTTGCGTCTGGACGACGTGCGCATCTCCGACAGCATGATCACGTTCCAAGGCGCTGAAGGCGAAGCTCCGCTGGTGCTGGAAGATGTCGATGCAAGCCTGGCGCTGGAATCGCTTGATGCGCCGGCGCAGTTGCAGGCCGCGCTAGACTATCGTGGCCAGCGAATGACAATCGATGCAACCCTCGGCCTGCCGCGCGCGGTGCTTGAGAAAGGCGAAACGCCGATCACCGCTACTGTCAGCGCAGCGCCGCTGAATGCTTCGTTCGATGGCACGTTCAACAGCGAGAATGGCGCTCTCCAGGGTGCGCTGGAGGCGAATGGGTCGAGCTTGCGGCAATTGTTGTCGTGGATGGGCTCGCCGATGGGCGAAGGCGGTGGCTTCGGCAATTATAGCTTGAATGCTCAAATGGCGCGCGAAGGCGAAACGACGGCGCTGACCAACGCCACCATTCGTTTGGATAGCATCAATGCGACCGGCAATCTTACGCTGATCAATCAAGAGAACGGCAAGCTGCGTGTGAATGGTGCGCTGAGTGCACCGGCAGTTGATCTCAACACCTACCTCCCCGCACCGGCGCAACAAGGCGCGGAAGGCGTTGAGGTCGATACCGCTTGGAGCAGCGACCCGCTCGATCTCTCTGGCCTGCGGGCGCTCGACGCCAATCTCGACCTCGCTTTGGGCACGCTGCAGTTCCAACGAATGCAGTTCTCAAACGTCGCGTTGGCGCTTCGCGTGTCAAATGGCGCAGCAGACGCGCGCCTGACGCGGATTTCGCTCTACGACGGCGGCGGCACGGCGCGGTTGATCGCAGACGGATCGGGTTCAGTGCCGCGGATCGCGGTTGAGCTGAACGCGCAGAATGTTCAGGCCGAAACGCTGTTACGTGATGCGATCGGCTTTGATCGGATTGCGGGGCGCGGACGCGTCACCGCCTCGCTTGTTGGCCAAGGCGCCTCGCAGGCGGCGATCATGCGCAGTTTGCGAGGTAACGCGTCGTTCAACTTCAACGATGGCGAGCTCAAGGGCGTGAACCTGGCGCAAGTGGCCCGGACGATTCAGGCAACCCTATCCGGGCAAGCGACCGGCGCAGCTGCTTCGACCGACTTCGCCGAGCTTTCTTCGACTTTCACCGTCGCCGACGGCGTGATGGCGACGGATAATCTCAAATTGCTCAATCCGTTCGTGCGCCTTGACGGGCAAGGGCTCGTGAACATTGGCGCGCAAACAATCGACATGCGCATCGCGCCGCGTGCTGTGAACAATGCGCAAGGGCAAGGCGGCGACGCGAGCATTGCCGGGCTTGGCGTTCCATTCCGGATTACTGGGCCCTGGTCGCATGTGCAGTTCCGCGTCGCTATTGAAGAAGTGGTGCAGAACCAGTTGCGCGATATTTTAAACCGGCAAGGCGAGGACAATCCGCTCGGCCGCTTGGGCGATGCGCTGTTCGGCCGCCAACCGGCGACAACGACAACGCCGCCCGCGGAAGGCGAAACGCCAGCGCAGCCGCCAGCGGATGGTCAGGCGCAACAGCCGGCACAGCCGGAACGTCCACGCAATCCGCTCGAAGACATCCTCAATCAGGCGATCCGGCGCGGACAAAAGGAAGATCCGGCCACGACCACGCCGGCGCCGACGCCGTGAGGCGTCGTGCTTGGTGATGCTTCCCTCCCTGTTGGGAGTCCGGGGCGCGTGATCCGCGCTGAGTAGTCTCTGTAGGGAGCGATGGAAGTCTCCAACCATCGCGCGCGCTTCACGCGCCCCGTTTTGCACGATCGTTTTTCCCGGCCTGGGATCGAGGAGTTGTAGAACGCTGACGATGGCCAGCTCGCCTCCTGAACGATGGGCGCGGATCAAAAACCATGAGCGGTAGTTTGCTTATGATCTCCCCGCTTTCGGCACTTACCCTCCATCGAAGGATCATGTGCCGCGGGGCTTAGCTCCAGTACCCAATTCGCCGGTTCAACGGGCAGAGCTTCCGTTTGCTCTGGGCTTTGCGGTTTCACTCCCCGCAAACATTTTGATGGATCTCCGCGAAACATCGCTTCGATCACTCCCGCCGATCGCTGCCGCACATTTCAAAGTTTTCGGAGCTCTTCGAAACCTCCCGTGTGCGGCAGAGCCAACTCTACGCTCGCTTTTTCGCTGTAGGATAAGTTTGCGCGTATCCAACACGTTGGAGCGCGGGCCTCCGGCCCGCATTGGCGGCTTTATCCTTGATACACTTGGAAAAATGCGGGGCGGAGCCCCGCGCTCCAACCTGCGAACCGTGGCGCGTATCCTCTGGATTGAGGCCCTATTGCTTCTTCTGACGCTCGGTCCAGAAGACGGCGATCTTGTTGCCGTCGAGATCGCGGAAGTAGGCGAAATCGCCGAAGGCGCCGCGCGCGCCGGGTTTGCCTTCGCAAGTGGCGCCGAGCGAGATTGCTTTTTCGTAGAGGCGCGGCACGTCTTCCTGCGCATCGACATTGATTGCGAGCATCGTTCCGTTGCCCGGATGTTGGGACTCGCCATTGTAAGGGCGCGTCACCATCAGCATTGCGCCCGATCCCAGGCGATACATCTGACCGTGCGGCGTCGGGAAAAGCTTCTTGCCGCCAAGCTCCGGCGTCAGCGCATCGTAGAAAGCGCACGCGCGATCAAAGTCGCTGGCGCCGAGACAGACGTAACCGATTTGAGCCATGTGCGTTTCTCCCTCGCTGCGGTGGGCGCAGCTGTATTGGTAGGAGTGAAGGCCCGCCATTGTTGCAGCGTCAAGAGTGACGCTGCGCCATGTGCGCCCAAGGCAAGATCAACCTATCGGAGGTTCGCCTCCATCAAACTTCAGTCGCCGCGCCACGTAAGGCGAAACGGCTCTCCCTCGTGTGGCGTGCTAAGCGGTCGCCAAGAAAATTCATCCTCGCTCACGCGCGCAATCTCGATCTCGCAACCGAAGAACGCAAACGTTCGCACGTCGCGCACGCGACGGAGATTGAGCCGCTCCCGGCGCAACACAGCACCATCTGGACCGCGGACGCTAGCTTCGACGACGCCGCGCTCGGGAAAGACGGAAAATTGAACCTCGATGAACTGGCTTTCGGCGAAGTCTGCGGGTGCATCGATCAACTCATAGGGCCGGTCAATCGCCACTGGCGGATCATGTTCGACGACGTTCTGCACGCGCAGCGCATGCGTTCGGGGTGACCAAGCGCCCCAAGTCACGGCATCGAAGCGACCATCTGGCTCGCTATCAACCAGGCAGGTCGGAGATTCGATTCTGCCTTCGCGCACAAAGATGTTGGCCGCGACGTGGGTGTCGGTCGTGGTGCAGGCGACGATCTTTTCGGACTGCTGCCGGCCCAAGACGTAGAGCACGCTACCAGCTGGCACGACGTGATAGAACGCGTTGAGCATTGGCTCACCTCGCCCGAAGCGAACATCCTCCGTGAGGACGACCGTCTTCGCCAAGCTCAGTCGCATGCGCATCAGCGTTTGAGCGGTGTCCGCGCGGAACGCGCGTTCACCGAATTCAACTCGCGCATTCACCCAAGGCGAAAACATCTCTGATGGAGGGGCGGCGGTGGCCCCGGTCATCAGCGCCGCCAACGCGATAACAACTAAGCGGGCAGCGCGCACCGCCTAATACACCCGCTTCTTCGGCGGGATGTACTCAACCTCGTTGGTCATCGTGTTGGTGTGCACGGGGCGATAGTCGATCTTTGCCTTGCCAGTTTTGGTGTCGAGCCAGGCGAGCGTATGCTTCATCCAGTGCTGATCATCGCGATCGGGGAAGTCTTCGCGCGCGTGGGCGCCGCGTGACTCGGTGCGGTTGAGGCCGCCGACGACGGTGACGACGGCTTGCGCGATGAGGTTGTCGAACTCGAGCGTTTCAACGAGATCGGTGTTCCAGATCATTGAGCGATCGGTGACGCGTACGTCCGGCGCTTCGGCCCAAACCTTTTCCATCCGCTGCACGCCCTCTTCCAGCACGGGGCCGGTGCGATAGACGGCGCAGGTATCCTGCATCGTGCGCTGCATCTTATCGCGAAGCTGCGCCGTCGGTGTGCCGCCATTGGCGTTGCGGAATTTATCGAAGCGCGCGAGATGGCTCTCTGCTGCGTTCGCTGGCAGCGACGGCTGCGAGGCGTTGGCTTTGAGTTTGTCGGCGCAACGCAGACCAACAGCGCGTCCGAACACGACCAAGTCGATCAGCGAGTTTGAGCCGAGGCGATTGGCGCCGTGCACAGAAACGCACGCAGCTTCGCCGACGGCCATCAAACCTGGCACGACTTCGTCGGGATTGCCGTTCTTCAGTGTGACGACTTCGCCGTGATAATTCGTTGGGATGCCGCCCATATTGTAGTGAACTGTCGGCAACACCGGGATCGGTTCGCGCGTGACATCGACGCCGGCGAAAATCTTGGCGCTCTCGGAGATGCCGGGCAGGCGCTCGTGCAGCACTTTCGGATCGAGGTGATCCAAGTGCAGATTGATGTGATCCTTATTCGGACCGACGCCGCGGCCTTCGCGAATTTCAAGCGTCATCGCGCGGCTCACCATGTCGCGAGGCGCAAGATCCTTCACCGTCGGCGCGTAGCGCTCCATGAAGCGCTCGCCGTTCGAGTTGGTGAGGTACCCGCCCTCGCCGCGCGCGCCTTCGGTGATGAGGCAGCCGGCGGGGAAAATGCCGGTCGGGTGGAATTGCACGAATTCCATATCCTGCAGCGGCAAGCCGGCGCGCAGGACCATGGCGCCGCCGTCACCGGTGCAGGTGTGTGCGCTCGTGCAAGAGAGATAAGCACGACCGTAACCGCCAGTGGCGAGCACGACTGTTTGTGCGCGGAAGCGATGCAGCGTGCCGTCATCGAGTTTCCAGGCAGTTACGCCGCGGCAAACACCTTCGTCATCCATGATGAGATCAAGCGCGAAGTACTCGATGAAGAAATCCACGGCGTGGCGAAGCGATTGGCCGTACATCGTGTGCAGCATGGCGTGACCGGTGCGGTCAGCGGCGGCGCAGGTGCGCTGGATTGGCGCTTCGCCGAAATTCTTGGTCATACCGCCGAAGGCGCGCTGGTATATCTTGCCTTCTTCGGTGCGCGAGAACGGCACGCCCCAGTGCTCGAGTTCGTAGACGGCGGCCGGAGCGTTGCGCGTCAGATATTCGATCGCGTCTTGGTCGCCCAACCAGTCCGACCCTTTGACGGTGTCGAACATGTGCCACTGCCACTTATCCTCGCCCATGTTGCCGAGTGATGCAGAGATGCCACCTTGTGCGGCGACCGTGTGTGAGCGCGTTGGAAAAACTTTGGTGACGCAGGCTGTTTTCAGGCCGGCTTGAGCAGCGCCGAGTGCTGCGCGCAATCCAGAGCCGCCGGCGCCCACCACGACGACGTCAAACGTGTGATCGATCCAAGTGTAAGCGGCCAACGGATCAGACTCCGAAATTCACGAGAAGGACGGCGAAAATGGCGCCGACAGCAAGCACAAGCGGGAACGCGGTGTTGAGGAAGAGAAGGATCATCTTGGTCGATGGCTTCAGGATGTAGTCGACAATCACTTCCTGCATCCCAATCGACATATGATAGAGACCGATCGCGACGAGCAAAATGACGCCGACGGCGTTCACCGGATCAGCGATCCAATCGATGGTGGCGAGGTAGCTGGCGTTACGCACAGCGAGCGCCACCGAGACCACGAACCACGGGGCCAGCAGCACTAACGCGATTGAAGTCACGCGTTGCGCGATGAAATGCCCAGTGCCCTCGCCTGAGGCGCCATGGGCGCGAACGCGCCCTAGAGGCGTGCGCATGCCGCGTCCGGAATTGCTCATGACGCTTAGACTCCGAACGTGAGCAGCGCCCACAGCCCGATGGGCGCGGCGATGGCAAAGAGAATGGCGAACCAAGCGCTGGTGTCGGCATCGGTGGGCGTGAGGCCCGCGCCAGTATCGAACACCAAGTGACGGATGCCGTTGGCGAGGTGATACGCGAGCGCGGCGACGATGAGATACATCGCGATCTGCCCGTACCAAGCCGAGAGGATGGTATCGACGAGCGAGTAGGTCTCAGGCCCGAGCGCGGCGGCAATCAGCCAGATCGCGACGCCAACCGCAGCGCCATAAAGGCCAACACCAGTGACGCGATGGAGAATCGAACTCGCCATCGTCACGTGCCAACGCCAGATGCTGACATGGGGTGCAATGGGACGGTCTTGCGAGCTCGGCGCACCGGCCATCAGGGACCTCTTGTTCTTGAATATAGGGTCAGATTCTGGGCCGGAACATAGGCCCGGACCCTCCCAAGTCAATCAAACGAATTGACGCTGCGGATGGTCGATTCACCTGCGCATCGGCTCACGCTGCATGCTAGCGTTCGCGCGCTTTCGAGGGGGACTTCCATGATCCGCGCTACCGCCATCTGCGCCGCTATTCTTTTGCTCATCGCCAGCACACCGGCCATGAGCCAACAGCGCGGCAACCGGGCTTTGGCCACCGTGATCACGGCTTATGAGCAGACGGCGCGCCGCTACGATCCGCTAACATCGGCCTCCGAGGGCGATCGCGCGGCGCTGTCCCTACTGCCGGATGCATCGCACGAGAGCGACATGCGCCAACGCGTCGAACTCGTGGCTCTGAAGGCGCGGCTGGAGCACGTGCCGACACGCGGCTTGAACGAAGAGGACGCGCTGAACCGTGCTTACCTGTTGCGTGTGATCGATCAGAGCATCCAAGGCATCGATCTCGATTTTGGCCGCGCGCCAATCAGCAATGGCGATGGCTATTTCACATTCGGCGACTACCTCGCCTACACGACGCCGGTCCAATCGGCAGCTGATGCCGAAGCGTGGCTCTCGCGCCTGGGCGCGCTGCCGGTGATGTACCGCCAGAACGTTGCGAACGCCCGCCGCGGGATCGCGACCGGATACACGCAGCCGCGTATCATTGTTGATCGCGCGCTCGCCACGGCGCGAGCGCAGGTGGCGACGATGGAGCAGACGCTGCTGACGCCGCTTGCGTCTATGCCAGATACTATCCCGGCTGCGCAGAAGGAGGATTTTCGCAATCGCGCGCGCACGATCATCCGAGACCAAATCCTGCCGGTGCATCGGGAAACGGTAACGTTCATCGAGACTGAGTATCTGCCGGCGGCGCGCCCTGGATTGGGCTTGCGCTCCGTACCGGGCGGCGAGGATCTCTATCGCTACCTCGTGCGCTCCTACACGACGACCGACATGACGCCCGAACAGATTCACGAGCTCGGCAATCAAGAAGTCGCGCGCATTCGGGCGCTGATGGAAGCGGAAATCCGTGCTAGCGGTTTCCGCGGCAATTTCGCTGCGTTCCAACGCTTCTTGCGCACCGACCCGCAATTCTATGCTCGCACGCCTGAAGATCTCGTCGAGCACGCGTCGGAAGTCGCAAAGCGTGCGGATGGGCAATTGCCGCGTCTGTTCGGAACGCTGCCGCGTCTGTCTTACGGCATTCGCGTCATTCCGCCCGAGCAAGCGGAAGGTTCGACGACCGCGTATTACACGCAAGGCAGCGCCGCGCTTGGGCAATCCGGCACGTATTGGGTCAACACCACGCACTTGGATCAGCGGCCGTTCTATGAACTACCGGCGCTGACGCTGCACGAAGCGATGCCCGGACACCATTTGCAGATCTCGCGCGCGCAAGAGTTGGGCGAACTTCCCTATTTCCGTCGAAACGCGTTTGAGACCGCCTTTGTCGAGGGCTGGGGGCTCTATGCGGAGTCGCTGGGCGAAGACATGGGCATGTACCGCACGCCGTATGAGCGCTTTGGACGCTTGAGCTATGAGATGTGGCGTGCGTGCCGCTTGGTTGCGGATACCGGCATTCACTGGATGGGCTGGGACATCGAGCAAGCGCGCCGCTGCTTTGCAGAAAACACCGCGCTTTCACCCCACAACATTCAGACTGAGTTGGAGCGCTACGTCGCCACGCCAGGACAAGCTCTGGCTTACAAGATCGGCGAGCTCACCATGCAGCGTCTGCGTCGTGAAGCGACCCAAACGCTTGGCGATCGCTTCGACATTCGCGCGTTTCACGATGAATTGCTGAGCGCCGGCGCAGTGCCAATGGATGTGCTGGAAGCGCGCATGCACCGCTGGGTGCTGCGTCAGCAAGAGGCCGAACACTGATGTTCATCGATTTCAATCAGATCGCGCGCATCGGCAAGCTGGTCGCGCTACTTGGCTTTTTCCTGCCGTGGGTGACGGTCTCGTGTTCGAACACTGACATCCTCACCGCGACCGGCTGGCAGCTGATGACGGGTGACCCACAGCCCGCAGGTCCGCTCGCCAATGTCGATACATCCAATCGCACCGATGATGCAGAGCCCGCAGTCATCATCATCGTTGCATTCGCGATCATCTTGGCGGGGCTCGCCTGTAGCCTTTTCACCAAGATGCAGGCGGCGGCGATCACGATGCTGGTGACGTCCGTTCTGGGGATCGCCGTTTCCTACTACGGCGTCGAGAACATGCGCACCGAGATGCAGCGGCAGATCGCCGAGGGTCAGCAAGAACAGTCAGCGCAGATCGGCGACAATCCGTTCTTCAGTTCCGATCAGCAAAACGAGCTTTCGCAAACGCTGGCTTCCAACATCACGGTGAAGGAAGAGGAGGGTTATGTCGTCACGCACAGCGGCTTGCTGATTGCGGCGATCTTCTCTCTGCTGACGCTGTTTAGGCGGCGCAAACCCGCGGCCGAGTCCGCGCCGCCTTCGACAAGCTCAGGCTGACGCTACCTGGCGACGCGTGCGAAATGGCGTCACCCTGAGCGTGTCGAAGGGCGACGCCACGCACTAGCGTTTCGGGATCGCTGCCCAATAATCGAAATCGAGCACGACGTTTGGATTGTACTCGCCAGCTTCGTTCTTGAACGGGAACGGGGCGCAGTTTTGGTTCTTGACCGCGACGAGCCGCAAACGAAGTGCGCCTATGTCGCCTAGATCGTCCTTCGCAAGCACTTCCGACCAAGCGTAGAGCGTATCGCCAGCGAACAACGGATTGACGTGCCGTCCGCCGTTGATGCCAAGCATCAGCTGCGCGTTGGCGAGGCCGTTGAACGAAAGCGCGCGCGCAAGCGAAATGGCGACGCCGCCATAGATCAGGCGGCGGCCGAAGCGCGAGTCCTTCTGCGCCAAGGCATCGAAGTGCACTTTCGCGGTGTTTTGATAGAGGCGCGTCGCGAGCTGATGTTCAGCCTCCTCCACCGTCATGCCGTCGACGTGATCGATCTTTTCGCCAACCTCGTAGTCTTCAAAGGCGTGCGGCGAACCCGCGAGCGTCCAGTTGTAGTTTGAGAAATCGAGTCCAGGCGGCAACGTGAGTTCGTTCGGTGGCACGACGTTCTTTGGCGTGATCGGCGGCGAGTCCGTCGTTGTGAGGCTCGCGTCGCGCTTGTTGACCATGACCCAGCGCACGTAGCTGAGCACCGGTTCTTCATCCTGATTGAAGCCGGTGGTCCGCACGGTGACGACGCCGGTCTTGCCGTTCGAGTTGGCCTTGAGCCCCAGCACTTCCGACACCGCCGAAAGCGTATCGCCCGCATAAACGGGCGTCAGAAAGCGGCCTTCCGCGTAGCCGAGGTTAGCAACGGCATTCAGCGAAATATCCGGCACAGTTTTGCCGAACACGGTGTGAAACACGAGCAGCGGATCGATTGGCGCGCCGGGCAATCCGCAATCCTGCGCAAAGCTATCGCCGCTAAAGAGTGCGTGGCGTGCGCCAGTGAGCGCGATGTTGAGCGCGGCATCCGCTTCCGAGAGCGTACGCGGCGTCGCGTGCGCGATCTGCTGGCCAGGCGTGAAGTCCTCGAAGAAATTGCCGGGATTGGATTTGGTCATGCGCTAAGGCTCTCGATCGCTTCGCTCACCGCGACAACGCGCTTCGCCTCTTCGAGGTGCAAGAGTTCCGTCATCCGGCCATCGACCTTGATTACGCCTTTGCCCGCATTCTCAGGCAGCGCGAACGCGTCGATCACGGCTCGCGCTCGCGCGACTTCTTGGGGTGTCGGCGAGAACACTGAGTTGCATAACTCGATCTGACTTGGATGAATCAGCGTCTTACCGTCGAACCCAAACTCCAACCCCTGCCGGCACTCCGCTTCGAAGCCATCGCTGTCGGAGATGTCGTTGAACACGCCGTCAATCACTGTGAGCCCCTGCAATCGCGCAGCCGTCACCGTTTGAGACATAGCCCAATGGAACGCAGTGCGATCGGCGCCAGGGCGCATGCGCGTTTCCTTCGCGAGATCGTTTAAGCCCATCACCAGCACCTGCAGCCGTGACTCGGCCGCCGCGGCGACGATCTCAGGCAAATTGAAAATCGCGCGCGGCGTTTCGATCATGATCCAGAGAGCGACGCCTCGAGACGGAGTGACGTGCTGATCATTCAAGATGTACCCGTCATTCAGGATGTCCAGCGCCACCCCGAGGTCATGAATCTGTTTTGCCGTTTCGACCTTCGGCACCAGCACTGCATCTGGCGGAGCCGTCACAAGCTCCTGTAAATCATCGGCACACCACGGCGTGCCCACGCCGTTGATGCGTACGACGACCTCGCGCTTGCCGTAGCCTCCCCCTCTCACCGCGCTCGCGACCTGATCGCGCGCCGTCTCCTTCGCTTCGGGCGCGACGGAGTCCTCAAGATCGAGCAACAGCACATCGGCAGGCAGCGTCTTTGCCTTTTCCAGTGCCTTTGCGTTTGCGCCTGGCATATAGAGGCAGGAACGGCGCGGTCTTGCTGTCATCTCTCGCTCGGGGATAGAGGCTAGGCGAACATCGCCAGCTGAGGTTTTCTAGCCGCGTGAAGACGATTCTGTCGATCCAAAGCCAGGTGGTCGGCGCCCGTGTCGGCAATTCTGTCGCGGCCTTCGCGATGGAACGGCTCGGCGTGCGCGTTCTGCAGGCGCCGACGACATTGCTTGGGCGCCGCCCCGATCATGGCGCGCCGGGTGGTGGGCCGATCCCGGCGGAAACCTTGGCGGCTTTGTTCGAAGCCTTGGCAGCGGATGGCATCTTTGCTGAGATCGATGCGGTGCTGACGGGCTATCTTGGCACTGCCGAGCAAGTGCCCGTCATTCTCGACGCGATCGAGCGCATCAAGAAATCGAACCCGAAGGCGATTTTCGTTTGCGACCCGGTGTTGGGCGATGAAGGCAAGCTCTTCGTGAGCGATGCCATCGCCGACGCCATGCTCAACGGCCTTTGGCGGCATGCCGATTGGCTGACGCCGAACGCGTTCGAGCTTGGCCTGCTCACCGGACGCACCGTCGATAGCCTCACCACCGCGCGCGAAGCGGCAAAGCGCATTGGCAAGCCGGTACTCTGCTCTTCGATCCGCACCGCGCTCGGCTTAGGCAATTTACTCTCGCAACCAACCGGCGATTGGTTCTGCGAAACTGCACGCCTGCCGCGCGCACCGAAAGGAACCGGCGACCTCCTCTCTGCGCTATTTGTTGGCCGCCGCGTGCGCGGTGACGCGCCGGCGATCGCGCTCGAAGGCGCGACCGGCGCCGTGTATGACGTCATCGTTCGTTCGATGGCTGCCGATAGCGAGGATCTGTTGTTGCCGGAAGCGCAAGGCTGGCTCGACGAACCGGTGACATGGCCGCGCGCGCGCCATCTGGAGATGGCGTGATGGCGGAAGGATTCGTCGGGCCTGGATTCGAGCGCGTGCGCGAAGCGTTCGACGCGGGGCTCGCCGAGGAGATGGGCGCGGCCTTTGCGGCGGTGCGCGACGGCGAAGTCATCGTGAATCTTTGGGGCGGTTGGGCCAACCGCGAACAAACACGTCCTTGGGTCGAAGACACGATCGTGCCGGTGTATTCGACGACCAAAGGGATCGGCGCGCTAGTCATGGCGCTGCTCGTTGATCGCGGCGAGTTGAATTACGAGGCAGCGACAGCGTCGGTCTGGCCCGCGTTTGGCGCGCACGGCAAAGACAAAGTCACAGTACGCCAAACGCTCGCGCATCAAGCTGGTGTGCCAGGTTTTCTCGAACCGATTGATCCAGACTTGTGGCTCGATCCTGCGGCGTGCAGCGAAGCGATCGCCGCGCTTGCACCGATCTGGGCGCCGGGAAGCGCGAGCGGCTATCACCCGATGACGTGGGGTTACATCGCGGGCGAACTTGCGCACCGCGTGTCCGGGCGCTCGCTCGGCACAATCTTGCGCGAGGATATCTGCGTTCCACTGGGGATCGACTTTCAGATCGGCACGCCGGAAGGCGATCATGCGCGTGCGTCCGAAATGAAGAAGCCGACGCGCGGCGGTGATTTCGGCGAGATCACGTTGCCGCGCAAGGCGGCGTTCTTCACGAAGTGGGCGGCGCCGACGCGCGGGTCTACGCAATGGCGCAAGATCGAGATTCCTGCCGCCAACGGTCACGGCACCGCGCTCGCGGTTGCGCGCCTCTACGAAGCTTACGCTACCGGCGGCATGATCAACGGCGCACGTGTGCTCTCACAAGAAGGCTTCGACGCACTGACCAAGCGCGTCTGGAAAGGCGACGATCTGGTGTTG
>JBEBHI010000057.1:0-19676 GCA_040080935.1 Terricaulis sp.
CCCCAACCCCTCCCCACAAGGGGAGGGGCGTGACGCACTGGACTTTCCCCGCAACGCACTGAATGTCTCGCTCCAACGGAGAGAGCATGCGCGCACGCGATTGTAAGATCGTCGCTACGATGGGCCCGGCCAGCGATGCGCCGGAGCGATTGGCGACTCTGATCCAGGCCGGCGTCGATTGCTTCCGCCTGAATTTCAGCCATGGCGCCCGCGAAGATCACGCCCGCCGCATGGACTCGATCCGCGCCGCCGAAGCGCATTCCGGCACCCCCGTCGGCGTCTTCGCCGATCTCCAAGGTCCGAAAATCCGCGTCGGCATGTTCGATGGCGGCGAGATCAAACTTCGCTTCAACGACATCGTCACCATCGAAGCCTCCACCGAACCCGGCAGCGCCGGCCTCATCCGCATGCCGCATCCCGAACTCGTCAACGCGCTCGAAGCCGGTGATATCTTGAAGCTCGACGACGGCAAGCTCCAGCTCACCATCACCGAACGCGGCCGCACGCAACTGAAAGCGCGCGTCGATTTCGGCGGCACGCTCAAGAACCAAAAGGGCGTCAACGTCCCCACGCGCCGCATCCCGATCTCGGCGCTCACCGAGAAGGATAGGGAAGATCTCGCCTACGCCCTCGATCTCGGCGTCGATTACATCGCGCTCTCGTTCGTGCAGCATGCTGAGGACGTACACGAAGCCCGCGCGCTGATCGGCGAACGCGCCGGCATCATCGCCAAGATCGAAAAGCCCTCGGCGCTGACCGAAATCGAATCCATCGTCGAAGCCGCCGACGCCGTCATGGTCGCGCGCGGCGATCTCGGCGTCGAGCTGCCGCCCGAACAAGTGCCGATCGCGCAGCGCAAAATCATCCGCACCGCCCGCGCCGCCGGCAAGCCAGTGATCGTCGCCACGCACATGCTCGAAAGCATGGTCGAAGCCTCAACGCCGACGCGCGCCGAAGCCTCCGATGTCGCGACCGCCGTCTATCAAGGCGCCGACGCGGTGATGCTCTCCGCCGAAAGCGCCGTCGGCCGCCATCCGCAAAGCGCGGTCGCCATCATGGACCGCATCATCCGCGCCGTGGAGGATGACGAAGAATACTGGGCCTCGCTCCCGCGCGACATGACGCCGCCGCAAGCCACCACCGCCGACGCCATTGCGCTCTCCGCGCGCCACATCGCCGATGTCATCGGCTGCAAAGCGCTCGTCGCCTACACCGCCACCGGCTCATCGGCGATCCGCGTCGCCCGCGAACGCCCGCGCTGCGGCGTCATTGGCCTCACGCCCTTCATCGAAACCGCGCGCAAACTCGCGCTCGTCTGGGGCGTGCGCTCGGTCGTCACCGAGGACGTGCACAACGTCGAAGAGATGGTCGACAAAGCCGACGCCGCCGTTCGCAAACTCGGCGTCGAAGTCGGCGACCGCGTCGCGATCATCGCGGGGATTCCGTTCGGGCGCGCAGGCAAGACCAACACCATCCGTGTGCTGAGGCTCGAATAGATGATCCTCCGCCGCATCGCCGAACACGTGAAGGCGCAAAACTGGATCGCGATCGGCGTAGACTTCGTCATTGTCGTGCTCGGTGTCTTCGTCGCCACGCAAGTCAGCAACTGGAACGACGCCAACCGCGATCGCCAACGCGGCGAGAGCTATCTCGCAAGCATCCACGGCGAGTTGCTGACTGACGCCACCGCCATCGAGCGGCGGCTGGTCTTCTGGCGCCAGGTATCAGGCTACGGCGAAGCCGCGCTCGCTTACGCCGAGCACGGTACATTGAAAGACGGCTCCGCTTGGCAAACCGTGCTGGCGTTCTTTCAAGCCAGCCAAATCTGGCCGTACACCGCGACCGACACGACGTACCGCGAACTCACCGGCGCCGGAGAATTGGGACTTATCCGCGATACCAGCGTGCGCGCCGCGCTCGCCGACTATTACATCGTGCGCAAAGGCCGTCTCGACCCGCTGTTCGCCGCAATGCCGCGCTACCGCGAAGACATTCGCGGCCTCACGCCGATGAACGTGCAAAGCTACATCTGGAACAATTGCCATCACTCATTTGCTGATGGCGCCGAAGAAATGCAGGAACTCGTGCCCTGCGAATCTCCGATCAGCGAAGCTGAGGCGCGCGAAATCTTGCGCGCTTATGTGGCTGCGGCCGAAGTGCTCCGCGGCCTCCGCTTCTGGATGAGCACAATGCGGGTGCAAGGCGATCTTTCCGCGCACGATCGCGACACCGCCACGCAACTCGCAGAGCGCATCGGCGCCGACTAAGCGCTCTTCTTCAGCCATTTCGGCAGCAGCGCGCCGTAATCGACCTTGGCGTCCGCATCGAAAGCTACGCCGGTCGCGCGTAGCTTGGCCTGCAGCTGGCCGCTGCGCAGCGCGTCGAATGTCTCCGAATTGCCACCGATCAGCTCGCCGCCGATGAACACTTGCGGGATCGTGATCGCGCCGGCGCGTGCGCCAACGGCGCGCCGCACGCGGCCACCCCAATCGACCGTTTGCATCGCAACCGAATCCAAATCGATCGCGCGATACGGAATGCTGTGCGCTTTGAAGAGCTTTCGTGTCGCCCAGCAGAACTCGCACCATTCCAGCGCGAACAGCAGCACCGGCTCTTCGGCGATCAGCTTCTCGACAAACGCCGCCGCTTCGGCGTCCACCGTGACAGGAGCTTGCGTCGCAGCCGGAGCAGGAACGGGCCGAATGTCAAACCGGCAGAGCGGCGAAGACTTCGAGATCGCTTCTTCTTCCGGCGTCATGTCGATCGCGACGTCTTCGAACAGCGGCGTCGAAAGATAGCGTTCGCCCGTATCGGGCAGCATCGCCAAAATCGTGGAGCCCTTCGGCGCTGTCTCCGCGATCTTTAGGGCAGCCGCAACGGTCGCGCCCGACGAAATCCCAGCGAAGATGCCTTCCTTCGTCGCCAGCTCGCGAGACAACCGCAACGCATCGCCGCCATTCACCGGCAAAATCTCATCGATCCAGCCAGCGGCCTTGGCGTCCGCCATCAGCTTGGCGATGAAGTCCGGTGACGTGCCTTGGATCGGGTGAGGGCGGAAGCGATCAGTTAGGCCAGTGCCGAGCACTTGCGAATTGTCTGGTTCAGTCACGACTATCTTCGTGTCTGGCCGCGCCGCCTTTAGCGCGCGCGCCACGCCCTTGGCTGTCCCGCCTGTCCCGTAGGTGCTAACCCAATAGTCGAGCCGTTCTCCTTCGAAGTCTCGCAGGATCTCCTGTGCAGTTGTCTTGCTATGGATATCGGCGTTGGCTTCGTTCTCGAACTGACGTGTCAAGAACCAGCCATGCGTCGCGGCCAGCTCTGTGGCCTTCGCCAACATGCCGCTGCCTTTGTCCGCCGCCGGCGTCAGCACAACTTTCGCGCCTAGAAAACGCATCAAACGGCGACGCTCGATCGAAAAGTTCTCCGCCATCACGATGACGAGCGGATAGCCCTTCTTCGCGCACACCATGGCAAGCCCTATGCCGGTGTTGCCGCTTGTTGCTTCAACCACGGTTTGCCCGGGCTTCAGCAAGCCGCGCTGCTCCGCGTCTTCGATCACGGCGAGCGCCAAGCGATCCTTCACCGATCCCATCGGGTTGAACGCTTCGACCTTCACGTAGATCGAAACCTCACGCCGCGCGAGCGCGCCGAGCTTCACCACCGGCGTATCGCCAACTGTTTCCAAGATGCTGTCGTATTTCATGACGGGGATGTAGCCGCGCACCGCAACGGATTTGAGTGGCAAAACTGCCAATCTACAGGGCCGATAACGCCACGATATCCCTGGCGTGACCCAGGCCACACCGGCAGAATGGCGATTACATCACCCGGAGATCACATGCTCACTGCGCGCGCCATCGTCTGTTCTGCTCTCTTCGCGCTCAGCGCATGCGCCACGGCGCCTGCTGCGCCCTCGCTACCTACCGGCGCCGCAATCGATGCCGAGGTGCAAAGTCTGATGGCGCGCGAGAACGTCGTCGGCATGGCCGTCGCGGTGATCGACAACGGCGAGGTCGTGCACGTCAACGCCTACGGCTTCGCCAATCTCGAACAGCAGCGGCGTTTGCAAACCGACACCGTGATGTACGGCGCATCGCTCACCAAGGCGGCGTTCGGTTACATGATCATGCAGCTGGTCGATGAAGGTCTCATCGATCTCGACCGGCCCATGTACGAGTATCTGCCGCGCCCGCTGATTGAGTACGAAGACTACACCGATCTCGCTGGCGATGATCGCTGGCGCTTGCTCACCGCGCGCATGGTGCTGAACCACACAACCGGCTTTCATAATTTTCGTTGGATCGACGACGACCATAAGCTCCAGTTTCATCGACAGCCGGGCACATGGTACGGCTACTCCGCCGAGGGTTTTTACATCCTCCAGATGGTGCTGGAGGAAGGGCTTCATCTCGACGTCAAAGCCGAGATGCAGCGCCGCGTGTACGACCGCTTCGGTATGACCCGCACGTCGATGCAGTGGCGCCCAGATTTTCGGCCCAACTTGGCCGACGGCTACAGCATCGACGGCACGTACGAACCTCATGACGAGCGCTCAAACGTAAGCGCCGCCGGCTCGATGGACACCACGATCGCCGATCAAGCGCGGATGTGGGCTGGCATCGTGCGCGGTGATGGGCTTTCGGCGCGCGCCCGGGCCGAGTTCGCGCGGCCGCAATTCGCAATCATGGGCGCCCACCAATTTCCAGCCTTCATTCCCGCCGGCGATCCACGCGGCCCGGCGATCAACCTCTCAGCAGGCGTTGGCATCGTCACGTTTCAGGATGCGACAGGCACGATGTGGTTCAAGGGCGGCCACAATGACTTCACCGGCAACATGGTGATCTGCCAAGACACGCGCCGCCGCTGCGTAGTCTTCCTCGGCAACAGTGTGCGCGCCGAACGCATTTATCCCGAGCTCGCGCGGTTCATCCTTGGTGAAACCGCGATGCCGTGGTGGTGGGAGTACAATCCGTCCTAGCGCGGCGGCGTGTTCGGCGGCCCGGCTGTGGCGCCCGACGCTTCAGCGGCTTTTAGCTCCTCATAGACCGCGCGAACGTCGTTGAGGATTTTCTGCTCGCGCTCGTGCAGGTCGCCGTCCGCTTGGGCGATCTTCGTCAGCATGTCGATCAGCATCTCGAAGCCCTGCGGCGTTAGGAACTTAGTCGACCATTCGACGAGCTTTGAGAGCGGCGCCAGCTGATCCGTGTTGCGGCAGAACTCGCGGAATTCGCGCGGATCGAAACCGTTGCCCATATGCGAGATCGCCTCGCGCTCGGCGGTCTCAACCTCGCGCTCATCCACAACGCCGTCGGCGGTGACCATGTGCGCCAAGAAGGCTGACAGGAACGAGACGAACACTTCGTCCGTCGTGCGCTCAGATTGCGGCACGTTGCGCGGGCCGATGATGATCTGATGATAGATCTGCGTCAGGATTTCTTCGACGTTTTCCATGCTATCGAGCGCCAGCGTAGCAGGCTTCGCCGCAAAAAACCGCTCCATCACCCGCGCCTCGGACGTGACGTCCACCAGGTTCAAGCCAAGCTCGGTAAGCCGCTCCTTGGTCTCGGGGTGAGAGTCCGTCGGGTGGGGCGTGTGATCGCCGAGCGAGAACGCCACCAGCGGCGGCAGCTTTTCGGGGTCCACATCGTAGTGAAGCTTGTCTTCGAAGCTCGCCGACATGTTGCGGCGGAACTTGCCGCGCGAAATATCGTGCAGCGTATCCTCAACTTCTTTGTTCCAAAGCATCGAGAGGATGCCGACCTTGATCAGCGCATAACCCAGATCGGTCGGCGAAGATGCCGTTGAGCCGATCTGGTCCGCGCGCAGTTCGCGTGAGCGGCTGGATCTCGCGGCATTGCGAGCAAAGCAATCGATCATAAAGCGCAGGAATAGCCGCGCCGGCATCAGGAGCGGGTTCTTGTCGTATTTCTTGTGCTCCCCCGCCGCTTGCGAGGCCTCTTCGAGCCCACGATAGATCGGCGCAAAGTTACGACTGTAGATCGTGTCGGCGCCGGAGAAGTGCGCCAACTCATGGCCGACGACCGCCTTCACTTCGTCCAGCGAAAGTACGCGCATCAGCGGCAGTGAGAGGTAAAGCGTTTGTCCGGTCAGCAGTCTACGCGACGTCGGCGTGTGCATCGGCGCTGTGGTGGCGAAAAAGTTCGGATCGAGGCCGAGCACGATGTTGTCCGGCATGCGCGCGTTCGTCGCTTTGGCGATCTGCTGCACTAGCAACGCCAAACGCGGTTGCTCAATCGGTGAGAAGGGCACGCCAATCACGGCGCCGACGGCTGGCCGGAACATACGCAGCGTGCGCCATAAAATCCCAAGACCCAGTAGCGCACCGAGCGCTGCGAAGCCGAGCAAGATCGTCACATGGACTTGGCCAAGCCAGAACGCTTCGGCGAAATACGCTGTCGCGGCGATGATGGCGATCTGTGCGATGACGAGCAGCGCCACAATGACCAGCCCAAGAAACGACAGGCCAGGAAAGATGAAGCTCAGCAGCACGCGATTGGCGCCAGTGAGGAAGCTCGCCAGCGAGAACGCCAGGATCAGCGCCACCCCAGCGGCGGTGGTCGCCGCACAGACGAGCAGCAGCGAGTAGTGGGTCTGGATGTTCGCGCAAACCGGCGAGAGCGTAAGGCTCGGTCCGCCAGGCAAACACAGATTGACAATATCGGCGAGGCTCGCGCCTTCTGCCGCTGCTGCGGCCTGAATGATGTACAACGTCAACACCGCGCCGAGCGCGGGTATGAACAAAGCCGCAAAAATTGCGCGAAGTGCCGGCATTCTGTCGTCCCCCCGTCCCAACGCTAAACATGCAAGGGACGTTGCGGCAAGCCCCAGATGGGGCGCCGCGCTAAAGGACGCTTCGCGCTTGCACTGTCTGCTTGCTGGCCAACGAGAAGCGCTGGTCCGGCGCCGTGCCGTCGGCGACTAGCTCCGCCATCATGCGCCCAACTTCGGGGCCATGCTTGAACCCGTGCCCCGAACCGCCGCCCAGCAAATAAGCGCCATCGAGCGACGGATGGCGATCGATCAAGAAATCGCCATTAGACGAATTCTCATACTGGCAGACGCGAAACTCCGTGAACGGCCGGCCAGTCAAAGCCGGGAAGCGCCGTTCTGCGAAGGCCCGTAGCAGCGCCGCGCCCTCATCGCTCATGCGCCGATCGCCGGTGTCCGGGTCGAAATGCTCGCCGTGCGTATCGCGCGCGATCTTGAAGCCGCGGCCTTCGAGGTTCGGGAAGCCGTAATAGAGATCGCCGCCATTGAAGTCCGCCCAGCCGGGCAGGTGCGAGGCTTCAAATGAATCATCGCCATCTGGCGGCGCAATGAACGCCACCTCCTGGCGTGTCACGAAAATGCGTTCGCCGAGCACGTCTGGAAACAGCTTCGGCAGCCACGGCCCGCACGCCCAGACAATGGCTTCGGCATCAGCGGGCACGCCATCCAGCAAGAGGCCGCGTCCGCTTTCGCCAGGCGTCGCGTGCGCCAGGACGTAAGTTCCGCCTTGCTCTAAAAACCGCGCGACCGTCTCTTCCACTGCACGCCGCGCCATCAGCGCGCCGAACTCCGGTTCGAAGAGTCCGAACTCGACGCCGTCAAAGTTCATTTGTGGCCAGCGCTGTTTCAGCGCGGCATTGGCGAGATTTTGCAACGGCAAGCCGAGCCGTTCATGCACCGCAATGGAGTCACGCGCGTAGTCGATCATTTCCTGAAAGCAGAACAGAACGCCCGCATCGTGAAAGAGCGGCAGCGCCGAACGATCGGAGAGGCGCTTCCACTCTTCCAACGAGGCCAGGGCCATGCGCGTGTAAATTTCATCACGGCCATAGGTGCCACGCGTCATTCGGCTTTCGCCGCCGCTCGAAGCACGGGCATTGCCGGGGCCCATCTGATCGACAAGCCAAACCGTCTTGCCTTTGCGGCGCAGATGCTCCGCCGTCCAAGCGCCGAACACGCCAGCGCCGACAACGATGATTGGAAGCGGTTGCGAGCATCCCACGAGAGGCAGCGCCGCCGCTGCACCGAGAACCGTCCTGCGTGTCGCCCCCATCAACTCGCTCCGCTACTTAACCCGTATCGCCGGCGCAGGCTTACTCATCCGCGCCACGTTCGCCCGCGCTGCGGCTGCGATCTCACGGAAACGCTTCGACACCGCATGCTCCGGCTGCGTCGCTACCAGTGGCGTGCCAGCATCGCAGCTTTCGCGCAGCGCGACGTCAATCGGTATCTCCCCCAAGAAGGGCGCGCCCACCTCAGCCGCCACGCGCCGCGCGCCGCCTTCGCCGAAAATATGCGTGCGCTTGCCATCCGGCGTTTCGAAGTACGCCATGTTCTCGATCACACCGAGCACGGGCGCGTGCGTCTTTTCAAACATCGCCAGCCCGCGCCGCACATCGGCCAACGCCATTTCCTGCGGTGTCGAGACGATCACCGCGCCGGCTAGCGGCACGCGCTGCACCAAAGTCACCTGCACATCGCCGGTGCCGGGCGGCAGATCGAGCAGCAGCACATCAAGATCGCCCCACGCGACTTCATCGATCATCTGCCGCACCGCGCTCGTCGCCATGGCGCCACGCCAGATCATTGGTGAACTCGCATCGACCAGATAGCCGATCGACATCGTCTTCAGCCCATGCGCCTCAAGCGGCTCCAGCACTTTGTCATCGCGCATGCGAGGCTTGTTCGCGCCTGTGCCCAAAAGGGTAGGCGCGGACGGCCCGTAAACATCCAGATCGAGCAGTCCGGTCTTCATCCCCAACGAGGCGAACGCGCACGCGAGATTGACCGCGACAGTTGATTTTCCAACGCCGCCTTTAGCACTCGCCACGGCGATGATCTGCTTCACGCGTCCAACGCCGCCAGCGTTTTTCGCTGGCGCTTTCGCTGCGGATTCCGCCGTCAGCACGGCGAGGACGCTCGTCACGCCTTCGGTGTCGCACGCTGCATTCTCAGCGCGGTCGCGCACGGGAACATAAAGTTCCGCGACGTCGGCGGGGGCCTCTATCGTAAACGAGACCTTGCCGTCATCGCGCGCTTCAAGCCCCGTGACGCGCCCGGACGTGAACAAACCCTTGCCGCTGATTGGGTCTTTGATCGCATCGAGGCGCGCTTTGACGCGCTCCGTAAGGTCCGCCAACTGGTTGTTCATGCTTGATCCCTTAGCACAGGGGCCACATATCGGCGCGCATGGGGACGCCGCAAGTTCCCATATCGGCCGCCAAGAACGTGGCGCGCGCGAACCACCAGAAGGGCGGGGAAGAATGCCTTGGAATGACCAATCAGGCGGTCCGCCGCGCGGCGGCAGCCAAGGTCCCTGGGGTGGCGGTCCACGTAAACCGTGGGGCCAACAGCAGCCGCCTCGTCCAACGCCCCCGCCACAAGGGCCAGATCTCGAAGACATGCTGCGCCAATGGCGCGAGCGCTTTTTTGGTGGCAGCGGCGGTTCAGGCGGCGCGAGCGGCGGCGGACGCCGAGGGCTGCAATGGCCAGTGATCGCAGGGCTCCTCGCAATCGGCTGGCTCGCAACAGGCATCTATCAAACAGATGAAGGCGAGCAGGCGGTCATCACGCGCCTGGGCGACTACAACCGCTCAACCGGTCCCGGCATTCACTATCATCTGCCAGTTCCATTTGAGGCGTCGCAGATCGTCAACGTTACGGGGCAACGCACTGCAGAGATCGGTTTTGAGGCTGGCCGTGCCGACGACGTCGCGGACAACCCCGAAGAAAGCCTGATGATCACCGGCGATCGCAACATCGTCGAGATCCATTTCCGCATCGGCTATAACGTGAAGAACGTCTCGAACTTCGTTTTCAACATTCGCGAACCGGATGAAGCCGTGCGGCAGGTCGCCGAGAGCGCCATGCGCGAAGTCATTGGCCGCCGCCAACTCGTTCCAATCATCACCACCGAACGCGGCGCCGTTGAAGAAGACGTTGAAGCGTTGATGCAATCGACGCTGGATGAATATCAATCTGGCGTGCAAGTGCTGCAGGTCCAGCTTCTGCGCGCGGCCGCGCCAAGCGCGGTCAGTGCTGCATTCAACGATGTTGTCAACGCAGGCCAGGACGCCGAGACGCTCATCAACAACGCTAATCGAGACACCTCCCGCATCGTCAACGAAGCGCAGGGCTATCGCGAGCGCGTTGTCCGCGAAGCGACCGGTGAAGCCGAGCGCTTCATCGCGGTCCACGCCGAATATCGCGCCGCACCGCAAGTGACCCGCGATCGCCTCTATCTCGAAACCATGGAGCGCGTGTATCAGCGCGGCAATCTCGTCATTCTCGATCAGCGCAGCGGCGCCGTGCCGTATCTGCCGCTCGACGGGATGATCCGCCGCAATGCTCCGGCTGCCACAGCCCAACCAGGAGCCGGCCAATGACCCGCGCACCCGTTCTCGTTGGCGGCGTGCTGCTGCTGCTGATTATTATCCTGAACTCGGCTTTCATCGTTCGCCAAGATCACCAAGCCATCATCCTGCGCTTTGGTGAATACACGCGCGTGATCAATCCGCCCGGCACCGATCAGCCCGGCCTCTATTTCAAGATGCCGTTTGTCGAAAGCATCGTCGACTATGATCGCCGCAACATGGGCTTCACGCTCGAGGGCCAGCCCATTGTCGCCTCCGATCAAGAGCGCTTGATCGTCGATGCCATCGTGCGCTGGCAAATCATCGATCCGCGCCGCTTCTATCAAAGCGTGCTCAATGAAGCGGGCGGCGTCTCGCGGCTTGAGACGTTCACGGAAGCTGCGATGCGTCGCGCCCTTGGCGGCGCCGGCTCAGACGACATCATTTCGGGCCGTCGTGCCGAACTTATGCAGCAGATCGAGAACGATCTGAACGCCGCTGCCGCCGCCGAGCTTGGCGTGCGTGTTATCGACGTGCGCATCCGCCAGGCTGATCTGCCTCCCGAAACGCAAGAGCGCGTGTACGAGCGCATGCGGTCCGAGCGTCAGCAAGTCGCCGGCCGAATCCGCGCCGAAGGCGAGCGCGACGCCGCCATCATCCGCGCCACTGCGCAGGAAGAGTCGGAGCGTACACGCGGCCAAGGTGAAGCCGAACGCGCCCGCATCTTCGCGCGCGCCTACGGTCGCGACCCGGAATTTGCCGCTTTCTATCGCTCGATGCGTGCGTACGATTTTGCGCTTGAAGCTGGCACGCCGATCGTGGTGCCGCCGGATAGCGACTTCTTCCGCTACATGCAGCGTCGTCGCGGCAACTAAGCCGCGAACACGCCGTGCCGCGAGGCCCAGGCGTGGAAGAGGTTGGGCCAGGCGCCAGCAGGCTTGTCGCGCACAAAGCGCAAGCCGAAGCCATGCCCGCCTTCTTCGAAGACGTGCAATTCCGTCCGCACCTGCGCGGCGCGCAGCGCGCTGAACATTGTCATGGTGTTTGAGAGTGGCACGGCGTCGTCGTCAGCGGCATGCACCAGCATTGTCGGAGTCATGTCCGGGCGTGCGTGCTGCTCCATCGAATAGCGGGCGACTGCGTCCGGCGACGGCGCCGCGCCGAGCAGGAAACCACGTGAACCAGTATGCGCATCGGCGCCCATCGTGATCACTGGGTACATGAGGCAGCTCACATTCGGCTGCGCCGAGCGGGTATCGCCGTCCGGCGCAAGCGGCGCATCAAACCGTGTCGCCAACATCGCCGACACATGCCCGCCCGCCGAAAAGCCGAGCAACGCAACGCGCGCCGCATCTACGCCCGCTTGCGTGCGGATCACACGCATCGCGCGCTGAGCATCCTGGAGCGCTACATCTGGCCCCGCAGCCCAGCTGTCACCTGGCAACCGATAGCGCAGCACGTACGCCGCAATGCCGCGCGCCGCGAACCAACGCGCCGCCTCAAACCCTTCCTTGTCCACGACGACATGGCGATAGCCGCCGCCCGGCACGATCAGCACCGCGCTGCCGTTGCCGCGCTGCGGCCGAAACACTGAGAGCGTTGGTGTGCGAACGCCGCGCACGATGCGGTCGCGCAGACCGAGATCGTTAGGCCGCTCGACCAATTCTTCCGTCACCGTGACACGCTCGCCACCTGGCGCGCCGTCAGGCCACAGAACGATGACTTCATCCGGCGCCGTGTCGCGCAACTCATTGCTGAAATTGAGCTCCGGCGGTGAGGGCGTCGCGCAAGCGGAGAGCGCGAGCGCTCCCAACAGTACGCGGCGGTCAGGATTTATGTTCATAGCGGCACTGTCTCACCGCGATTTGGCTGACGCCAGTGATTGCGCGAGCCGCGCGCTTGGCTACTGTTCGGCCATGCTTCGTTTACGCCCGATCATTTCGGCTTTGGTTTTGTTGGCCGCTGCGGCCCCCGCGCTCGCGCAATCGCGCCTGCCAGCCGAAGGCTTTGCCGATCTCAATGATCGGCTCTCACCCGCCGTTGTGAACATTGCGACGAGCCAACGCGTCGAGGGCATCGAAGATCTGCCACGCTTTCCACCCGGCTCGCCGATGGAGCGGCTGAATGAAGGGCAGGGCGAGGGTGGCGGCGCGCAGATCACATCGCTCGGCTCGGGCTTCATCATTTCGCCGGACGGCGTCGTGGTCACCAACAACCACGTCGTGGAATCCGCCGACGCGATTGAAGTCATTCTCCAAAATGGTCGCCGCTACGAAGCCACTGTCGTTGGCCGTGATCCGGCAACCGATATCGCCGTGCTGCGCGTCCACGCCGGCCAACCGCTCCCGTATGTGAACATGGGCGACAGCGACACTGCCCGTGTCGGCGACATCGTTCTCGCCATCGGAAACCCATTCGGCCTTGGCGGTTCGCTGAGCGTCGGCGTCGTCTCCGCTCGCAATCGCAACATCGACGCTGGTCGCTATGACGATTTCATCCAAACCGACGCCGCCATCAATCGCGGCAATTCGGGCGGCCCGCTCTTCAACACCGATGGCGAAGTCATCGGCGTCAACACCGCGATCGTATCGCCAACCGGCGCCAGTGTCGGCGTGGGCTTTGCCACGCCAACCTCGATCGTGCGCCCTGTGGTCGATCAAATCACCCGCTTCGGTGAAATCCGCCGCGGTTGGCTAGGCGTGCGCCTCGCCAACATGAGCCGCGCTGCCGCAGACCGCGCCGGCTATGAAGGCTCAACCGGCGCGGTCGTTACGCGCATCACGCCGAATGGTCCTGCCGCGCGCGCAGGCCTTCGCTCAGGCGATGTTGTTCTGCGTTTTAACGGCCAAGATATTCCCGATAGTCGCGCGCTCACGCGCATGGTCGGTGAGGCGGAAGTCGGCGCCAATGTCGTGATCGACATCGTGCGCGATGGTCGCCGCACGCAAATCACGGCGCATATCGAGCGTCTCGAAGAAACAGATAGCGGCGGCGCTCGCGTCGCGCGGAGCGATGACAACGGCGATACGCCGCGCCGCGACGGCGGCCCGCGCGGCGGCCGCATCTTCGGCATTGCGCTCTCCGAGCTCGACGCCAGCCTGCGCGAAGAGTTCCAGATCGAGCCCAATGTGCAGGGCCTAGTGGTCCTAGCCGTCGATGTCGGCGCGGAGAACGAAGGCGTCTTGCGCCCGGGCGATGTCATCGAGGCAATCGGGTCGGAGGCCACCAATACCATCGCTGCAGCCCGCGCCATTGCCGGGCGCGCGGCAATCGGTGAGCACGCCATCGTCGCCCGCATCAGCCGCGATGGCGGCGTAAGCTATCGCCGTCTGCAAGCGCGCAGCTAAAGCAGCGCACGGACGTCCAACAGCGAAGTGACGACCAGCGCCTTTGCGCGCATGTCATCGTTTGCCAGCAGCAAGTCGGGCACCATCACGGTCATGCATCCCGCCGCATGCGCGGACGTGACGCCAGCATACGAGTCCTCAAGCGCCAACACGTTGCTGGTCTCGACGTCGAGCAGCTTAGACGCATACAAATAGGGCTCGGGATGAGGCTTACCCTCGACCACATCCTGCCGCGTCACGACCGCGCGAAAGCGCGTGTCCAGTCCATGCGCAGCGAAGTGCTTCTCCACCCAAGGTCGACGCGACGATGTCGCCAACGCAAACGGGAGGCCAGCTTCATCCAGGGCATTCATCAGGTCGACAGCGCCAGCCTTCAAGGGCGCAATACGATCACCGACATGGGCGCGCGTTAGTCCAATGAAATGCTCCAGTGGAAAATCGTCGCCGTAATAGCCTTTCAGCTGCAGATCGTTCGCCTCGCGATGCATGCCGACGAGCGAAAGAAACGGCGCGTCCGTCATCGTTACGCCGAGTTCGGCGCACGCGGCAAAGTGCGCGTCTTTCACGAGCGCTTCGGAATCAATCAACGTGCCGTCGAGATCAAACACGACGGCGCACGGCTTACGCGGCAGCTTCAATTAGGGCTCCAGATAATCCGTGCACGGCGGCAGCGGCTGATCCGGGCTATATAGGCCGTCGGCGCCTTGGCTATAAGTGCGGCGATATGAGCATGTCTCATCGTGCGCCCACACCAGATCAGCTTGGGTCAACGGTGCAGCCTCAAGCGAATTTGCATTGCGCGTGAGGCGCCCCGGATACGACCCAGCGGCGGTCTGTAGCCAAATGTGCGGGGCGCCTTCAGCGACGGTTTCGTCTAAGCTGATCCGTGACACGAACGTGTATTGGTCGTGGCACGCGCCCGCGCGTTGCTTTTCGTCATCCGCATCGAAGCACGCGCGAACATCGGACGAAGCCGAGAGCGGCATGCGCACCACTTCGTTCGACGCGCCATCATGGACGCTGTAGAGGATGAGCTGCGTCGCTTCACCACCGCCGCCCGAATACATTTGGTGCGTTGTCTGCGTGATGCCGACGAGAACGCTGTTGTCGTCGCGCCCGACGCGCACGATCACCGGCCAAGCGTCCCATTCGTTGCCATCCTCAGGCTCTGCGACGCTGATCCGTCCAACTTCCGCGCCGCCTTTGATGACCGTAACGCCTGCGCCGTCATTCACTGCGCACCACACGCCATCGCCTGTGCACCAGCGCTCGCTCGCTCGCGACAGCGCCTCCATGCGATTGCCCGCCTGATCGGACAACGGCAGCATAACGCCTTCCAAAACTGGCTCCGCGGTGCCGGCTGCAGGTGTTGTCGCTGGCGGCGTACACGCGCAGGCGAGCAGGGCGGCGACAATCATCAGGCGTTTCATGATACAAACTCTCCCCGTCGGTATCCTTGGAAGAACAGCGCTGCTTCCAGATTCATGTGATCGATTTTCGCACCGGCTTCAGCAGCAACCAAAGGTTTGGCATGGTACGCAATGCCAAGCCCCGCAGCCTTGATCATATCGAGATCATTGGCGCCATCGCCGATCGCGAGCACATCCTTGTCGTTGATCTTCAGCGTCGCTGCTTCCGCGCGCATCGCTTCAAGCTTGGCTTTGCGTCCCAAGATCGGCGCTTGCACTTCGCCCGTCAGCGCCGCGCCGTCATCGAGCAGAACGTTCGCGCGGTTCGCATGAAAGCCGGCCGCTTCCGCCACCCGCGATGTAAAGAACGTGAAGCCTCCAGATACTAGCACGCATCGCGCGCCATTCGCCGCCATCGTTTTCACAAACGTCGCCGCGCCAGGGTTCAAACGCACGCGCTCGTCATACGTTTTCTGCAACGCTTCCAGCGCCAAGCCTTTCAGCTTGCCGACGCGCTCGCGCAAAGCCGGTTCGAATTCCAACTCGCCTCGCATCGCGCGCTCAGTGATCTCCGCGATTTCCGCTTTGATGCCGGCAAAATCCGCCAACTCGTCGAGGCATTCTACATTGATGATTGTCGAATCCATGTCGGCCACAAGGAGTTTCTTGCGTCGCCCCTCGACCGGCACGAGCGCCCAATCCACCGGCATCTCAGCGACAGCCGCTGCAGCTTCCTGCCGCAACTCACCATCGACGCTCTCATAAATCCATTGTGCGCTTTCCCAGCCGCTCAGCACTTCAGGCGGTGGCAGTTTCCGGTTCAACGCCACTCGTCCCAGCATGAGCAACGCCTCGCGATAGGCAGCCTTATCCTCAGGCGAGGCGACGAAAACGAGAGCGTGAGCGGTCATTGCGTCAAACTTCTAGGGCAGGGGCGGCCCATGCGCTACTGCACCAGCGCATGACACGCACGCTTCTGATCATGGGCCCGACCGCCAGTGGTAAATCTGCTCTGGCATTGGCGTTGGCCGAGCGTATCGACGGCGAAATTATCAACGCCGATAGCATGCAGGTCTATCGCGATTTCCGCATCCTCACCGCGCGCCCGTCGCTGGAGGAAGAACGCCAAGCGCCGCACCATCTCTACGGCCACATCGATGCTGCCGAGCGTTATTCCACGGGCCGCTGGCTCACGGACGCACTCGCCGCGATTGCGGAAATGCGCACGCGCAACAAAACGCCGATCCTTGTTGGCGGCACCGGTCTCTACTTTAAAGCACTGACCCAAGGCTTGGCAGAGATGCCCGACGTCGATCCGGAGCTGCGCGCTGCGCTGATTGATCGCGCTGAACGCGAAGGCGCGCCGGCACTCCTCGCCGACCTCGCCAAACGCGATCCGCAAACCGCCGCACGCCTTGAGCCCAACGACGCGCCGCGCATCATCCGTGCATTGGAAGTCATCGAGACAACAGGCGAGAGCATCACGTCATTTCAATCCAACACCAAACCGGCGCTCGCCGCCAACGAATGGCGCGGCCTCGCGCTCACCCCAGACCGCGAGGCCCTCTACGCATCCATCAACGCACGCTTCGCAAAAATGCTGGAGCAGGGTGCGCTCGATGAAGTTCGCGCCTTTGCGGCGCGCAATCTCGATCAAACTTTGCCCGCCGTCAAAGCCCACGGCGCACCCGCGTTGAGCGCGTATCTGCGCGGAGAAATCTCCCTGCAAGCCGCCGCCGAAATCGGCCAGCGCGACACGCGCCGCTACGCCAAACGTCAATTCACCTGGATCGCCAACCAAATGCCCGATTGGTCGCGCATCGCTGCGCCCGAGCTTCCGCGCCGCGTGGAAATGGCGTTAGATGTGCTCACAAAGGAACAATAATGCGCGCATTGCTCGTAACCTCGCTTCTCGCTCTGACGGCAATCACGTCCGCCGCGGCGCAAGACCTGCGCGGTCCACAAGCGATGTATGTTGGGCCTGAGCCAGACTATCGCGTGAGCATCGGCGTCGCGCAGGGCGATGGCGAACGCGTCGCCATTCGCGCGCGTCAGGAACTTGCGCCGGATTGTACATGGAGCAGCGTGCCCGACTTGAACGTGCCGATGGAAGCTATCGTAACGCTCCGCGATCCAGCCGCTGTCGGCGGTCCCGAGCGATACGGCGTGCTCTATGCGACGACCTATAGCGCGTTAGTGGCGTACCAAGGCGGCTCGCCCACGCCGGAATATCACGGCTGTGTACGTCAGCAGATGACGCAGCGAGCGCAATCGCAATGAGCTGGGGCATCAATGAGTGGGTGGCCGTCATCTCGGCGCTCGTCGCCGTGGTTTCATTCGGCCTAAACTGGATTGTTGTGCGGCGCCAAACGGAGCTTCAGTACGAAACGCTGCGCGCCGAGATGGACGCGGAAGTGATCGGCTGGTCGCACGAAGCGATCGACCAAGTGTCGCAAGCTGTGGCGCTCGCGCGCGGGCGCGGCGTGACATACAGCGCCGACGAAATGCAGCGCATGGCGTTCGAAACGTGCCAGCGGCTGTCGTCCATCGCAGATCGCGGGCGCCTCTTCTTCCCTAATGAATCGCCAGAGACGCACGGTCGCGAAAAGGAGGCGGCGTTCCAAGGCTATCGCCCGCCAATTCTCGACGCTGTGGTCTTCGCTTCAACGCGCATCGGCCGCTTGGACGTCCACGCTCCGGAACCTGACAAAGAGGCCGCCGAATTTCTGGCCAAATGCCGCCGTCTGCTGGTCTCAGAAGCGCAGAATGCTATCGATCCGCGCCGCCGCAGTCAGATGCTCAAGCGCCTTGCCGTCGGGCGGCTGGATGACAAGACATCGGCGTACACATTGGCGGCGGAGCTAGGAGAGGGGCTTGAGAGTTTATTTCCCGGCTATCTCTTGGAACGCCGTGACGCCGCCTGGATCGCCAAACGAGAAGCTATCGCGCGTCCACGCGCCGAATGAGGATCAATAGATGAACGTCCGCCGTTTCTTCATTGCCTTTTTGGGCGCAGCCGCACTTGCATCGTGCGCGCCGAGTGCGATTTCAGCGGAGCCTGAACCCATGAATCCCTCTCCCTCCAACAATGTCGAAATTCGCCTCGCGCGCGGCGCGTGCTTTGGCTTTTGCCCCGTCTACACAGTGACCATCAACGGCGCGGGGGAGGTCCGTTACGAAGGGCGCAACTTCGTCAATGTCGTCGGCCAGCGCACCGCAACGATACCCGTCGAAAACGTCGCGCGCCTCGCTGCACGCTTCGATGAAGTCGGGTTCGACAACCTCAATGACGCCTATCGCGCGAATGTAAGCGATCTCCCCAGTTACACCGTCGCGATCACGCGAGACGGTCACACCAAAACCGTCGTCGATTACGGTGGCGTACAAGCTGGCATGCCGAGAACCATCCGCGATCTGCAGGACGAGATCGACCGTGTTGCAGGAACCGCACAATGGGTGTTGCGCGACGGTCAGCCTGTGCGCGACAGGCCGCAGCCCTGAGGCTTCCGCCGCCCGTTCCGGCGCCTTAAGCTCCGCCTAAAATAACGAGACTTTAGGGTGGGGACCATGAAAACGCTTCGCGCCGCGGCCATGTTCGGCTTGGCGCTTCTTCTCGCAGCGCCGGCGATCGCGCAGAATCTTTCGCTGCGCGCGCCGCAATGGGCCCAAGCGCTCGTCGCCGCTGATGTGACTCCCACAACAGGCGGTCGCGCCATGATCGCCGCCGACGGTATCGAGATGGCGGTCCGCGTTACGCTCGCGTCACCCAATGGCGGCGTCGCCCGTGTCGTTCGTTACGATCTTCGCGGTGAGCAGGGCTCGCTCTACCTACGCCGCTTCACCGGTCATCCTTCAACCGGCTGGTGGTTGTGGGGCGGAGACGCCCCGCGCGTCACTCAAGTGACCGCCGCGCAGCGCGCCGAAATCGCCACCCTCACACGCGCCGTCATGGGCGTGACAGGCAGCGTCGGCGGCTCTGAAGAAGTGTGCCAAGCCGGCGAGCAAGCCTACATCGAAATCGCCCTCGCCGGGCGCGCCACCAGCTTTTCGCGTCCATGCGTCGCCAATACAGATGCAGCCGGTCGTCTCGCGCTGCGCCTATCCGAGATCGCCGGATCGCGTACCGAAGAAGAGTTGTCTCGCGCAGCGGTCGCTGAATTGCTCGAAGCTGATCGCGCCTTCGCCGCCAAGGCCGCCGCCGACGGCGTGCCGGCCGCTTTCAACCAATACGCTGCAGAAGATGCGCTGATCGTCACCAGCGATACGCTGTCGACTGGCCGCGCGGGCATTGCCGCGCGCTACCAAAATTGGCCACAAGGCGCGCGGCTCGAATGGGCGCCTGAGACGGCGCGTGTGTCAGCGCGCGGCGACATGGGTTGGACGTGGGGCAATTCCACTTACATCGCGGCAGATGGCACACGCACGACAGGTCGTTACGTCTCGGTATGGGCGCGCGACTACGAAGGCAATTGGCGCTTCGCCTTCGACGCGCCAATCCGCTAACCGGCGAAACCACCTTCAGTCAGGAACGCCAATTCCTCCGCCGTGCTCTTGCGGCC
>JBEBHI010000203.1:0-5404 GCA_040080935.1 Terricaulis sp.
AGTATGTCGAATACGACTTCACCGCCGACCTCGAAGGTCAGCTCGACCAAGTGTCGGCAGGCGAACTCTCCTGGAAGAAGTTGATGCGCGACTTCTGGAAAGACTTTAACGGCGCCATCACCGACATCGGCGATCTGCGCATCACCCAAGTGCTCGACACTTTGAACGAAGTACTGGGCTCGCATATCTTTCCGCCGCGCGAAGACGGCAAAGACGCGCGCCTCTGCCCGCTCTGCAATGTCGGCCAGCTTTCGCTGCGCCTCGGCAAGTACGGCGCCTTCGTCGGCTGCTCGAACTATAACGGCGAACCGCCGTGCAAATTCACGCGTCCCCTCGCAGGCGGCGAAGAAGGCCAAGCTATTCCGTCAGACGGCCTGCCCGTTGGCGATGGCCCCAACGGTCCGATCCTTCTGAAGAGCGGCCGCTTCGGCGCGTACTTTGAAACACCGAACCCGGCCGATCCGGATAAGCCAAAACGCGCCAGTGTGCCGAAAGGCCAAGCGCCGACTGATGTGACGCTCGAAACCGCGATCAAGTTGCTCTCACTGCCGCGCGAAGTCGGCATGCACCCGAGCGAGAACGAACTGATCGTCGCCAATATCGGCCGCTTCGGTCCGTACATCAAAATGGGCAATCTCTACGTGAACCTGCCCGGCGCCGACGACGTGCACGAAATTCAGATGAACCGCGCCGTCGCGCTCCTCGAAGAGAAAAAAGCCGGCGGCGCCACAGGCCGCTTCGGCCGCGCGCCCGCACCGCCGATCAAAGAACTCGGTGAAAGTCCTGTGACAGGCAAACCGATCCGCGTGCTCAACGGCCGCTACGGTCCCTACATCACCGACGGCGAAACCAACGCCAACACGCCAAAAGACAAAAAGCCCGAAGACATCGAAGTCGACGAAGCGCTCTCGCTCCTAGCGGCGCGTCTCGAAGCCGGCGGCGGCAAGAAGAAAAAGAAAGCGCCAGCGAAGAAGGCTGCTGCTCCTAAGAAGGAAGCTGCACCGAAGAAGGCGGTTGCGAAGACGGCGAAGAAGCCGACCGCTAAGAAGGCGCCAGCGAAGAAAGCTGCTAAGAAGGCCTGACGTTAGCGCTCCCGTTGCACGGCAGAAGGTGGCCCGAAGGGCCGGATGAGGGCCTACCGGCGCTCAAAGCATCAAGCGCCCCTTGCCCTCACCCGATTTGCTACGCAAATCGACCTCTCCCGCAGAAGCGGGAGAGGTGACACACTCCCAACATGGCGAAGAATCGACCACCAGCCCCTGAACCCCTCACCCGCGAGCGCGTGCTTGAGGTGATCCGCAAATCCGGCGGCAAGGCGCAGAAGCGCGACATCGCGCACGAACTCGGCATCGGCCCCGATCAGAAAAAAGAGCTGCGCCACATCCTGCGTGAGCTGGAAGAAACTGGCGCACTCGGCCGCACCGGCCGTAAGAGCTACGCCGACGCGCAAGCGCTGCCAGAATCCGGCGTCATGGATATCGTCGATCGCGACACTGACGGCGAACTCCTCGCACGCATGCGCGGCACCGAAGGCTATTTCGGCCCCGTCGTTCGCTTAGCCCCCGGCGAAGCGCGGCGTATGAAAGGCGAAGCGGCCATCGGCGTCGGCGATCGCGTGCTCGCAAAACTCGTCCGCGACGACGATGGCGAGATCATCGCCAAAGTCGTCAAGCGCCTCGGCCAAAGCGCGCACCGCATCCTCGGCGTCTATCGCGTCAACAAATCCGACCGCAACCGCGACTTCGGCGGCGGCCGCGTCGAGCCCGCCGACCGCAAAGCGCGTCACGACCTCATCATCGAAGCCAACAATGTCGGTGACGCCAAGGACGGCGATCTCGTCTTCGCCGAACTGCGCGTCTCCACGCGCGACCGGGCGCACGGCCCCAAGTTTGGCATCATCAAGGAAGTCATTGGCCGCGAAAGCGATCCGCGCGCAGCCTCGATCCTCGCCATGCACACGCACGGCATCCGCGAAGGCTTCTCGCCCGACGAAGAAGCCCAAGCCAACGCCGCGCAAAAGCCAACGCTCAAAGGCCGCACCGATCTCCGCGACGTGCCGCTCATCACCATCGACCCCGAAGACGCGCGCGACCACGACGACGCCGTCTATGCAACGCCAGACACCGACGAGAAAAACAAAGGCGGCTGGCGCGTATGGGTCGCCATCGCCGACGTCGCCGCTTACGTGCAGACCGGCACTGCGCTCGACCGCGGCGCCTGGCGGCGCGGCAACTCCACTTACTTCCCCGACCGCGTCGCGCCGATGCTGCCGGAATCGCTCTCCGCCGATCTCTGCTCGCTCCGCGAACACGAAGAGCGCGCGTGCCTCGCTGTCGAGATGACCTTCGACCGCGAAGGCCGCAAAGTCCGCCACAAATTCGTGCGCGGCCTCATGCGCTCAGCCGCCAAGCTCTCCTACGAACAAGCGCAAGCCGCGATCGACGGCAAACCGGACGACAAGACAGGCCCGCTGCTCGAACCAATCCTGAAACCGCTCTGGGCCGCATACGCCTGCGTCTGGGAAGCGCGCACCAAGCGCCAACCGCTCGAGATCGACGCGCCCGAACACAAGATCATCTTCAAAGACGGCAAAGTCGTCGGCGTGAAGCGCCGCGAGCGCTTCGACGCGCACAAGCTCATCGAAGAATTCATGATCCAAGCCAACGTCTGCGCAGCCGAAACGCTGGAGCAAAAGACACGGCCGCAAATCTATCGCTGCCACGATCGCCCGAGCGACACCAAGATCGCCGCGCTCACCGACTTCCTGCCGACCGTCGACATGGCGTGGGCCAAGGGCCAAACCCTCTCCGCGAGCCGCTTCAACCGCATCCTACATTTGGCCGAGCAATCGCCGAACAAGGACATCATCAACGAAGTCATCCTGCGCACGCAGTCGCAAGCCGTATATACGCCCGAAAACATCGGCCACTTCGGCCTGAACCTGCGCGCCTATTCGCACTTCACCTCGCCGATCCGCCGCTACGCCGACGTCACCATCCACCGCGCGCTCATCCGCGCCATGAAGCTCGGCGATGACGGCGCCACAGACGCCGAAGAACAGCGCTACGACGAAACCGCGCAACACATCAGCGAAACCGAGCGCCAATCCATGGCCGCCGAACGCGACGCCACGGCACGCTATATCTCCGCATTCCTAGCCGATCGCATCGGCGCAAACTTCGAAGGCCGCGTCACCGGCGTCACCCGCTTCGGCCTTTTCGTGCGGCTAGACGAAACGCAAGCCGACGGCCTCGCGCCAATCTCCACACTCGGCAACGAACGCTGGGTCCACGACGAAGCCGCGCACGCCCTAGTCGGCGAACAAACGGGTGATCGCTACCAACTTGGCATGCGCGTAGAAGTGCGCCTCGAAGAAGCCACGCCCATCAGCGGCGGCCTCGTCTTCTCACTGCTCACCGATCCACTGCCGCCCGTTCCCGGCTGGCGCAAATCGCGCCCCAGCTTCCAAAACCGTGGCGGCGGCGGCGGTAAACACCGCGATCGCGACACCAAACGCGGCAAGCGCCGGCGCTAGTTCGCGCTGGACAATCCCGTTGTGAACCGCAACGTGCGGCCAAGGGGAAAGTCACATGAAATTTGCTGCACACATTGCGTTCGCTTGCGTTGTCGCCATCGCGGCATGCAGCCCTCCAGCTGCGACGACTACCGAAACGCCTGCGACCACAGTCGAGGCCGCAGCTGCACCAGCCGAAGGCGCGCCGACGCGCGAGTTTCTCGTCGGCCGTTGGGGCGAGAATGGCGATTGCGCTAAAGATCTCACGATCAACGCTGATGGCAGCTTTCAAACCTATTCAGGCATGAGCGGCCAGTGGACGTTGGCGGGCGATGAGCTGACGCTAGATGGCGCGAGTGGCTCGTTCATGCTGCGCGTCGCTGCCGGTCCCAACGACACGCTGATGATCGGCCAACCCGACGGCGGCTTCGGTTCGTCGCAACGCTGCTGAGCGGCGCCAAACGTCGGAAGACAACGGCGGCCAGCATTGCTTGCCGCCGGAGTCTGTTCAGAACCTAGTTCGGCGGGTTGCCGTTGTCCCACACGCCAGCGGACAATACGCGCCCGCCTGCATCCCATTGCACGCCGTAGCCGTGACGGTTGTCGTTCAGCCATTGGCCTTCATAGATGCGGCCATCGGCAAACACATAAACGCCGAAGCCTTCCTTCACGCCAGCGTTGGGCGTGCCGCCGCGGCTCTGCCCAGCGTAGAACTCACCGTCGTTCCAGGTGATGAACCCAAATCCATTGCGTTGTGCATCGGCGCCTGAGCCATAGCCTTCGCCTTCATAACTATCGCCAGCTTCGCCCTTGAACGTGACCGTTCCTGCGACTCCAGCTTGCGCGCGCGCGGCGGCGGCAAGCGAACGCGTCTGCGCGTTGCGGGCAGATTCTACCGCCGAGCGCACGCCAGGATCGAGGCCGGCAATATCGTACGGACGCGATTGCGCGAGCGCTTCGCCCGCAAATGCCGTGAACATCAAAACCAACGTGCTGAACGCCCAGCCCGTCATCGCTTTTGCAGACATAGTCATGATCTCCCCACCTCGCTGCGTGAGGTTAACGCCCCGCCGGGAACTGGACAAGCACGTTAAATCTGGAACGGCGTGCGTGCATGTGCGTTGGGTTGGAAAGGAACTGACATCATGCGTCCGCACATAATCGCCGCACTTTTGCTGGCTTCTGCCCAAGTGGTAGTGGCGCAAGAAGTCATCGCGCCGCCCACAGCGCAAGCGCCCGCTGCAACAGCGCCATTCGATGAGCGGGCACAATGGTGTGACGCCTACGCGACGTGGCTCGTGGCTATGAGCGAGACCACACAACAAGCGCCTGCTGATGTACGCGCGTCACAACGCGTTGAAGTCGAGATCAACGCCTGCAAGCTCGATCCCCAGGACTACGAGCGCGACACGCGCGCCGAAGCCGAGCTCGCCGTCGAGACTGCGCAAGGCTAAACGCTAGCGCATCCCACCTCGCTCGTGCATGTTCGCACGAACGGGGTTCGCGATGACGGAATCACAGACGAGCAAACCTATTGGCTTCTGGGGCTGCTGGGCGCTGGTCGTCGGTTGCATGATCGGTTCGGGCATTCTGATGCTGCCGGCTCAGCTCGCGGCTTACGGCCTGCTCGGACTCGTCGGCTTGGTTGTCGCGGGCGCCGGCGCTATTGCGCTCGCATTCGTTTTCGCACGCCAAGCTGAACGCACGAAATGCGATGGCGGGCCTTACGCCTATTCGCGTCAAGCCTTCGGGGATCTCACCGGCTTCCTGATGGGATGGGCGTACTGGCTCTCGTTCGTGGCTGGCGTCCCAACTGTGGCAATGGCGTTCGTGAGTTATCTCGGCGTGTTCGTGCCCGGTCTCGCAACCAATCCGCTCGGGCAAATGGCG
>JBEBHI010000058.1:0-19562 GCA_040080935.1 Terricaulis sp.
ATAAAAACACCCCCTGCAGCGGCTGAGTCGCCGACCGCAGGGGGTGCGAAATTAGCAGAAGCCACGCGAACCCCAAGCCCCAATTGCAAGACTTAGGGGGCGCGCGACAAAAGGGTTCTAGGTTTAGGGCTCGCGGCGCACAGCGCGCGCGATGCCTTCCAGTTCCGCCTTCAGGTTCGGATCCGTTTCCGAGAGCGCCGCGATACGATCGCGCGCATACATGATGGTGGTATGGTCGAAGCCGCCGAAGCGCTGGCCAATATCCGGCAGCGAGGCGTGCGTCATCTTGCAAGCAAGGTACATGGCCACTTGGCGCGGACGCGCGATCGAGTGGCGGCGCGTGCGTTCAAGAAGCTGTTGCACGCTCATGTTAAAGTGACGCGCAACAACCTTCTGCACGAGCTGCACGGTAATGCGGCGCTCCGCACCTTCGGCCAGTTTGCTTTGCAGAGCGTTTGCGGCAGCTTCTAGCGTCACTGTTATCCCTCCCGAGATCTTCCATTCGATGAGAAGTTGGCAGACCGCGCCATCAAGTTCGCGTCCAGTAACGTGCATGCGATCCGCGATCATGTCGAGCGCTTCCGATGCAACACTGAAACCCGGATTCGCACGAGCATGGTGCGCAACGCGAGTGTCGAGAATTCTACGACGCAGGCTTGCGTCTGGTTCTGAAATTTCGCTGACGGCCGCGCCTTTGAGTTTTGCTTTCAGCGCGTCGTCGAGCCCTTCCAATCCATCAGGACCATGGTTGGCTGCAAGTGCAATTTGGCCGCCGCGACGTGTAAGTTCATTAATGGTGTCGAACGCTTCTTCCTGTGTCGCTCGCTTGCCGCAGATACGATGGAAGTCGTCGATGATCAGAAGGTCCGGCGCACGGACCATTTCCTTGAACGCCGAGCTATCGCGCTTTTTGTGGAGCGCCGATTGAAAGCATTCGAGAAATTCTTGGCCCGTCATGAAGAGGACCTTGCGTCCACGCGCCATCGCTTCTTGCGCAGCGGCGTTCAACAAGTGCGTCTTGCCGCAACCTGGCGGCGAATGCACAAGCCACACAGGGAACGTCACGCCAACACCGGCGCCGATCATTTGCGCAACAGTGTACGCGTGAAAATTGCTCGGACCGTCAGCGAAGGTTTCGAACGTGAGTTCGGGCGTACGCGCGGGTTCAGCTTCAGGCTTGCGCGCTTCTTCGATGCGCGCGTCAGCGAGGGCGCGGACATCTTCTGGAATTTCGTGTTCTAGGAGAATCTGAATCTTCTGAACGCGCGGCTCATACGCGCGCATGCACGTGGCGAGGCGATCAACGACTTGTTGGTTCAGCCGCTCTTTCGCGACCCGCGACCCCGCCCGGAAGAGCAAAGCGCCGTTCAACTCAGCAACCAGCCGCAGTGGACTGATGTAGGAGCCATAAAAATCAGCGCCGTACTCGTTGACCAGTTCCTTTTGAACCAACTCAAACGCACGCGCCGCCCCTACGCCCGCCGTTTCCCGGCGGGCCTCTTCGCCCTGTTGTTCCATGCAGCCCCCGCTGAGAACATTATTGTTTTTAGCCGACCCGAAGGCAGGCACAGCTCTCCCGCTCGCGCCGAACTAAGCTTTCGGCCCGATGCTTTCGCATCGAAGTCACTGGGACTTGTCGAACGGGCGAGCCGTGCTCGCCTGACCCGCGAAATTTGCGCCGTTCCACAGGCGAGGTCAACAACACTTTCTTTACGAATTTGCCATTTTCCACATCGAAATGAAGTGCGATTAGCGCACTGATTTCATTCGATTTTACTGGAAAATGTCGAATGGGCGAATTGTCCGGCTCCGGACAAATATTCACCGCTTATCCGCAACTTGGTTGCGAATTCGACTATGTAGATTCGTGAGAGTTTGGCGACAAAAAAACGACGTCTGCCGATCGTCTGGGAGCCTGAATCAGGCCTTCTTGGAACCCGAAAGCGTGGCGATGCGCTTGGAAAGACGTGAAACTTTCCGGCTGGCGAGATTCTTGTGAACTACGCCATTACCGGCGGCTTTCATGGTCGCAGATTCAGCGGCGCGGAGAGCTTCTTGAGCCTTTTTCGCGTCGCCCGAGGCGATCGCTTCTTCAACTGAACGCCACGACGAACGCATCCGGGTGCGGCGCGCCTTGTTGACCGCCGTGCGGCGGGCAATCACGCGGGTCGCTTTCTTTGCGGACTTCGTATTCGCCATGGTCTCAGTATTTCCAGATCTTAGTTTCGGACGCGAAGCGCGGGGCTATAGCCTCGCTCAAGGCCGAGGTCAAACCCTCAGCGGTTCTTAAATTCGGGGGGCCGCTTTGCAATGAACGCGGCCATCCCCTCTTTCTGATCTTCGGTCGCGAAAAGGCTGTAAAACAAACGCCGTTCGAGCCGCAGGCCCTCATTGAGCGGCGTCTCAAATGCCGCATTAACGGCCTCCTTGTTGGCGATCGTTGAGATCGCGCCGAACGAGGCGATCTTCTTGGCAGCGGCCATCGTCTCTTCCATCAGCTTGTCCGCCGCCACCACGCGCGCGACCAGACCGCCGCGCTCGGCCTCGGCGGCATCCATCATCCGGCCGGTGAGGCACAAATCCATGGCTTTAGCTTTGCCGACAGCGCGCGTGAGCCGCTGCGAACCACCCCAGGCCGGCATGACGCCAAGCGTGATCTCAGGCTGACCAAACTTCGCGGTGTCGGCGGCGATGATGAAGTCGCACATCATGGCGAGCTCGCAGCCGCCCCCTAGCGCGTAGCCTGCAACCGCTGCAATCAAGGGCTTTCGTGTGCGCGGCACGCGCTCGAGATTTGAGAACGGATCGCGCGCGTAGAAATCCGCGAATTGGCCTTCGGCCATTTGCTTGATGTCTGCGCCGGCGGCGAAGGCTTTTTCGGAGCCGGTGATGACGATGCAACCAATGCTCGCATCAGCCTCAAGTGCATCAAGCGCTGTGCCGAGTTCAGCGATCAGCGCATCGTTCAGCGCATTCAGCGCCTTCGGGCGATTGAGACGAATGACGCCAACGCCGCCATCGGTTTCGACGAGAATATTTTCGTAATTCATGGCCGCTTGCTTGCGCCGCAGCGTCGCGAAAATCAATCCGCGTTCATGGACGCGGGGCGCACGATTAGCCGCACGCTGAGATAGGTTCCGCCGTTCTGCGGTTCGATGTGCAGGATGAGCCGCTCCCGGCCACGCAAGAACATGAGGTCGCTATCGCGCGGCGACGGTTCATAGGCCCAGCCGAGCGCGGTAAGGCTGTCCACGTAGAACGCGCGCACGCTCTCTGGCGCCGCTGCGCCATGTGCGGATGCGATGAGCAAACCTGAGTCCTCGCCCGCCGCAAACGACGCGAGCAAGTTCGGACTTTCCGTAAGTCCCGTCGCGACCGGCAGATCAGGGATCGCCGCGAAATACGTCGTCTCCGCATAGGCAGGCGCGGCGCAGACAAGAGCGGCAGCGAAAACGAAACGACTCACGCGTGCAGCTTAGCTCAAACCACTAACGCTGACACTTCGGGCACCAAAACGTGGATCGCCCACTGTGCACCGCGCGCCTGATTGTACCGCCGCAGTCTTCCTTCGGGCATGTCTCGCCTTCGCGATCGTACACACGGAAACGATGTTGAAAGCCGCCTTGCGCGCCATCGACCCCAGCATAATCGCTAAGCGTTGAGCCGCCGGCTTCGATCGCTTCTTCAAGCACGGCGCGGATGGCGTGGAAGAGCTTGTCCAAGCGTTGCGCTGAAATGCTACCGGATGGCTTCGATGGCGCAATGCCGGCGCGGTGCAGCGCTTCGACGACGTAGATGTTGCCAAGCCCCGCGACGACGCGCTGATCGAGCAACGCAGCTTTGATCGGCGCCTTTTTCTTGGCCAGCGCACTTTTCAGATACGGCTCGTGAAAGTGATTGCCGAGCGGCTCGGGGCCCATCGCCTTGAAGAACGGATGGGTTTCGAGTTCGGCTTCAGGGATGAGGTCCATGTAGCCGAAGCGACGCGGATCGTTGAACTCCAGCTTCGCGCCATCTTCCATGTCGATGACGACGTGCGTGTGCGTGGGATCGGTCGGCTCAGCGTAGTAGAAATCGCCAGGCTGCCTCTTCGCACCGAGGATCGACCAACGACCGGTCATGCCAAGATGCGTGATCCAGACGTTTCCATCATCGAGATGCGCGAGCAAATACTTCGCGCGACGCTCAAGTGAATCTACGCGCCGTCCACTCAACCGCGCCGCAAACCGCGCCGGAAACGGAAATCGCAAATCCGCCCGCCTCGTCCGCGCGCGTTTGATGCGCCGGCCGACCAACGCAGGCGCGAGCCCACGGCGCACGGTTTCGACCTCAGGAAGCTCAGGCATGCGGCGAAATGTCGGAAAGCAAAGGCGAAAGCATCGCCGCCCGATATAGCCCCGCCTGCGCCCCGCCGCTATGGTCCGAGGATGAGCGACGACACAGCATCTTTCGGGTTCCAAGACGTGCCGAAGGCCGAGAAGGCTGGCATGGTGCGACAGGTGTTTTCGTCGGTCGCGTCGAAATACGACTTGATGAACGACGCGATGACCGGCGGCATGCACCGGCTCTGGAAAGACGCTGTCGCATCCAAGCTCAACCCGCAACCCGGCGAACTCATCCTCGATGTCGCGGGCGGCACTGGCGACATCGCGCGACGCTTGAAGAAGCTCGGCGACGGCGCTGCGCAGCGGCGCGGACTTGAAGCGCCGGAAATCCACGTCATCGACATCAACACCGAGATGCTCGAAGCCGGCCGAGCACGCGGCGAAGATGGCCTGCACTGGCACGAAGGCGACGCTGAAAATTTACCGGTCGATGACCATGTCGCCGACGCCTACATCATCAGCTTCGGCATCCGTAACTGCACCGATGTTCCGGCCGTGCTGCGCGAAGCCAAGCGCGTTTTGAAACCCGGCGGACGGTTTTACTGCCTGGAGTTCTCGCGTCTCGCGATTGGCGGGCTCGAGCCGGTTTATGATTTCTACTCTTTTAACGCGATCCCGGCGCTGGGGAAATTGCTGGCGAATGACCCAGATTCTTACCGATATCTGGTCGAATCCATCCGCCGGTTTCCGGAACAGGAAACATTTGCAGCTATGATCCGTGAGGCGGGTTTCGCACGCGTGGCCTATCGCAACATGGCTGGCGGCGTTTGCGCGCTGCATTGGGGTTGGTCGGTTTAGTGTTCTGGTTCTCGCTGATCCTGGCATTTCTGCTTGGTTTGCTCGTCGGCCTCAGCGCCGTCGGGATCGGCGTTGGTGGCTGGACTGCGCTCGTCTTCCTTTTGGTAACGGCGATTGTCGTCGGTGTGTTTACCGGCGTGGTCGGGCACATTCGGCGCCTCTTGCGCGTGGCGCTGACGCTGGTGCGATACGACGTGCTGTTGCCGGCTGAGTACTACGACAATTATTCGACGCCGCTGCAGGCCGCGCACACCGCGCTTTCGATCTTCGCAAAACGGCGCCGCGGCAAGACTGTCGGCGAGCGTTTGGCGAAGGCGCTTGAACGTCTCGGACCAGCGTATGTGAAAGTCGGCCAATTCCTGGCGACACGCCCAGACATGATTGGCGTGCAGACCGCCCAAGAACTCGGCCGCCTGAAGGATCGCCTGCCGCCCTTCTCGCGCACCGAAGCGCTCGACACGATCAACAAGGAGCTCGGCGGCACCGAAGGCATCTTCGCCGGTATCTCCGAAGCGATGGCCGCGGCTTCTATCGCCCAGGTGCACCAAGCGATCGTGCCGCGCCACGGCGTGGTCGCCATCAAAATCCTGCGCCCGCGCATCGAGAAGAAGCTCGCCAAGGAAATGGGCGCGCTGCGTTTCCTGGCTCAGTGCATCGAATTCTTCTCGAAGCGGTCACGTCGCCTAGAGCCTGTTCAGTTCATCGACACCGTCGCCGCCGCCACTGAGCGCGAATTGGATCTGCGCCTCGAAGCCGGCGCTGCCGCCGAGTTTCGCGAAGTTGCAGAGAAGGACGGCTATCTCACCGTTCCGAACATCGATTGGTCGCGTTCGTCCAAGCGCGTGATGACACTCGACTGGATCGACGGCACGCCCCTCACAGACGCGAAGGCGCTCGACAAGGCCGGCGCCAATCGCAGCGAACTCGCTATCGCAGTGACGCGCGGCTTCCTGGCCGCCGCGCTCGACTACGGATTCTTCCACGCCGATATGCACGAGGGAAACCTCATGTACGGCAAGGACGGCAAGCTCTGGATCGTCGACTTCGGCATCATGGGCCGCATCGGCCACAAAGAGCGCCGCTACCTCGCCGAAATCCTCTACGGCTTCCATCGCCGCGACTATCGCCGCGTCGCTGAAGTGCACCAAGAAGCGGGTTACGTTCCCGAGAAATTCACGATCGAAGAATTCGCGCAAGCGTTGCGCGCTATTGGCGAGCCGATCTTCGGCAAAACCGCTGACGGCATTTCGATGGCGCGTCTCCTTCTCCAACTATTCGACGTCTCCCATATGTTTGGCATGCATCTGCGTCCGGAACTGGTGCTGCTGCAGAAAACCATGGTTCAGGTCGAGGGCGTCGCGCGCGCGCTCGACCCGCAGCACGATATGTGGGCGGCCTCGCGTCCGATTGTGGAGCGTTGGGTGCAACGCGAACTGGGCGCCGAAGCTGTCGCCAAGCGCGGTATCGATGAAGCCGCAATGGGCTTCCAATCGCTCCGCCGCCTACCCCACACGCTCACGGCACTTGAAGCCGCAGCCCGCAAAGTTGCGATCGAGGCGCCGCGCGAAGAGCGCAAATGGTACCAAATGCCGGCGTTCTGGATCGGCCTCATCGGCGGGGCGCTCATCGTCATGGTGTTCGGCCCTCATGAGAACGCGCAGCCGCGCCAACCTGCGCCGACCAGCGCGATTGAAACCGCAGCCCAGCCTGATGCGGAACCACGTGCACGGGTCGACATCAATGCCGACCTCGCGGCCACGGCCCCGGAAACGCCGGCGGGAACGACACCATGAAGCGGGTTCTATTGATCATTGGCGGCGGCATCGCTGCCTATAAGAGCCTCGAGCTCATCCGCCGCTTGCGCGAACGAGGCGTGGCCGTGCGCGTGGTGATGACGGAGGCGGCGCAGCGTTTCATCACGCCGCTGGCGGCAGGCGCTATCGCCGGTGAGCGCGTCTTCACCGATCTCTTCGACCAAGCGCAGGAATTTGATGTCGGCCATATCCGGCTGGCGCGCGAGTGCGATGTCGTCGTGGTGGCGCCCGCGACCGCGGACTTCATGGCCAAGGCTGCACACGGCCTCGCCAACGATCTGGCCTCTGCTGTGCTGCTCGCGACCGATAGGCCGGTGCTGTTCGCGCCAGCTATGAATCCGCACATGTGGTCTCATGCCGCCACGCAGCGCAATTTCGCGACGTTGCAGGCGCGCGGTTTGAATTTCGTCGGCCCGAATGAAGGTGAGATGGCCGAGAGCAGTGAGCGCGGCGTTGGCCGCATGGCCGAGCCTGAGCAAATTCGCGACGCGATCCTCGCCGTGCTGAGCGATGGCCCGTTGAAGGGCAAACGCGCGCTCGTCACGGCTGGCCCGACGATCGAAGCAATCGATCCGGTGCGCTTTCTGTCCAATCGCTCGAGCGGCAAGCAAGGCTACGCAATCGCTGCTGCGCTGGCCGAACTTGGCGCTGAGGTGACTTTGGTGTCCGGTCCGACCAATCTCGCTGCGCCCGCTGGCGTGAAGCGTGTCGATGTTGAGAGCGCGCGCGAGATGTTGGCGGCAAGCGAAGCGGCGCTGCCGCTTGATGTGGCCGTCATGGTCGCCGCCGTCGCCGATTGGCGCCCGACCATTGAGGCGAAAGGCAAGATCAAGAAGGACGCCGCCAGCCTACCGGCGATCGCGCTGCAAGAGAACCCGGATATTCTCGCAACGCTTTCAAAGCTGGGAAAGAAGCGTCCAAAGCTCGTGATCGGCTTTGCGGCCGAGACGGATCACGTCGAGGAACACGCGCGCGCCAAGATCGCAAAAAAAGGCTGCGACTGGATCGTCGCCAATGACGTCTCTGGCGATGTGATGGGCGGCGCGGAAAACGCTGTGATCCTCATCACGAAAGACAAGGCGGAAGCCTGGCCGCGCATGGCCAAAGAGGCTGTGGCGCGTAAGCTGGCGGCAGAGATTGCCGCAGCGCTCACGGCGAAATCCCCAGGGCGCAAGTGACCCCTGCGTAAACGTCGCGCCTTGGGGGCTTGAGCCTTCCGCCGCGGACGCTATGTAGGGCATTCACATTCCCACTCTTCCGAGTCTGACGCCGAACGCTGTTCGCGCGCCCAGGAGCCCGACTGCATGAGCTTCCAGAACCACAACGATCGCCGCGAAGCCGCTGACGCCGCCAAGAAGGCGATGCTGGAAAAATTCAAGACCAAAGCCGCCCCAACGCAGATCGATCCGGCAGAGGCCGCTGCGCGCGTGAAGGCCGCCGAAGAAAAAGAAGCAAAGCGCGTGGAGGCCGAGAAAGCCCGGCGCGAGCGCGTCGAGTTGGAAAAGCTCGAGCGCAAGATCGCTGCCGAGGCTGCAGCCAAAGCAGAACGCGAGCGCAAGATGCGTGAAGCCAAAACTGAACGCGAGCGCGTAGCGCGTGAAGCTGCGGCTGAAGCAAAGCGCAAGCGCAAAGAAGCTGAAGCTGCTGAGATGAAGCGCTACGAAGATGAAGCGCGCCGCGATCTCGCGGCCGCCGCGATGCGTAAGCGCCGTTAAACTGACAACGCAACCCGGGCCGCTCAAGCGGCGCGAGTTGCGTCATCCAGCTGCGCCATTAATCCCAGCGCACGCAATTGCCGCGACGATTGCGTTCGATACAGCGCCGTTCCGGCGTTGTCGCCGCACCAACGGCTGCACCTGCTACGCCGCCGACAACGGCGCCGCCGACATCACCAGACACAACCGCACCTGCGCCTGCGCCGATAAGCGCGCCTGATGCTGCGCGCTGTTCCATGGTGTTGCCACATGCAGAGAGTGTGAACACGCTCAGCGCCATTGCAGCGCTTAGTCCAATTGCTCGAAAGTTCATTGTCAGCCTCCTGGGCGTTACCCCCGGTTTGCCAACGCCATGGCGAGCGCGTGGTTCACAAGATTGTTCGATGAACTCTGCGCGATGGAACACGTATGATTTGCGGCGTCCAAAGAATCGCAGCAGGCGAAGATGATGAGCAAGGTCACCGTCCAAGTTGCCGTGTTGCCGCATTTCGAGGGCCTGCAGCTGCCTGGGTATGAAACGGCATTGTCAGCTGGCATGGATTTGCGCGCCGCAGTTCCGGAAGCCGAACCGATGATCGTCGCGCCAGGCCAACGTGTGCTGGCGCCGACGGGGCTGACGATTGCGCTGCCTGCTGGTTACGAAGGGCAAATCCGCCCGCGCTCGGGCTTGGCGCTCAAGCATGGCATCACTTGCCTCAACACACCCGGCACCATCGACGCAGATTATCGCGGCGAAGTGAAAGTCATCCTGATCAATCTCGGCCAAGAGACGTTTACGATCAAACGCGGCGAGCGAATCGCGCAGATGGTCGTCGCCCCCGTCACGCAAGGCGATTGGGAAGTCGTGGACGCGCTGTCTGAGACGGCGCGCGGCGGCGGCGGCTTTGGGTCAACCGGCCGCGGCTAGCGGCGTGAACGAAGGCCGATGAAGCTTGAGCGGCGCTTACGGCGCGGCGCTTCTTCCATCACCTCTTCCACAGCAGGCTCATTCTCGTTGGCTTGCGCCACGCGTTCGATTGCCGTGCGATCATCGCGCGCGAGATGCACCTCACCGCCGCAATCTGCCCGCGCCGCTTCGATGGCGCGGCGAAAACCAACTGGATTGGCCATCGGCGGAAACGCGATCACCGCATCGCCCGTCCCTGTGACCACCACTCGGCCATAGCCAAACATCCGCGCGATGATGGATTGATCGAGCGACACGCCCTCAACGCTCTCGACTGAGAGCTCTTGCGTATGCCGATTGAGCCAACCGCGCTTCAGGATCACGCGCCTATTGGTGACAGCGAAGTCGGTCGTCTTCATCTTGATCACGGCGGCGATGAAGATGAAGACGCCCACCAGGATGATCCCGAGAACGATCAGGGCCGCCCACGCGCCCAACCAAAAGATTCCCGGCCATTTGCCGCGCTGGATGATAGTTTCGCCGTCGGCCAGGCTTTCGTCGATATAGCGCATGATTTTTCCTCTTAGCTTGCAACGCTGGCGAGCCGCGCTCGTTCCAGAGTGGAACTTGGCGCACTGGGTGCCTAAGTTGACGGCGTGAGTTTCAGCGACGACGAACGCCAGCGCTATGCGCGCCATATTCTGCTGAAGGAGATCGGCGGGCCGGGACAACAGCGCCTGAAAAGCGCGACTGTCGCGATCATTGGCGCCGGCGGCCTCGGCGCACCGGCGGCGCTCTATCTGGCGGCCGCTGGCGTTGGGCGTTTGCGTTTGATCGACGACGACACCGTGTCGCTCGACAATCTGCAACGTCAGATCATCTTTCGCGACGCGGATGTAGGCGCAGCAAAAGTGGATCGCGCGCAGGCGGCTTTGACCGCGCTCAATGACAACGTCTCCGTCGAGATCGAGCGCCAACGGCTGACGGAGGAGAACGCGGCTTACTTGCTGCAGGGCGCAAACGTCGTGCTCGATGGCACCGATGATTTTGAAACGCGCTTCTCCGTGAACGCTGCGGCGCGCTCACTTGGCGTACCCCTCGTTTCCGGCGCCGTGGGCCGCTGGGATGGACAAGTCGCCACCTTCGCGCATGGCGGACCGTGCTATCGCTGCTTCGTGCCCGAAACGCCGCCTGATGCCGAGACATGCTCACGCGTCGGCGTCGTCGGCGCGCTGACGGGCGTGATCGGCTCGATCATGGCGCTTGAAGCGATCAAGCTCATCACGCAAGCGGGCGAGCCACTGATCGGACGTGTGATGTTGTTTGATGGATTGAAGGGCGAGGCGAGAACAGTTGCGCTCAAACGCGACCCCGCCTGCCCCGTGTGTGGCAATGAGTGAAAATTGGGGGCCGTTGCTCGTTGAAGCTGCGCGGCGCGACATGCAAACGCGCACGCGCTTGGCGGCGAGCGGTGAATTGTTCAACGGCTACCATCCGGAGATGGAAGCCGTACACGACGAAAATGCTGCGCTGTTGGCGCGTGCATTTGACGATATCGGTTGGCCCGGCCGGCGCGAGTTTGGTGATGACGGCGCGGGCGCAGCATTCTTGATCCTGCAGCACGCCATCGGCCATCCCGATTTGCAGCGCCGCGGCCTCGCGCTCATCCTCGATGCTATCCCTGAGGGTCAAGCAAACCCTTTGGACGCGGCTTATCTCGCCGATCGCATCGCCATCTTCGAAGGCGGCGCGCAAACATTTGGCACTCAATTCGATTGGGACGCCAACGGCCAACTCTCGCCGGCGCCGGTGCGCGACCCGGAAACGCTCGACGATCGGCGCGCGAGCGTTGGTCTGCCGCCAATGGCCGAGACGATCGAGCACATGCGCGCCAACGCGGCCGCCGAGGGCGACACGGCGCCAACGGACCTAGCGGAACGCCGCGCCGTGTACGACGCATGGGCCCGCAAAGTGGGTTGGCGCGCTTGACGGCGAGCCCGCGCCGCGCACTGTGACGCGCGACGGAGGGGCGAATATGGTGCGGTGGATTATCGGGGGCGTGCTGGCGCTTGTCGGCTTGGTCGCGATTGTAGGCGCCGGCGCCTATTTCACATTGAAGCGGCCAGACGTGCCTTACGAGACTTTGGCGGCGCAGTACGAAAGCGCAGCGTCTCGCTACGAAGATTTACCGGGCGGTGTGCGCGTGCACTATCGCGATGAAGGTCAGCCTGACGGACCAGTACTGGTTCTGATCCACGGCTTCTCCGCGTCAGTGCACACGTGGGAGCCGTGGGTGCAACGTCTCAGCGAAGAATATCGCATCATCTCGCTCGACCTGCCCGGACACGGCCTGACGCGCGCGCCCGCTGGATACCAAGCTTCGATCGAAGCCTATCGCGATCTAGTGCATCAGTTTCTCGAAACGCGCGGCGTCACGGATTTCTCTCTCGCCGGCTCATCCATGGGCGGCAACGTCGCGTGGGAATACGCGCTTGCCTATCCAGAGCAGGTCAACGCGTTAATCCTTGTCGATGCGTCTGGTTGGGAAGACACGCGCGCCGAAGCTGCGGAGGATCCGCCTGTCTTCAAACTTTTGCGCAATCCGATCCTCGGACCATTGCTGCGCGACTTGGACAGCACGCGGTTGACGCGCGGCGGACTTGAGGCCGCGTTCGTGAATACGGCGCTGGTCGATGACACGATGGTCACCCGCTACGTTCAGCTCTCGCGCGCGCCAGGACACCGCGACATCCTTTTGCAAATGACGCTCGGCTTCCGCGATCGCCACTACGCCACGACCGAACGACTGGCCGCGCTGCACATGCCGGTGCTGATTTTAACGGGCGATACCGATCGCCTTGTCCCGCCCGCGCACGCGCAGCAATTCCACGACGCCATTCCTGGATCGCAATTGATCACATTCGAAGCGACCGGCCACATTCCCCAAGAAGAGCGGCCGGATGAATCGGCGACAGCGGCGAACGAGTTTTTGCATCAAGTGATCGAAGGTTCCGCGCTCGCGCCGTTGCCGGAAGTCGATTGCGATGTCGACGCGCGCTGCTGAGCTTCACGGGATCGTCAAACGCCTCCGTTAGGACATACACAATGCTGATCGCCAGACGTGGATTGCTTGTAGCCGGCGCAAGCGCGGCGATGGCGCGACCTGCTTGGGCACAATCGCTTTCGCAAGGCGCGTTTACGCATGGCGTTGCTTCCGGCGATCCGTTGGCGGACGGCGCCATCATCTGGACGCGCTTTGTTGGCGGCGACGGCCGCATCGCGTGGGAAGTCGCGGAAGACGAGACCTTCAGCACCGTTGCCGCACGTGGCGAGGCGCAGGCCGGCGCTGCAACCGATTTTTGCGTGAAGGCGGACGTGCGTGGGCTTCAGGCAGGCCGCACATACTTCTACCGCTTTCTGGCCGGCTCCGGCCCTTCGCTTGTAGGCCGCACCCGCACCGCGCCAGTCAATGCGCGGTCACTCAGTGTCGGCCTCGTCTCGTGCGCGAACTATGGCTTTGGCTATTTCCACGCCTACGGTCACATGGCGCAACGCGACGACATTGATCTCGTTCTGCATACCGGCGACTACATCTACGAATACGGCGCCGATGAATATCCGCGCACCGCGCAAATGGTCCCCGGCCGCGCGTTCGATCCAGACCACGAGATCGTTACGCTGGAAGACTACTATCGTCGCTACCAGCAGTATCACACTGATCCGAACCTGCTCGCGTTGCGCGCGGCCAAGCCGATCTCAGCCGTCTGGGATGATCACGAGATCGCCAACGATTCCAGCAGCACGGGCGCACAAAACCACCAGCGCGATGAAGGTACTTACGTTGACCGCGTCGCAGCGGCGACGAAGGCGTATTTCGACTGGATGCCGATCCGTCGTCCTGAGGCGAGCGGCCCGCGCGTCTATCGCACGCTTGAATGGGGCGATCTGGCGCGCATCGTTCTGCTCGACACGCGCCTGATCGGTCGCGTGCGGCAGTTGAACTATCAGCGCGGGCTTGGCTTGCACTTGCTTTCCGATGGCGCGGGCACTCAGGCGGCGGTTGAAGAGTTTCGGCGCACGCAATTGCTCGACCCGACCCGAACGTTATTGGGTACGGAGCAAGAGGCGTGGCTTGCGGAGGCGTTGGCGTCATCAAAGCAGCGCGGACAAACTTGGCAAGTCCTGGCGCAGCAGATCGTTGTCGGCCAACAGCTGGTCGGCGCCGGCGCAGCCGCAATGGTTTCGCCGGACGCGCACGCCAACGTGCGGCGCTACGTGACGGTTGGTGAGCGCCTCGGCCGCATGGGCATGCCGTGGAATTTGGATTCGTGGGATGGCTATCCGGTCGCTCGCGAGCGTTTCTTGCAAGCGTGCGCCGCGAACGCCGCAAACGCTGTTGTATTGGGCGGCGATAGCCACAACACGTGGTTGAACAATCTCGCCACACCCGGCGACACATCGCGCTTGGCCGCAATCGAGTTCGCGGGCGCCAGCGTGACATCACCAGGTTTGGAGCAAGCCATGTCCGCCGCGGCGCCAGGCGCGCGCGAGGCGATGATGCGCAGCGCCAATCCAGAGCTCGCATGGTGCGATGTCACCAATCGCGGTTACGGCGCGCTGAAATTCACGCGCGACGCGTGCGAGGCCGAATGGGTCGCGTTTTCCAATGTGCGCGAGGCAGAGACGGGTGCGCCAAGCATCACCCGCCTTAGCGCAACGCCAAGCGCGCAAAGCGGACCTAGCGCCTGGACTGACTAAGCAAGGCGCGCGTTGGCCCAACGCACGAACGACGGCCGCAACCGCTTCGGTGCAAGCCGCGCTGCAAGATTAAGCGGACCAAGCGCAAGCCAGCGCGAGAGGCCGAAGTCGCGTATGCCTTGATGAAGGCGCGCCAACGTCGCGCGCATTTCCCGACGGCGATGATGCAGCGCTGCCCGGCCCTTCGGTGAGAGCGTGTCGATGCTGGATGCGCCGAGCACTTCGTGCGCGATCAGAGGCGGGCTGACGCCATACGTATCGAGATCCCAATCCCATACGTGCCGCAGATCATGATCGACGGGCACACTGCGCGGTCGTTCCGCGAGAAACTTGCGCGCGCCCGATGCGCTGATCAGGTACGCGCCCGTCGTCGTCGGCACGCGCGAGTAGCGCACGAGGTCGCGCCCTGCTCCGAGCGCTGCAATCGGGCGCGTGACGAGCTTTGTGGGATACGACAGCCGCACAATATCCCAACGCGCGGGCAATGCCGCGAGGAGCGCGTCAAACGCCGCGCCGAGATCGGCCGGGACGCCGACATCATCCTCGAGCACAAGCAGCGGCGCCGCGCGTTCACCACGCACAATCTGCTTCATGATCGCGAGGTGGCTGGCGTAGCAGCCCATCTCGCCGGGCGAGAGATCAACGCCGACCGGGAAATAGCGCGCGAGGTCGGCAGGTAGCGTATCACCACGTAGCGCCTCGAAACGTTCGTAGCTCAATCCGGCACGATTCAGTTCGCAGCGCATATGCGCCATACGCTTCGTGTCGCGATCGAGATTGATGACAACGATCTCAGGCGTCATGGCCACGTTTGATGACGCGCGACGCGCGTAAACGTGATCCCCCGTTCATGGGGTTTTGCAGATACGCTTCATCGCCCTTGATTTGTGATGCGCCGTTCGCCACCGTCCGCGCATGAGCGATTGGTGGCGTGGCGCAGTTGTCTATCAGATTTACCCGCGGTCGTTTCGCGATTCGAACGGCGACGGCGTTGGTGATCTGAAAGGTGTAATCGACAAACTCGACCACGTTGCGTCTCTAGGATGCGACGCGATTTGGCTGTCACCGTTCTTCACATCACCGATGAAGGACTACGGCTATGACGTCGCTGACTATCGCGGCGTCGATCCGTTGTTTGGCTCAGAAGCTGATGCGGATGCACTGATCGCGAAGGCGCACGCGCTGGGTTTGAAAGTGATCATCGATCAGGTTTGGTCGCACTCCTCCGATGCGCATGCTTGGTTCACCGAAAGCCGCGCCAGCCGTGAAAATCCCAAGGCCGATTGGTACGTTTGGGCCGATGCAAAACCCGATGGTTCGCCGCCAAATAATTGGCAGGCAATGTTCGGCGGCTGCGCGTGGACGTGGGATGCGCGCCGGCGGCAATACTACCTGCACAATTTTCTGCCGGAGCAGCCGGATCTGAACGTACGGAATCCAGCGGTGCAGGATGCCTTATTGGACGTCGCACGCTTCTGGCTCGAACGCGGGGTTGATGGATTCCGCCTCGATGTCGTGAACTTCTTCGTTCAAGACGCGCAATTACGCAACAATCCGCCAATCACGACACTGAAGCGCGCGCCGCCCCGCCCGCACCAGTTTCAGCGTCAACTTTACAGTCGCACGCAGCCCGAAACGCTGGACTTTATCGCGCGCCTTCGCGCCCTCCTCAATCAGTATGGGGCAATGGCCGTAGGTGAGATCGAGGACGAAGAGCCGCTGAAAGTGCAGCGCGACTACACGGACGGCCCGGATCGCTTGCAGACGGCATATTCGTTCTTCCTGCTGCGCCAGCGCGCGATGACTCCCGCCGTGATCAAAGATGCGATGGCGCAATGGGAAGGCGCGCGTGGTTGGCCATCCTGGTCTCTCTCCAACCACGATGTGGTCCGGTTTCCGACGCGGCTCGCAGACGGCGACTTACAGCGCACGAAGCTGATGATGGCGTTGCTGCTCTCACTGCGCGGAACGGCGTTCATCTATCAAGGCGATGAATTGGGCCTGCCGCACGCTGACGTTTCGTTTGAGCGTCTGCGCGATCCGGAAGCGATCGCATTCTGGCCCTCGGGCATTGGCCGCGACGGCGCGCGCACGCCGATGCCGTGGTCGAGCACCGCGAACATGGCCGGCTTCACCGACGCGGCCGACGCGTGGTTGCCGCTCGATCCGCGTCACCGCGCATTGGCTGTCGACGCGCAGGGCGAAAACTCCATGCTTGCATTCACGCGCGAGGCCATCGCGTTGCGGCACTCGAGCGCGGCGCTACGCGAAGGCGAGTTCATCATGCGCGACGCGCCCGAGCCGGTGTTGGCATTCGAGCGGCGCGCCGACGGCGAGTGCATGTTGTGCCTGTTCAATTTGGGGCCGGCGCCGGCGACGCGGCCGCTGGCGGGTGGGAAGGTGCGGCTGACGGTCGGTCAAGCTGAGCTGCTGACGAAGGCTGCGTCGCTCGGCGGCTATTCGGCGCTATTGGTCGAAAGCTGAGGGCGCTAATTTCTTTGGGGTTTGCGTTAACCGTTCCCGATACACTATAACGTCCGCATGTTCTGGCGGGGCAGAAGCCACCATCGAGGGAGGAACGCCACATCGTGGCGACGGCGGGCGTTTACGTTCGCGGCCCTTCTCGCTGTCTTCCTCCAAGCCTTCGTCCTCCAAACTCACGTCCACACGCCCGTCGCGCCGCTGCCTCTGAGCTATGCGCAGTCGACTGGCGCGACTGAAAACGTGTCTGCGCATGTGAAGGCGACCAATGAACATCAGCTGGTCTGCGTGATCTGCCAGGCGCTGGCGGCCGCCGGATCGGCGACGCTGCCGGGTGCGGCGATGGTTGCCGAGGTCACGCAAACGAACGCCGAAGCTGTTGTCGCGATCGCTTTGGCGCCGCGCGTTCATTCGCATTCATGGCGGAGCCGCGCGCCGCCTTCGTTCCTCTGAGCACACACGCGCTCGTTTGAGCACCCGTCTGCACGCTTCGGCGTGCGCGCTTCAATCCGTGTTTCCGAGGTAAGTCATGACTTCCAATATCTCCGCGCGTACGCGCGTTCTTTTCCCTTCTCGTATTCCGTTTGTGTTCGCGCTGTGCGCGGGCGCCGTACTGTTCCCCGCTGCGGCGATGGCGCAGGACGATGAGGACGAGCCAGAAATCGTCGTCACCGCTCCGCTTGAGGGTTCGCGCATTGAGAGCCTGCAGGGCGCCGAAGTGCTGCGGCGCGATGACATCGTTGAGCAGCTAAACGGCGGCTTGGGCGACACGCTCGACTCGGTGCCCGGCATCGCCACCACCTTCTTTGGCGCCGGCGCCAGCCGACCGATCATCCGCGGTTTGGGCGAGGACCGAGTACGGGTGCTGCAGAACGGCATCGGCGCGATCGATGCGTCAACGGCCTCGCCAGACCATGCCGTGACCTCTGACGGCCTCGATGCCGAACGTATTGAGGTGCTGCGCGGCGCCGCAGCGCTTGCCTACGGCGGCAATGCAATCGGCGGCGTCGTCAACGTCATCGATCAATCAATCCCGACGCGACGGATCGACGGGGTGACATTCGATGGTCTTGCGGCGTTTTCTAGCGTCAACGACGGCACGCAAGGCGATGCGAACCTGGGCTTTGGCGCGGGACCATTCGCGTTGCGACTGAGCGCCGCCGCGCGCGACACCGATCCGTACGAAACGCCGGTCGGAGAAGCGCTCAACCAGTGGACCAGCGTGCGCTCCTACGGCATCGGCGCCTCGCTGCTTGGCGATTGGGGCTTTTCAGGGTTAGCCGTAAAACGGACCGAGGACGAATACGGGTTGCTGCCGGAAGGCGCCGGCGAACCCGGCGGCCATATCGAACTTGAGCAAACGCGCGTTGAGGCGCGCGGCGACTTGCGCATCGATGTCGGCCCCTTCAATCGGCTGGACTACGGCGTTCAGCAATCCGACTACCAACACACCGAGTTCGAAGGTGACGGCACACCTGGGACAACCTTCACTAGTGAAGGCTGGGAGGGCCGACTGGAAGCTCACCATCGCGGCGAACATCTCGACGGCGCGATTGGGGTCCAATTCAGTGATGTCGATTTCGCCGCTGTGGGCGACGAAGCGTTCATAACGCCAACCAACACGCAGGATTCCGGCGTGTTCGTCGTCGAACGCTACGATCTCGGGTCGTGGGGGCTTGAGGGCGGAGCGCGCTACGAGCGACGCGAACTCGACAGCCAGACGTTCGGGACGCGCGAATTCGACAATGTCAGTGGATCGCTCGGCATGTTTGTGCGACCCGCGCCGAACTGGTTCGTGGGGGCGACTTTGGCGCGTGTCGAGCGGGCGCCGACGGCGTTCGAATTGTTCGCTGACGGCCCGCACTTGGCGACGGCCAACTACGAAATTGGGGATCCCGATCTTGATCAGGAGCAAGCGACTTCTCTTGAAGCGTCGCTTCGCTACAACCGCGGTCCGTTCCGGTTTGAGATGAATCTCTACGGCATGGATTTCTCCAACTACATCGCGCTGGTTGAACGTGGCGATATCTGGTGGGTCGACGAAGACACCGGCACCAGCGGGTTCGCGGCCGATGAGGCGAGCGCGCCGGCCGACGCTGATGAGACTCTGCCCGTATTTGCGTTCGTTCAGCGGGACGCGACGTTCGTCGGCGGTGAAATCTCAGCCGCGATGCAGGTGGGCGAGATAAGCGGATTCGCGATCACCGCAGATGGGTCACTTGACCTGGTGCGCGCCGATTTTGTCGGCGGCGGGCACCCGCCGCGCATTCCGCCGCGGTCTCTGACGATAGGGGTTGAGGCCGCAAACGACCATTGGACGGCGCGCGTGGAAGCTGTCGATACAGCCAAGCAGACACGGCTTGCGCCGTTCGAAACCGAGACGGATGGCTTCACGTTCATCAATGCTGGGCTGGCTTGGCGGCCAACCGAAAATTGGACGATCCGTCTCGACGGGCGAAACCTGACAGATGAACTAGGCCGCGTGCACACCTCGTTCCTCAAGGACGAGTTGCCACTGCCGGGACGCAATTTTCGGCTGACGCTGCAAACGAGCTTTTAGTGTCTGGCGCATGGCGTCGTCCTAGATGAGTTCAGGGCGACGCCATTGGCGCTTGATTGCACCTCGGAACGGGCGATGATCGCCGCGATTTCGGGAGCGAACGAGATGGCGGACAGCGCGCAGCAATCACAGGCTCAGTCATGGGATTTCGGGCGAGGTCTGCGA
>JBEBHI010000059.1:0-19545 GCA_040080935.1 Terricaulis sp.
CCGCAACGCCAACAAGGGAGCCACAAATGTCCAAGTTTCTCTGCATCGCCGCCGCGCTGGCTTTCTTCGCACCGGTTGCGTTCGCCACCCTCAATCAAGCTGCTTTGATCGTCGCCTGATCCCCCAAACCCGCCTGCGACGATCAACTAAGGAAGCCGCGAACCACCCTAGAGGTTCGCGGCTTTTTCTTCGCGCGTTTGCATCCAACGCTGCGACGTCGCGCATCCCATGAGCACGAGACAAGATCGCTCGAGGGACATGAAATGGAAAAAATTCGCACGTTAACGACTGCAGCGAGAGCCACGGCGTTCGTCGCCGCTTTTGCGCTGTTCGTCCCCGTCGCGTTCGCGACTTTGATGCAAGCCGCGCAAATCATTTCCTAACGCCGATTTCAAGAAACTGTTGAGCGCGGAGCGAGGAGCTCCGCGCTTTTCATTTTCGTGAATGCGTCCGCTTCGCATGACGGGTGCATCTAACAATTGGGCAACGAGCCCGTTGAAACGCGCCGCGCCACTTTCCCTCTCTTGCGGCGCCTTCGGGAGAAAGCGCGGATCTTGGCCACAAGGTCCGCGCTTTTGTTTGAACAGAGATGCAAAAACGAGGCGAAGAAAAATTCATCGCGCCGCATCCAAGCGCCGAGACGCCGGCATCTCATAGTCAACGAACCACGAAACATATGAGGGAAACGAAAATGACCAAGATTGCTTCTATCGCCGCCGCCTTTGTCTTGTTTGCACCGGTCGCCGTCGCGATTTTCGCCCAAGCTGCCCAGATCGTCGCCTAACCCTGCCCCCGCAGCGACGGTCAATAACGAAGGCGCGGAGCTTGGGCTCCGCGCCTTTTGTTTTGAGCAAATTCTAGCGCGAAGAAATTCGCGTTTCGCGCATCCGCCGAGAGCAACAACGGCATCTCTTAGTCAACACGGAAACAACAAGTTCAGTTTGAAAGTCACTACGATGAAAAAGTTTGCATTCGTCCTCGCGGCGCTCGTGCTCTTCGCACCGGTCGCCTATGCGGCGCTGTATCAAGCTGCTCTGATCGTCGCGTAATCCCCTCCCCCGAGATCGCGACATCAGTTGCAAGGCGCGGATCGTCCCTCCCACGATCCGCGCCTTTTCTTTTGCGCTAACCGCTGTCGCGAATGCGCACGCGCACATGGGCGCTTTGGCCGTCGGCATCGACGACTGTGACGTTGTAAAAACCCGGTGCGGATGGGCGCCAGATTGAGCGGCCGCTTGTTGCTTCCCCGCCGACGCGCTGACCTTCTGCGTACCACGTCAATGGCGCCCGACCGCCACGCGCCGAGAGCGAAAGGCCACGCGAGTTGGAGGTGTAGTCGAGCACAAGCACTTCAGCGCCTGACGGCGGAAAGAGGATCGATAAATCCTCGCGGTCACTATCCTCGAAACGCGCCAACGCCGGCGCGACTGGATCGTGATGCTCTTCTTCATGCTCTGGTGGCGGAGGTGTACCGAGCAAGTCGAATGCTTCGAACAGAATTGGCAGCGCTTCGCTACGCCCAGTGCGCCCGGGGCGCGGCGCGCCATCTGGTCGCCCAACCCACACGCCGATCGCATAGCCGTTCGATACGCCCATCGCCCAGGCATCGCGGAAGCCGTATGACGTACCCGTCTTGAACGCGACTTGCGGCGCTCCTTGCGCAACAGCGGCTGGAACGCGTCCCGCTGGGTGCGGCGAACTCGCGAGAATTTCCAGGACGCGCTCCGCCGTCTGCGGCCGCACGAAGCGGCGGCTGAATGCGAGGTTCGCGATATCCGTCGTGACCAACGGCCGCGCTTCGCCTTCATCGCCTAGCGCCGCATAGAGCTGCACCAGATCTTCGAGCGTCAGACCAACGCCACCAAGCGCAAGCGCCAGGCCAGGTTCACTATCCGCGCGGTGCGGCATTCGTACGTGTGCCCCTGCACGCGAGAGCGCCGACTGAAAGCGGCCCGCACCGATGCGCTCAAGCGTCGCAACCGCTGGCAAGTTCAGCGAATGGCGCAGCGCGTCTTCTAGCGTCACATCACCGTGGAAACGTCGATCGAAGTTCTCCGGTAGATAGCCGCCGAACCGGCGTGGCGCGTCGCGCACAAGCGTTTCGGGGGCTGCGATGTTTTCGTCAAACGCGATCGCGTAGAGAAACGGCTTCAGCGCCGATCCTGGCGAACGCACCGCCCGCGTCATATCGATGTAACCGCCCGCGCGCTGACCGCTTCCGTACTCAGCGCCGCCGACACGCGCCCGCACTGCACGGCCATCGATCTGTACCGCGAGAACGGAAATCTGCGCCTCGCGCTCCAGCCCGACAGCGCTCCGCCGCACCAGCGCTTCAAGGTCACGTTGCAGCGTTGAATCGAGCGACGAGTGGACGACACCCTCACCCGGATGCTCGCGCACCAGAGCGTAAGCCGCGTGCGGCGCCGAATACGGGAACGGTGCGCGCGCCGGGATCGCGCTTTGCTTGCCTTCATCGGCGCGGCGTCGATTGATGAGCCCTGTGCTCGCAAACAAATCGAGCACACGATCACGCGACGCGCGTGCAGCCTGCGGATGCCGATCAGGCCGACGCGCTTCCGGCGCTTGTGGTAGCGCGATGAGGAGCGCCATTTCCGCGTCATCGAGCCATTGTGGATCGCGCTGGAAGTAAGCGCGCGATGCGGCGCGCACGCCCTGCAGATTGCCGCCGTAAGGCGCCATCGTCAGGTACGCGGCCAATATCTCGCGCTTCGACATCCGCGCTTCGATCTGCATGGCGCGGATGATCTCGATCAGCTTCGAACCAATCGTGCGCGGCCGTGGCTCCAGCAGCCGCGCGAGTTGCATTGTGATGGTCGAACCACCCTGCGTGACGCGTCCCGCCCGCACATACGAAACACTAGCCCGCGCCAACGCGATCGGATCGAAGCCCGGATGAAACCAGAAGCGCTCGTCCTCAATCGCGATCAGGCGACGCTGAAACTCCGGGTCAATTTCATTGAGCCGCGCTTCCAGCCGCCAAGCGCCATCACGCGTCGTGAACGCCATAAGCCATTCGCCGTTGCGATCGAGCACAACCGGCGACACCTCCCGCACCCGCTGCAGCGGCGGAGCAAACAACTGATCCGCCGCGAAGAGCGCAAACAGCGCGACGAACAGCACACGCGCCACGCGTTTGCCGTTCGCCGTTAGTGGCAGCGCGACACGTGGGCCGCGACGCATATCGCCTCCCTAGCCGCGCGGCGCGATAACGATGGTGCCGGTGTCGGTCCGCGCCATCACGCCTGGGCGATACATGTCTTCGACTTGCGCCGCCGGCATTGTGTAACGACCCGGCGTCACCGCACGCGCGATGTAGGCATAGCGATACTGCCCACGCAGATTGGCCGAAGCGACGAAGCGATCGTCACGCGATTCCTGCACTTGCGTGTAGGTAATCGTGCCAATCCACGAGAACGGTCCGTTACGAACCGAGCCATCATAACTCTGCCCTTGAAAACCATCGCTCGGATTGAGCAACGTCTCGATCTCCAAACCAGCTGGCAGAAGATCGACGAGCACAGTTGGGAAGTTGCGCGCGCCCTCGGGCTGGCCCGAGAGCACGACAACGACGCGATCACCCTGACGGATCGAGCCAAGATCAGCTAACGTTCCATCGAGGCGATAGATCGTCTTGTTGATCGTGTAGCCCGCTTGCATCGAAGGCGGCGCTTGCAGCGGCGCGCCTGTGAGCGCCGTCGTCCGCCACACCGGGCCACGCGCCGCATTGCGGAACACTAGACCAGCAGCCAGACGCTGCGCGTTCGCCATCACGCGCCGCTCGGCCAACGCTTCGCCATTCAGCGTCACGTTCACAGGGCCTGCGCGATCCTGCAGCGTGTGCGCCGCGAGCAAGAGCTGCACTTGCTCTTGCGTCATCAGCTCACCCGCATCCGGTGCGTCGCGCTCGAGACGGCGGCGCAGGCGGTCGACCATTTCGGTCTCGCCTGCATCGGCCGCCAGCGCGATCACGCCAGCCAAGTCACGCAGCGGCGTCTGATACCAGTCGCCGGTGTTGCGATAGCCAAGCGCTTGCTCTGCCATGCGGAAGGCGTTGCGCGAACGCGCACGGTCGCCCATGTGCGCCAACGCCGCGCCGATCTGCGCCCGCGCCAACGGCGAAGGCTCGCTGCTGAGACGGTTGTCGTGGAAGTAGCGAACCTGGCCGATATCGGCCTCACCCGCCATCGCCAACACGTAGAGCGCATACGCCGCTGCGCGCGAACGCATCAGCTCAGTCGTGTCGTTCGAGCCCGGCCAACGGTAAACTTCGAACTCGTAACGCACCGAACCGAAGTCATTGAGCCGCGCCACACGCCGCAACGCTGCATACGCTTGCTGCATCGGCTGACGCGGCACCGCGTAGCCTTCAGCTTGCGCACGGCGAAGGAAATCCGTCGCATATGCGCCGAGCCACGGGCTGGCCGCGCCGTCACCGGCGCTCCACAAACCAAACGCACCGTCCGGACCTTGGCGATCCAGCAATTGCGTCGCCGCTTCCTGAACGCGCCGCCGCAGACGCGGATCGGCTTCCCGGTTCGCGTCCGCCGTCAGCGAGTTGTAGTAAAGCAGCGGCAGCGCCACCGACGTGAGTTGCTCGGTGCACCCGTAAGGATAGCGATAGAGCGCATCCAGCAACGGCGCCGGATCGATCCCCGCCAAGTTCGAGAACGAGATCAACGCCTGCGCGCTTGGCTGGAAGCTCGCCAACGCATTAGCCGGCGCGCGCCACGAGGCATTCGCCGCTTGCGGCTCCGTCCGCGTGATCGTAATCGGCAAGAACGGCGCGCGCGATTGGATGTTGTAGCTCCGCTCGACCGGCGTGAACCCTTGCGGGCCTTCGAGACGCAGACGGATGTCGCCAACACCAAGCCCGCCGCCGGTGATCGGAATGAGCGCCGATTGCCTGTTGCCACGCGTGAGGTTGAAGCGACGCGGTTGCGCCGCGATCTGCGCCGTCGACGAGCCAGTGATCGTCACCGTGTATGCGCCGTTCGGACCTTCAACGTTATCGACATTCAAGGCGCCTTGCGCGCTGTCACCAGGCGCGAGGAAGCGCGGCAGGATCAGTTCCGCCACAACCGGATCGCGTACGACGATCTGTTCAGCGTCCTGACCCAATGCGTTCTCACTCCACGCCACAGCCATGAGGCGCAGCGTTCCGTTGAAGTCCGGCACGTCGATCGGGATCATCGCCCGGCCGCCGCGCACTTCGACGATGTCGGAGAAGAGCGACACCGTGCGCGTCGGCACGACCGTCAGCCCTTCGCCGCCAAGCGAGTCACCGCCCTGACGCGCCGTTGCCGGTGCGCCGAGGTTCGGATTGAGCAAGCGACCGTAATCGTCACGGATTTCCACGCCCAGCGCGCGCCGGCCGAAGAAATAGTTCACCGGGTTCGGGCTTTCGTACTTGGTAATGTTGAGGATGCCCTCATCCACCAAGGCGATCGCAACGCGCACGCGCTGACCAGCGCCGCCGCCCGTTACGCGCACCGGCACTTCGATGTGCGTGCGCGGTCGAACGTTCTGCAGACCTTCGCCTGCTTCAACGGTTAGCGTTCGCCCGCCCATATCGACGGGTACATACGCAACGCCGATCGCGCGACGCGGCACCGGCAGGTTCACCGGATCGCGCGGCGTCATCACGGTCACGAGCACATACGCGCCCGAACCCCAATCGGCGGTCACCGGCAGATCGATGGTCGTGCCTGCGGCAGTGACATGCACCGTCCGCGTTTCGATCACGCGATCCGTCGCGATAACGATCTGCGCTTCGCCTTCATACGGCGGACGGATTTGCACCCGCGCCCGCGCACCCGGCCGCACTGGATCGGTCGGCGCAACAACGCTGACCATGTCCGGCGTTTGATCGTCATCAGCCGGGCCACCCCAGCCAACGCCAAAGCGCTGCGCGGCAACGATGTCGTTCCCGCGACGCAGGATCAGGCGATACGAGCCCGAGCGGAGACCTTCTTCAGAAACACGCAACGGTTGGTTGGCAGCGACATCAACGCTCGCACCATCGACCGGAATGTCGCGGCCCGTCCGGCGCCAACGCCATTGGCCGCCATCGAGATACCAATCGTAGTTCCAGTCCTCACGCACGATCTGCCATTGCACGCCGCGCACAGCGATGCGTTGGCCGTTGGCGTTGAGCGCAATCACGTCATAGCCGACGACTTCGCCTTGGCCAGCGCGACGGTTCTCAAACGTCGGCTTCATGCCGAGATAGACGTCGTTCAAGCGCACCGGCACCGTGAAGTTCTCACGCACCACGCGCCCGCCCGGATCGGCAACGCTGGCGAGCATACGCGCGCGCAGCGGCATCGTCGTTTGCGGTTCTTCCGGCAATTGGAACGACAGCTGCGCTGCGCCCGTGCCGTCCGTCACGGTGCCTGGCAGTTGGAAGAAACGTTCGTCAAAGCTCTCGTCAGCAACGCCAAATGCGTAGCCCGCCTGCTCCGGGAACGGGTTCGGGTCGATCATCAACCGGCCTTCCGCTTCCACGGCGAGGCCTGAGCCCGGCGCGCCATAGAGGAAGTCAGCCTGCACATTGATCGGCCGCGATTGACCGCGACGCAGTACATCTTCGCTCGCCTCGATCTGCACGCGCAGACGTTCCGGCACAAAGTCTTCAACCGACCAGCTCACGCTGCCGGCAATTGCTTCCTGACCATCAACGAGGATCTGCGCGCTCCAAACGCCGCGCGGCGCGGAGCGATCGAGTTCGATGTTCTTGGCAATGGCGCCGCCATCGACGGCTTCCGTCATGCGGATACGCCGCGCTTCGGTGCCGTTTGGACGATAGACAACGAGCGTCGATTGCCGGTTAGAGATCGCGCGTCCAACTTGGTCACGGATCAATCCGATCAAGCGCACACGCTCGCCTGGCCTGTAGATGCCGCGCTCAGTGTAGAGATACGCATCGACGTCGCCTGGCGCAGCGCGACCATCGACGCCGCGATCTGAGAGATCGAGGCTCGCGCGTTGCAGATCGAGCGCTGCGAAGTCGCCGTCCTGGCCGCCATAGGCCATCACGTATCGCGCTCGCGCCGGGCCATCGCCGTTCACCAGCGCATCATTGAAGTGCACACGGCCTTCACGGTCGGTGCGCACACGCGCTAATTCTTCGTTGTTCGAGGCGATGAGCGTCAGCGTGACATTGCTCATCGGCCGCGCCGTGCGCAGCGATCGCACCACGACATCAAGTCCAGTCGCGCCGGAGAAGCTCTGCAGCGCCATGTCAGTATAGAGAATCCAGCGATAGGACGACGCAGCGGATTCGTTTTCGCCCTCGCCACGCTGACCAGCGCTCGGCGAAACGTCTTTCACCTTCACGATATACGCGCCCGGCCGGAACTCTCGCAGCGCACCCGTGAGCGAGAACACCGTTGTCACGGCGTCATTGCGAACGCGCGTATCGACGTCGATCTGCCCTTTATAAACGGAAACGCCGACGCTCTCGCCCGCGCCGTTGAAGCTCCAATAGCCCCACCCGCCCTCTTCATTGCTCTCGCCCTGCTCCAATTGATATTGCGAGAGAATGCGATCTGGCACGCGCAGCACTTCGATCTCGATGCGTGACACGTTCACGGTTTCGATGGCGATGCCGTCCGCTTCCGAGCGCGGCAGGATCACGCCGTTGCCGGCAAAGCCGACATAGGCCGGGCGATCACCGAAGGTGAGCGTGAAGTTCTCGTCGTATTCGGTACGCTCGCCGGTTTGTGATGGCAGGCCTTCACGGATTGTGATCTGGCGTTCTGGCTCAAGCGGCAAACCGCCGAGGCACAAGAGATTGCCCGACACGTCGACTTGGAACGGCGCCGCCGGTTCAAGCGCAATGTAGTCAGCGAAATTGACCGAAGGATCGGTCGAGAGATTTTGCGAGAATTCCAAGCACGCGCGCGGCTCGGTGCGATCCATCTCTGCACGCAAGCGCACGAACGCCATGCCGTCGACCTGGGGCAACCCAGCGCGCGCCGCGTTCTGACCGCGCGCGTTGCCGCCGCCGCCAATCGAACCAAGCTGGGCAAACTCAAACGCGGGCGCGCCGAGCGACACGCGCCCCAGCACCGCACCGCCCCAGAGGCCGACAAGCAATGCGACCGAAGTCGCCAACACGGTCGTGCGGTTCGCCACCGCCCAGTCGCGCGCAGGCGCGATCCAAGACCAATTCCATTTACGCGGGTCGACGCGCTCCGCGAGCGCTTTCCAATCAAAGGCCATGTCCGCGCGTCTCCCGATCCCGCCTGGGCGTTGGCATCATGCTTGCCCGAGGCTCGCGCAAGCGACAAGGCATCATTAAATTCCGGCAAAGTTTAGTCTGGCGCTGCTGTTGCGATGCGCGCAGCGACGTGTTTCAACAGGCGTAATCAAAAATGACGCTGGCGGCGCCTTTGCCGACAAAGCGGGAGGAAACGATGAGCGACGGCGCCAAGCCCGGCTTTCCAGCCATGTCTATTGAGCAAGCGCATGCGCTGCTAACTGCGCCGGGTACGCCGCTTGAGGTAGGCGAGGAAGAAATCCGCGGCATCCGTATGAAAGTATGGAAGAACGCACCGCCGACGTTGCGCGAGATTTACGCCGCCGGCGGTCTGTTTGCCGCCCGCGACCATCTCGTTTTCGAGGAAGAACGCGCGACCGTCGGCGCCTTCCAAGCCGCCGCCAACAAGTTCTCCCATCAACTCGTCGCCGATGGCGTGAAGCCGGGCGACCGCGTCGCCATTATCATGCGCAATCTGCCCGAGTGGCCGGTGGCGTTCTGGGGCGCAGTTCTCGCGGGGGCAATCGTCACTCCCCTAAACGCGTGGTGGACCGGCGCTGAGCTTGAATACGGTCTCAAGAATTCCGGCACCTCGCTCGCGATCATGGATGTTGAACGCTACGAGCGCATTCGAGAGCACATCGACAACTGCCCGGACCTTCGCAAAATCTACGTCTCGCGCTCGAAAGAAGAGATCGCAGATCCGCGCGTTTCGCGCCTAGAGAGCATTGTTGGCGTGACCGCCGATTGGCCGTCGATCCCGGCGGGCGCGCCGCCCGCAATCCCAACGAAGCCCGACGATGACGTCGCCATTTTCTATACCTCCGGCACCACCGGAAACCCAAAGGGCGCGGTGATCTCTCATCGCAACATCATCTCGAACATGCTGAACGGCATGTCCGCGCAAGCGCGCGCTTTCCTGCGTCGCGGTGAAGCGCCGCCAGCGCCTGATCCGAACGGACCGCAACGTTCGTTCTTGATCTCGGTGCCGTTCTTCCACGCGACCGGATGCTTTGCGATCATGATCCCCGCGATGCTGACGGGAAATAAGATCGTCATGCAGCGCCGTTGGGATTGCGACCAAGCTCTGCCGCTGATGGAAAAAGAGCGCATCACGCATTTCGGCGGCGTGCCGACGATCGCGTGGCAAGTGCTCGAACATCCGAAGATCGACGAATACGATCTCTCTTCGATCGAAGGCGTCTCTTACGGCGGCGCGCCCGCCGCACCTGAACTTGTGAACCGCATCAAAGCACGCTTCCCAAATGCCCAACCCGGGCAAGGCTGGGGCATGACGGAAACCTCCGCCACAGCGGTCTCCAACGGCTCCGAAGATTACATGCGCAAGCCGGCCTCAACCGGCGTGCCCTCCGCAACGGGCGAAGCGAAGATCGTATCGCTTGAAGGCAAAGAGCTTGGCCGCAACGAAGTCGGCGAGCTTTGGTATAAAGGTCCGATCGTCGTGCGCGGCTATTGGCAGAACGAGAAAGCGACGAAGGAAACCTTCATCGACGGCTGGATCAAAACCGGCGACCTCGCGAAGATCGACGACGAAGGTTTCATCTACATCGTCGATCGCGCCAAGGACATGCTCATCCGCGGCGGCGAGAACATCTACTGCGTCGAAGTCGAGAACGCGCTCTACGATCACCCCGCCGTCATGGATGCTGCCGTCATCGGCAAGCCGCACGTGCAACTCGGCGAAGAACCGCTCGCCGTCGTGCACTTGAAGCCAGGCACATCAGCAACAAGCGAAGAACTGCGCCATCACTGCGCGCAAAAGATCGCCGCGTTCAAAGTGCCGGTCGAAGTCCTCTTCTGGCCGGAGACGTTGCCCCGCAACGCCAACGGCAAGATCATGAAGAGCGAACTCAAAAAGCAGATCGAGAACCCGGCGTTCTAGCCCGCCGCGCCAAAAAGCGCGCCAGCGCCTGCGGTCGCGGCCATGGCCATCGCGCCCCAGAAGGTCACACGCATAATTGGCGCGAAGCCGCGCGCGCCACCGGCGCTCGCGCTGAGAGCGCCGAGCGCAACGAGCGATAGCAACGAGACTGTGCCTACGGCCAACATCAGCGTCGACCGCGGCGACACCAACACCACTGCAAGCGGCAAAGCTGCGCCAACCGCGAACGATACTGCAGACGCCATCGCCGCCTGCACAGGCTTAGCGGTCGTGATTTCTGAGATGCCCAACTCGTCGCGTGCATGCGATCCTAGCGCATCAGCGGCCGTCAGTTGCTCCGCCACTTGCGCCGCTAACTCCGGCGCCAAACCACGGCCAACGTAAATCTCCGTCAACTCCCGCAATTCGGCTTCGGGCTGTTCGCGCAATTCGCGGGTTTCGCGTGCGACATCGGCGCGCTCAGAGTCCGCCTGCGAACTGACGGAGACATACTCCCCCGCCGCCATCGACATCGCGCCCGCGACCAAGCCCGCGGCTCCCGCCACAAGGATGCTTCCAGTGGTCCCCGACGCAGCGGCCACACCGATGATCAAGCTCGCGGTCGAGACAATGCCGTCGTTGGCGCCGAGAACGGAAGCTCGCAGCCAGCCGATGCGCGAAGTGACGTGTCGTTCCGTATGGCCTCGGCTCATATCGCTTCACCTCTTTGACGAGAGCCGCATTTATCGCCGCGAGCCCTTGAGTTGAGTCTCCGCTCAACTAACATCTAGCACAACGATTGCCGGAGCACGTCCATGACAAAGATCATCTATGAAATCGTCCGCCACGATGGCGGCTGGGCGTTCAAGCTCGACGGCACGTTGTCGAACACCTATCCGAGCCACGATGCGGCCTACAACGCGGCCAAGCGCGTCGCCCTTGAGCAAATGCGCCCGGGTGAAACCCACGGGATATCGTGGGAAGACGAACGCGGCCGCTGGCATGACGAAATCTCGCCCGGCGATGATCGTCCGGAAGTCGGCATCGTCGACAAGAGCTGAGCGCTGCGCATGCCGTGGTTTGGCTGGCTCGCCGCACTCATCATAGTTGCGGCGCTCGGCTTCACCGGCTGGCTCTATACAATCGGACCCTGGCGCGCCGTCGATTTCACCGCTGAAGCGCCAGCACCGGGACCCGCCATCAACGCTCAGAGCATCTCCGCCGAACGCGCGGCGTTGCTCGAAGCATTCCAACGCGACGTGTACGGCGAAATGCCTGCGCCGATCACAGCAGTCGTCGCCACCAAACAGGAAGTCACCGCTGCGGACGCTGGCGGGATCGAACGTGTCGAGCAATGGCGCGTTGAAGTTGGCGAGGCAGGCCATTTCAACATCGCTATCGCGCGACCCCCGGGCGATGCGCCTGCGCCGGTCATTCTCGTTCTCGATTTCTGCGGCAACCAAGCCGCCTTCCCAAATCGCCCAAGCGCGATCCGCGGGCCCGTCGGCTACATCCAGTGGTTCTGTCGCGCCGACGCACTCGATCCGATCGTCGAGCGCGTATTCGGTCGCTACGTGAACGGCCCGCCCTTCGCCGACATCGCCGCCCACGGCTACGCCGTCGCGCTCGTCTATGCCGGCGACATCGTCCCAGATCGCGAACCAGAGGCACGCGCCGCACTTTCACGCTTTGCACCAAACGACACCGGCGCACTCATGGCGTGGGCTTGGACAGCGTCCCGCGCTTACGAAGTTCTCGCATCCGATCCGCGTTTCGACGCGAGTCGCATCGTCGTCTGGGGCCAATCGCGCCAAGGCAAAGCGGCGCTCGTCGCAGGTGTTTTCGATCAGCGTTTCGCCGCGGTGATCGCACTCCAATCCGGTCGCGGTGGCGACGCACCATCACACGCCTTCGCCGGCGAGAGCCGCGCCGAAATCACCAGCGCCTTTGCGCACTGGTTCGCGCCAAGCTACGCAACGACGATGCCAACCGTCGAACAACACCAGCTCCTCGCACTATTGGCGCCGCGCCCGCTGCTTCTCGGCCACGGCGATCGCGACGGCTGGTCAGACCCCATCGGCGCCCGCGCTATTCGTGAAGCCGCATCTCCCATCTTCACCAAACTTGGCGGCGAAGCGCCATCACACTTCATCCGCCCCGGCGGGCACGGCATTCACGAGCGCGACTGGGAAGAGACGCTGAATTTCCTCGACGCGCGCATGAAGCCTTGAGTACCTGAGCGCATGGAAGATTGGCGCGCTTGGACAGTGAAGGCTGCCGAATGGGGCATGGAATATCGCGCGCGACTGCGCGATCTGCCTGTGCGCCCACCCGTGCAACCCGGCGAGATCGCCGCGAAGGTCGCGCCTTCGCCGCCAGAAACCCCGGAGCCGTTCGAAAAGGTCTTCGCCGATTTCGAACGTGACATCGCACCAGGCATGACGCATTGGCAGCACCCGCGCTTCTTCGCTTACTTCCCCTCAAACTCCGCGCCCGCCTCACTCATCGCCGAGCATCTCGTCAACGCCATCGGCGCGGTATGCATGCTCTGGCAGACCTCGCCGGCCGCCACCGAACTCGAAACGCGCGCCGTCGATTGGCTACGCCAAGCATTCGGTCTGCCGGATGTCTTTCAAGGCTGCATCCAAGACACCGCCTCAACTGCAACACTCGCCGCCGTGCTGGTGATGCGAGAACGCGCGCTGAACTTTACCGGCAATCAAACCGGTCTCTCCAACACCCCGCGGCTGCGCATCTACTGCTCCGCCGAGGCCCACTCCTCGATCGATCGCGCCGTTTGGTTCTCCGGCATTGGCGCCGACAATCTCGTCCGTATCCCGATCAAAGGTCCACTGCGCGGCGCTGACCCAGACGCCCTCCGCACGCTGATCGCTGCTGATATCGCGGCCGGCTACAAACCCGCCGGCATCATTGCCAATGTCGGCGCGACGGGCGTTGGCGCGACCGATCCGGTCGCCGAACTCGCGGCAATCGCGCGGGAGAACGATCTTTATCTCCACGTCGACGCCGCCTGGGCCGGCGCCGCAATGATCTGCCCAGAACTGCGCCACCTCTGGGCCGGCGCGGAGCACGCAGATTCCATCGTCGTCAACGCGCACAAGTGGCTTGGTGCGCAGACGCATTGCAGCGTCCACTTCGTGCGCGATCCCGCCAGCCTCACCCGCACGCTCGCGGCTAAGCCGGATTATCTGCATACGCTCGGCTTGAGCGAGGTCGTCAACTACAGCGAATGGGGCATCCCTCTCGGTCGCCAATTCCGCGCGCTGAAACTCTGGTTCGTGTTGCGCGCATATGGCCTCGAAGGCCTGCGCGCGATGATCCGCAATCACATCGCTTGGTCGCGTGCGTTATGCGATAAGCTGCGCGCCACGTCGAATTTCGAAATCGTCACCGATCCTGCCTACTCACTCTTCTCCTTCCGCTATCGTGGGAAGAGTGGAGCAAATGTCGACGATCTCAACCTGGCGCTTGTAGAGGCGATAAATGCCGACGGTCGAATCTATCTCACGCAGACGCGAGTCGATGGCGACGTCGCCATCCGCTTTCAAGTTGGCCAGTTCGAATGCACGAAAGCGGACGTGATGAGCGCTTATGAGGTCATCACGGAGATTGCTGCGCGCCTCTGAACGCTACTGCAGGTGCGCTTCGACGAACCACAGATCCTTATCGATCTGACGTGACACGCCGGTGAAAAGATCGGCGGTGTCCTTGTCGCCAGCCTCATCCGCCGTATCGATCGCGGCGCGCGCTAGCTTCCCAAACGCGGCCAAGCGATCCGCGACAGCCTTCGTTACCTCCGCCCCAGCCGAAAGGTTTGTTGGGAATGCCGGAAGGTTCGTATTCTTCGCCGCCGACTGCAGCGTACCTTCGGCGAAACCTGCCAGCGAGACCGCACGTTCGGCGATGTCATCGGTGAACGTATCAACACGCGCCTGGATTTGATCGAACAGCTCATGCAGCGCGATGAACGTTGGCCCCTTCACGTTCCAATGCGCTTCCTTGATCGACAGCCGCAGATCGACCGCGTCCGCCAAGCGCGCATTCAAAAGCGCGATCATGGCTTTGCGCGTGTTGTCCGGCAAGTCGTTGCGAGTGGTCGGCATGGGGCTATCTCCTCAAGGAATAGGATATGGGCCCAAGCAGCGCGTCAGGCAACGCGATCACCCATAGATATGAGACCCACCCTCAATCGACGTTCTCTATCCTCAAAGGGTAGCTAGCCAATCGATGATCAGTCCCGTCGTTTCCTTCGGCGCCTCTTGCTGGGTCCAGTGGCCGATCTTCGGGATCATGTGCGAGCCGCGCAGGTCGGACGTATTTGCCTGCATTCGCTCGAACGCCGCGTCAGCGCTGCCGCCGAACATTTTCAGCACCAGGTCGTTCTCACCCACAATGAAGAGCGACGGCTGGTGGATCACGCGATCCTCGATCGTGCTCATGTATTCAAAGTCACGCGTGTGATTGCGATAGCGATTGATCGGCCCGCGAAACCCCGAAGCGGTAAACTCATCAACGAAATAGTCGATGTCCTCCGGAGTCATCCACCACGGGAATGGGTTCGGATCTTCCAAGCCATCGAGCAGATGGTCGCCGTGCACTTTATCGACGCCGCCCCAATAGCCTTGGCTGTCGCCGCTTCCCGCGTAGTAGAGCTTGCGCAACCCGCCGCGCACATCCGCTTCAAACGAAGCTTCAGCGACGCCTTCGTCTTTAAAATAGGCTTGATAGAAAAACTTGCCCTGATCGATGTACATCGCCTTGATCAGCGCATCGAGCGACATCGGCGGCAAGCCGAACCACGGCACGCTCAAGCCTGCCACGGCGCGCACTTGTTTGGGATGCAGCACCGCCGTGTGCCAAACGATCGGCGCACCCCAATCGTGACCGATCAACACCGCAGGCTTGCCTGGCGAGAGCGCCTCGATGACGCCCGCCACATCGGCCGCGATCTCCTTCATCGCATAGGCTTCGACCGCGTGCGGCTTATCAGAGCCGCCATAGCCACGCACATCGATCGCGCACGCGGTGAAGCCCGCCGCCGCCAGCGGCGCCATTTGGTGACGCCATGAGTACCAGCTCTCAGGAAAGCCGTGGACCATCACGACGAGCGGCCCCTCGCCCTGGATCGCGGCGCGCACCTTGATCCCGTTGGTGTCGATCATGCGGAATTCGGGTTTCATTGCGCCAAATCCTCTGGAAGCGTCGGTTGATTGAGAATGCTCTCGTAAGCGCGCCAGCGCGCATCGTTGTCCGCGCCCGCCCGCTCAGCGTAACCTCGAACGAGATCTTCGCCGGACGAATAATTGATCACGTACGAGCGATACGTGTCAGCGAACGCCAAGCTGCGTTCGGCCCGCGCGCGCGAGGTCACGCCATAGCGCTGAAGCAACTCGAGCGCCCGCGCGCGATCGATTTGGCCATCGAGATACATTTGATCAATCGTCAGCGTCGCGCCGCGCAACTCAGCCAAGGCTTCCAACAAGTCGGCCAATGCTGGCGCGGTCGCCGGATCAAGTCCTGCAAGAGGAAACAGTACGTCACGCTCGAACGTCAGCTTCTCGTTGCCAGGAAATGCGAGATCGACGCCGTAATTGCCACCGCCTTCGTTCAGCGGCCCCTGCGGCGAGAACAGCGGCATGATCGAAAATTCAACCCAACCGCGCTCGCGATAAAGCCGCTCGGCGGAAATCCCCTGCACGTGATGGCCGGGATAACCCTCGTGGCAGCCATAGCCTACGGCGGAGTCGATATAGATTGGCTGATCGGTGTTCACTTGGATGAGGCTGTGATTGTCGCCCTGATAGTAATTGTAGGCGCCCCACGACTGGCCGTTGACCAACGAAAGCTCGAAGCGCTCGTTCTCAGGTAAATCGATGTGCTCAGCCGTGCGGCGGCGGCACTCCGCAATCGCCGCTTGCATCACCGGCATCAGTTTATCGCGCGGAATAACATAGCGATCTCGAAGCGCCTGCACGCGGTCCGCCAACGCACCGCGCCCTGGTACGAGCGCATTTAATTGTTCCAATGCCGCGTCGTAGCTTTCAAGTGAACGCAAAGTCGGGCGCAAGGCGAACAGCCGCTCCGCTTCGTCCGCGAACGGCACGCGCTCGCCGTCGATCATGTCGAGGCGAAAGCGCGCACTCGAAACATAAGCCGCCAGCGCCCGTGCGCGGCGTTGCACCGCTGGATCGCGCGCCTCGCCCAGTGCTGTCGCGATCTGCGCGCTCAGCGCGTCCGCGGCGCTCTTCAAATCTCTCGTTGTACGCGGACTGGCGCTCGCCTCGTCCTTCCATTCGGGCGGACCGTAATAGGCATCGATATACCCTTCCTCGTGCGTGCCGATTTCAAGCGCCAGCCGCACGTACGCTTCCGCGAACGGAGAGAGGTCAGGCTCGGCGCGCGGTGCACACGCCGCCAGCAGCAAAGCCGCAAGAAAAACTAAAGCTCGCATCGATCCTCCGACGCCAGCTTAGCAGCAAATTTCCGCATGCACGCCGTTTACGTCGCGAGAACCCGTCAACTCGCCTCTTCGCGGTCTTCCAACACTTCGGCGGCTTCCTCGTTGAGCGCCCGGCCTTCGCGGCGCGGTCGCGTAAACGGCGTCGGTTCCGGCGTCGTTGTGTTGTTGCGCCAGAGCCCACGGCCCGCCTCGATGCCGCCCGCAAGCTGCATCTCGAACCTTTCGGCATCACGCTCACGCACATCTTCGATCGTGTCGGCGATTTCGAGATCGGAGAAGCCAAGATCGCGCAGCACCGCGCCGCTGAACGTCAGCGACGATTCAAACAACTCACGCAGCTGATAGTCGACGCCAGCCTTCACCAATCGCATCGAGTGACCGCGATCGTAAGAGCGCGCAAAGATCTTCGCGTGCGGAAACTCGGATTTGATCAGCGTGACGATGTGATCCGTTGTCTCCGGCTTATCGACGCAAATGAGAATGGCTTCCGCCGTCGCCGCGCCTGACGCGCGCAACACGTCGAGCCGCGTTCCATCGCCGTAATAGACCTTGAACCCGAAATTACCGGCGACACGGATCATTTCCACGTCTGTCTCGATCAGCGAGATATCGACGCCGCGCGCGAGCAAGGTTTGACTGACCACCTGCGCGAACCGTCCAAAGCCGACGAACAGGACGCGTCCATTGAGGTCATGCGCTTCCTCAACACCGTCGAGTGAAACCTTGGGCTCAGGCGTCAGGCGAGTGAGCAACAGCACCACAATGGGAGTCAGCGCCATCGAGATGATGACGATTGCCGTCATCACCGCGGCGATGCGCGCGTCCATCACGCCGGCGGAAAGCGCCGCGGCATAGAGCACGAACGCAAACTCGCCGCCTTGCGCGAACAGTGCCGCGCGGCGCACGGATTCGCGCCGCTCAGCGCCAAACAAACGCGCGACGCCGTAGATGCCGAGAGCCTTCACCACCATGAAGGACACAACGCCCGCTGCAATCAGCTGCCAATCGCTCAGCACCACGGTGACGTTGAGCGACATGCCGACGCTGATGAAGAAGAGCGCCAACAAGATGCCACGGAACGGCTCAACGTCGGCTTCGAGTTGATGGCGGAATGTCGAATCCGAAAGCAACACGCCGGCAAGGAACGCACCCATCGCCATCGAGAGGCCACCGAGGTCCATCAGCAGCGCCGCACCAAGCACAACCAGCAACGCCGCAGCGGTCATCACTTCACGTGCGCCAGAGCGCGCCAAAATGCCGAAGAATGGATTGATGACGAAGCGGCCGGCGAGAAACACGATCGCGACCGCGCCGACACCAAGGGCAATGCTCTGCCAAAGCGGCGGCGCATTTTCTTGAACGCCCAGCGTGAGGCCAGCGATCACGGCGACAGCGGCAAGCAGCGGCACGATCATCAGATCTTCAAACAGCAGAATGGAGACGTTGCGCTGTCCGGCTTCGCTCGACGTCTCGCCCGCGTCGTCCATCATCTTCATGATCACGGCGGTCGACGAAAGCACGAAACCAGAGGCGCCGATCACCGCCGCCGCCCACGGCAGCCCTGCAGCAATGCCAACGGAAGAAAGCAAAACGATGCACGCCACAACTTGCGCGGCGCCCAGTCCGAAAATCTCTTTGCGCAGCGCCCACAATTTCGCGGGACGCATTTCGAGGCCGATGATGAACAAGAACATCACCACGCCGAGTTCAGCGACGTGAAGGATCGCTTCGGGATCGCGGAAAATACCGATCCCGAACGGGCCAATCACCAGCCCGGCCGCGAGGTAACCGAGCACCGAGCCAAGCCCCAAACGCCGAAACAATGGCGCCGCGATCACAGCTGTACCCAGCAGCGCCACGGCGTGTTCAAGGCCTAATCCACCGTCCGCCACAGCCTCAGCCGCCATCAGCGCAACCTTTTCAAAGAGAAGGCTCCCATGTGGCGCCCTTTATGTCGGCTTTGAACCCCTTCCTGTGGGCTCGAATCATTTATGTTGGTCGCTTCCCCGATTCGGAGCGCGATATGATCGAGAATACGAAGCTCACCGCGCTTGTCGCCTCGCGGATCTGCCACGACATGGTCGAGCCAATGAGCGCGATCATTCAAGGCCTTGAGATGATCAAGGACGGCGATGGCAAACCCGATCCGGATGCGCTGAATTTGCTGGACCACGGCGTCGGCAAAGCGTGGGCGAAGCTTGAGTTCTTCCGCTTCGCCATGGCCGGCGCGATGGCCGAGGGCGATAGCACGATCGACGAAGGCAAAGCAGTCGCCGAAAAACTCTACGGCGTGCTGAAGGCCGATCTGGTTTGGTCTGCGCCGAACGTGGGCATGCCGCGCCCGGCCGTGCGCGTGATCGTGAACTTGTTGCTGATTGCGAACGAATGTCTGCCACGCGGCGGCACCGTCGAAGTTACGGCTTCGAAACAAGGTGATGTCGGCGAAGTCATCGTCACGGCAACCGGCCCGCGCGGCAAACTGAAGGACGCGACGTTCGCCGCGCTCAAGGGCGAAGGCGACGATCTCAACGGCCACACCATCCAGCCGACGCTGACCGGCCTGCTCGCACGCCAAGGCGGCGTTGAGCTCTCAGCCCGCGAAACACCCGGCGAAACGGCCAATAAAATTGAGCTGATTGCGCGTTCGGCGTCTTTCAAGCTCTAACTTGCCACAAGCCTAAAGCCTCCGTTAACCGGCGCGGACGAAGAGTTCCGGCGGAATCCGATGGAGTTCGCCACATGAGACGCTGCCTTGTCGTCGACGACAGCCGCGTAATCCGCAAAGTCGCGCGCCGCATTCTCGAAGACATGCGCTTCGAGATTGAGGAAGCCGCTGACGGCCTGGAAGCGCTGCAGGCGGTGCGCCGGCGGATGCCGGACGCCATCCTGCTTGATTGGACG
>JBEBHI010000204.1:0-5373 GCA_040080935.1 Terricaulis sp.
GCAATCTGCACGGAAGCTCGACGGCCAGCCCAATGCACGGGAGCCAACTCCGCACCATGGTTGAAAGCAGCCTCATCGCGATGACGTTGGCACTCGCACGCTGCGGCTTTGCGCTATTCGAGATGCCCGAACAAACGCTCTGGCGTACATCGGCGATCCTGGCGATCGTCGTTTTCGCGGTGCCACAGCCGGGTCTGATCAGGCGTCTCAGGATCGTCGCGCGGGCTGGCAACTTTCCCTGGCCCCTGTTCGTCGCCAACGCGTTGCTGTTCGGGGCGACGCTGGTGATGTTCCTGCTCTGCGCGTTCGGCGCGCCGCTAGACGGAAACTACGCCGCCACCTACTTCGCCGGGCTGCTTCCCGTTCTCATAGTCGAAGCAATCCTCTTCTCGCGGCTCATTCTTTCGTTCTTGCCGCCGATCAAACCGGACTGACGCGCTTCGCATCGCCACGTTCACCACGTTCCTGAGCGCTACAACCCCCGACCAATCTCAAACGGTCGAAGAGCGCAGGATGTGGCCACCGCCTCCGCTGCCGGCGGGCGCGGAGCTAGGCGCGCCAAGGAAACGCTCACCGATCTGGCCGCTGGCGATATCCTCGATATCGCGAAAACCAAGCGCGCGCAGTTCATCGTGCATTTCCGCTGGTTTGAAAAAGCTGATCCAGGGCTCGCCGATGGCGGCGACACGCGCGGCGCCCTGCTCCAAGAAGGCGCGCGCCTCAGCGCTCGTCGCCTCGGGCGGTTCAGCATAGTCGAACACGACATGCCCACCGCCAGGCAGCCCGCCGATCCAAGCCAGCATCGACGAGATTGCCTCTTTGGTCAGATACGGCGTCACGCCAAGCCAAAACACAAACGTCTGCTGGCTGGGGTCAAAGCCAGCAGCGGACAAGCCAGCCGCGAGCGAGTCGCGCTCAAAATCGACGGGCGCGTAAGTGACATTGTCGGGGATCGCGATCTTCGCGTCCTCAAGCACGCCGCGCTTCCAAGCCTGCGTATCGGGATGATCGACCTCAAAGATACGCAAGCCCGGCCGTGGCGCGCGATAAGCATAAGTATCCAGCCCTGCACCCATGACGATGAGCTGCGTCACGCCGCGCTCCATCGCCGCCGTCAGCGAATCCTCGGCAAAGCGCGAGCGCGCGCACACGAAGAGCCGCATCCGCGCACGCGCCGGATCGCGGCCTTGTTGCAGAGCATCTTCCAAATGCGCGCCAAGGATCGGCACGGCGAGCGGATCGGAAAAGATCTTGCCGCCCTCAAGCACCTGATGCGCGGCGCGGTGACCAGCCGCTCCCAGAGCTGTGCGGCTCGGCATTCCCTTTTGCATCGCGGCTACTCCTGACTGCACCCTCCCTCTGCACGAGAATAACTTGCATTCCCAGCGAATTGCCCTATCTGCACCCGCTGATCGCGTGTCGGCGGAGCGTCCGCGCGGTTGTTGTTTCTGACGCCGCCCATAGGAGCACCTCCCGTGGCTGACAAAATCGACACCAACCGCAAAGCGGAACTTCTCTCCTCGCCTATCGAGCACATCGACATCGCGTCGTTCGACGCGCGCCCGATCATCGACGCGTGGGGCAAGATGAGCTTCACCAGCCGCGACGCCGCGCGCGCCGCGCAAATCCTCAACATGGCGCTCGAAGATCAGAAGTGCTCGACCTGGCTGATCATGGCCGGCTCGACGGGCGCGGGCGGGTGCCTGCACGTCTGGCGCGACATGGTCGAGTACAACATGGCCGACGCCATCGTCGCCACCGGCGCCTGCATCATCGACATGGATTTCCTCGAAGCCCTCGGCTTCAAGCACTATCAAGCCAAGGAAATCCCGAACGACAACACGCTGCGCTCGCTCTACATCGACCGCATCTACGACACCTACATCGATGAAGAGGAACTGCAGAACGTCGACGGCACGATCTACGAAATCTGCGAGATGCTCGAGCCGCGCCCCTACACGTCGCGCGAGTTCATCTATGAGATCGGCAAATGGCTCGCCGCCGGCAACGCCAAGAAGAAAGACTCGCTGATCCAGCGCGCCTATGAAAAGGGCGTGCCAATCTTCGTGCCGGCATTCTCCGATTGCTCGGCCGGCTTCGGCATCGTCAAGCACCAAGTCGAGCGCCGCAAAGCCGGCAAGCCCTATCTCACCATCGACAGCGGCGGCGACTTCCGTGAACTGACCGAGATCAAACTCGCGGCCGGCACCACCGCCCTCTTCATGGTCGGCGGCGGCGTGCCGAAGAACTTCGCGCAAGACACTGTCGTCTGCGCCGAAATCCTCGGCCATCACGACGTCGAAGTGCACAAATACGCCGTGCAGATCACGGTCGCGGATGTCCGCGACGGCGCCTGCTCAAGCTCAACGCTGCAAGAAGCCGCCAGCTGGGGCAAAGTCAGCACGGTGCACGAGCAAATGGTGTTCGCGGAAGCGACAAGCGTTGCGCCGATCATCGTCAGCGACGCCTATCACCGCGGCGGCTGGCGTAAACGCGAAGCCCGGAATTGGGCGAAGCTGTTTAAGTAAGCGAACTCTGATAACGAATAAGGCCGCTCCGAGGAGCGGCCTTATTTTCGATGGAGCTTGTGTGAAACTCCGATTGGCGGTCTTCGCCGTTCTGTTTGCTTGCGCATCGAGTTGCGCCCGCTCGCCGATGCCCGCAGACGCGGGAGTCGCAACCGTTGAAACCTGCCCCGACGTCGAGGGGCAAATTCTGCTTCCCGAAGGCGTACTGCCTCACGGAGACTTCGAAAGTTCAGACCTGCCGGATCGGCGCCGGATGTCGGAATTTCTTGTTCGCATGGACGAACCTTCGTTGTGGTGCGGTGTGCAAGAAGCGGATGAAGAATACCGATTGATCTTGGACGAGACCTGGACCGATCCCCGCGCGATCCGAGTGTCGCGATCGGGAAGCGACTTTGTTCTCCACGTGGTTGTGATTGAAGGGCCCGGCGGATTCACTCGCGGCCCGGTTAAAGACCGATATTCACGTCAACTCACTGCTGCTGAATGGCAGCAGATCACGACGGCCATTGATGATCTCGGCTTTTGGCAGATGACTACCAGCCTTGACAATTTGCTCGGCAATGACGGCACGGTGTGGAGCATCGAGGCGCGCCGCAACGGCCGCTATCACTATGTCGGACGCTGGCAAGGTGCGGATGGTGTCGAGGACGCTGGAAGAGTCTTCGAGCGCCTCGCGGCCCCACGGTCGTGATGTCGAGGCTGCGTGAAGAATCTATCCCACACTTGGCGTATGCCCTTAAGCTACCGAGATGAGATTTGCTTTCATCGTCCTACTAACCCTTTCGGCCTGCGCCCCAGCCGCGCCGCCAGCGGCTGAGCGCCTCCCCATCATCGACATGCACCTGCACGCGCGTCACGCCGACTACGCCGGCCCTAATCCGCCGCCGATGTGTGCGCCGTTTGAGGTGATGCCACGCAGCGATGCGGCGGACCCGCAAGCCTTCGCCTTCGCAATCTTCCCGCCCTGCGAGAACCCCATCTTCCCCGCCACCACCGACGACGCCGTCATGCGCGAGACCATCGCAATCATGGAGCGGCGCAACATCATCGGCATGGTCAGCGGCGAGCCGGACTTGATGGCGACATGGCGCGCCGCCGCGCCCGCACGCATCATCCCCGGCCTCGATCTCCGCATCGGCGCCGACGCGAGCAATCCGCACGTCAACAGCCGCACGCCCGCGCAAGTGCGTGCGCTGTTCGAATCCGGCGGCTTCCAAGTGCTCGGCGAAGTGATGGCGCAATACGAAGGCGTCACGCCAAACGATCCGCGGCTCGAACCGTACTGGGCGCTGGCCGAAGAACTCGACGTGCCTGTCGGCATTCACCTGGGCCCAGGCGGTCCCGCCGAGCCTTACGCCTCACCTGGTTATCGCGCCCGCAATTCCAGCGCGCTCGGCCTCGAAGAAGTGCTCGTCCGCCACCCGCACCTGCGCGTTTACATCATGCGCGCCGGCTATCCGCTAATCGACGATCTGCGCGCGCTCATGTTCAACTACCCGCACGTCTATGTCGATGTCGCCAGCATCGATTACACCGAGCCGCGCGCGGCCTTCTACGCCTACCTCCGCGACCTCGTCGAAGCCGGCTACGGCGATCGCATCATGTTCGGCTCCGACCAAATGATCTGGCCCGGCGTTATCGAACCCGCCATCGCCGCCATCGAAGACGCGCCGTTCCTCAGCGCGCAACAGAAGCGCGACATCCTCTACAACAACGCCGCGCGGTTTCTGCGGCTAAGTGAAGAAGAGATCGCACGGCACAACGCGATGTAACTACACTGGCGAATACGTCAGCTTCAGCGCCTGCTCCCCAATCGGCTCGCTCCCCTTCAGCCGCAGATTCGGCGTCACACCGGCGAAGAACGGCTCGCCGTACCCGAGCACGGCGGGATGTAGGAAGATGCGATATTCATCGATCAAGCCAAGCTTCGCTAAACCCGCCGCAAGCTTCGGTCCGCCCACTTCAAACTCACCGTCGCGCTCGGCCTTCAGTTTGCGGAGCGCCGTTTCAAAATCATCGCTAATCAGGGTCGCGTTCGGACCAACTTCCTTCAGCGACTTTGACACCACCCATTTCGGCATCGCCCGCCACGCCTCCGCGAACGCGCGCAGATCGTCTTGGCGTCGGTCGTCCTGATTCCAGGCGTCGCTATCCCAGTAGCTCATCAGCTCGTAGAGGTGCGGCCCATAAATGCTGCCGGCCGTGTTGCGCGTTTGCTCAATGAAGTAGCGGAACAGCACGGGATCAGGCGCGAACCTGTCGAAGTCGACATAGCCGTCCAACGACATATTCATTCCAAAGACCAGCTTCGCCATGGCGCCGATTCCTCGAATTAACGCCCGACGTAGCACACCTTGCGGACGCCGGGTGTTGGATCACCGAACACGGTGTTGTTGCAGTCGGCGCCATTGGTCAGCAAGCGCACCGCGTAGCGATCGCCGGCGCCGTAATATACGAAGCGCGAGCTGTTGAAGGCGCAGCGACCGCCTTCATTCGCGCACACCGCGCCGCCACGCGTCGGCGAACCTGCCTCAGTGTAACAGGCCTTGCGCACGCCAGGCGCAGGATCACCGAACACTTCGTTCGAGCATGCAGTCCCGCTGTTCAGCGCGCGCGCCGCATAGCGATCACCGGCGCCGTAGAAAACAAATCTGGTTTCCAAGAAACTGCAGCGGCCTTCCTCGTCGGCGCAGCGGCGGGTTGGGAATATTGCGCTTTCGAGATAGCACGCCTTGCGCACGTTGGGCGTGGGATCGCCAAACACGGCGTTGGTGCAATCGGCGCCGTCCGTCAGCAAGCGCACCGTGAAACGATCGCCCGCGCCGTAGCGGACGAACCACGATCC
>JBEBHI010000205.1:0-5345 GCA_040080935.1 Terricaulis sp.
AGTCAGGAGACCTGCCGTCGCACGTCGCTCGTTCGCCCGGCCGGGTCCAGCCGTCGAACCGGAACTCTCCGCAGCAGCGACGCGGGCGGCCCCGCGCACGGATCTTCGAATCTGGGCGCCCCGCTTGTCGCTGTGAACGTGCGCCTGTGGGGACGGGGCGTGCGCAAAAGCGGGGATCACCCATGCAAAGTAAGTTTATGATCGCACTGCTCGCTGCGAGCGCTCTGATCGCACCGGCATACGCTCAAGACACGCAAGACGAGCTCATCGTCACCGCAACGCGCGTCGAAACGCCTCTTCGCGACCTGCCAGCGGACGTCACCGTTGTTGACGCCGACGCTGCCTTGTCGCGCGGTCAGACAACCATCGCGCAAGCGTTAGAAGACACGCCCGGCCTCGGCGTTGTTCAAAGTGGCGGCCTTGGCCAGCAGACCAGCCTCTTCGCCGGCGGCGCCAATTCCTATCACGCGCTGGTTTTGTTCGACGGCCTGCGCCTCAACGATCCTTCGACGCCGAACTCATCGTTCGATGCCGGCCAAGATCAGGTCAACGGGCTCACGCGCCTCGAGATCGTCGAAGGCCCGATGAGCGCAGTGTTTGGTTCGGACGCCATCGGCGGCGTTATCAACATGATCCCGCGTCATGGTGGCGATGGCCCCCTAAACGCGCGCCTCGATTTTGCTGCGGGTTCGTTTGAAACGCTAAACGCCGCTGCCGGCATTGACGGCACAGTGGGCAATTTCCGTTACGCGATCACTGGCGAGGCCTTCACCACCGACGGCTTCGACCTGGTCCCCGAGCGGATGGTCACCCACACGGGCGACGAGGATGGCGCGAAATCCTCCGCGATCACTGGCGTTTTTGATCTGCAGCTCACTCAGAACTTTTCGCTCGATCTGCTGGCGCGCCATCGCGAGTCCAGCGCCGACATCGATGTGTTCGACTTTGAATTCGCCTTTCCCTTCCGCGAAACGCGGGTCGACTCCCCCGATGCGGAAGTCGGACAAAATGACGTCACGCTCGCACGCCTTGGCGCCACGTGGGATCTGAGCGATGCGCTTTCGCTGCGCGCAACGGTCGGCGGCATAGATCAAGATCGCGTCTCCAACCGCTTCGGCGCACTCACCGATAGCTTTTATGGCGAGCGGCGCTTCGCCGACTTAACGCTGAACTGGCAAGCAGGCGACGTTGGCGGTTTGAACGATGTTGCGATCGTCGCCGGCATCAATGGCGAGCGTGAGAAAGCCGACATCGCGCAGGGCTTTGGTTTCCCACCGCCATTCTCGTTCACGAGCGCGGAGCAAGATCAAACCGGCGCATTCATCACTGCACAAGGCCGCACCGGCGCGCTGAGCCTGACAGGCGCTGTCCGCGTCGATGATTTCGAAGGCTTCGGCACGCAAACGACCTGGCGCCTTGGCGCTTCGTTCGATCTGACGGAACAAGCCCGCGTGTACGGCTCATATGGCACCTCTTTTCGCGCACCGGCGCTGTACGAACGCTTCTCGTCAGCCGGCGCGCCCGACCTCGATCCAGAACAGGGCGAGAGCTGGGAGATTGGCGCTGACACGCGGTTCGCGGCATTCGGCCAGGATCGCGGGCTCGAGTTCACAGCGCTTTACCGGCACACCGAGCTCGAAGACATGATCGACTTTTTCGGCTTCACCTACGCCAATATCGACGAAGCCGAGATCGACACAGCCGAACTTCGCGCCACCGTGCGTCCAACATCGTGGCTCACCTTGCGCGGCGGCTACATCTACACCGATGCGCAGGACACGCTCGCGAACACCGAATTGCTGCGCCGGCCGCAGGATGTCTGGCTCGCCTCTGCTGATGTCACGCATGGCGCCCTCACCGGCCGTCTGTCATGGCGCAGCGTCGGCGAACGAGAAGATTTCCTCTATGGCGATAACAGCTTCGGCGCGGCCTCGCAGCCGTTCACTGGCACAGTTCCCGAATATGACGTCGTCCGGGCGTCGCTCAGCTATGACTTCTCTTCAAATGTCACGGCCTACGTCGCCGCCGACAACGCGCTCGATGAGACGTACGAGGCGGCAAACGGCATCGCCAGCGCGCCGCGTGCGATCACAATTGGCCTGAGGCTGCGGGCCGGTTCGAACTAGTCGAAGCTGAAAGTGAGGCCTAGCGTCCTCCTGTCCAAAAACAGGAGGACGCTATGGCAGTCGCAAAAGTGATCGAAGTCACCGCCGGATCCAAGAAGGGTCTCGAAGACGCTATCGAGTCAGGCATGGCGAAAGCGTCGGATTCTCTCGAAAACATTGAGGGCGCTTGGATTCAGGACATCAAAGTCACGGCGAAGAACGGCAAGATTAGCGAATGGCGCGTCAACATGAAGGTGACGTTCGTTCTGAACTAAGCACTGCTCTGAGCTACTGGGCGTTGAGGTTCAGATCGTCTCCAACGACGTTTCGCGAGCCGTCGAGACAGAGCGATCGCAGACCACCGTTCTGCACGCCGGGTGGCGCAACGCCTTGGCGAAACCATTGCCGGCCAAGCGTAACTAGGCCGGTCATGGGAATACCCGCCGGCGCCCATGTTGCGTCGACGCGCTGACGCGCAGCTTCAGTGCGCGCCCACGTTGGCCATGCGTCGGCGACGTGCGTGAACCGCACTATGACGCTGCCACATGGGAATTGGCCGAACTCCATGTTCGTCACTTCGACGACGCGCCGCTGTGCGTTCGGGCAAAATTGCGGTCGTGCGCCGCCATACGGCGATCCACGCAAGAACGCGACGCCTTCGGTCGTAAGGTCATACTGGATTGCGCCGGGGCCGAGGTCGGGCCGCTCCCGAGCGATTAAGAAACCAAGGTCAACGAACTCACGCATGCGCACGCGGCTGGCCGATGTGGTTTCCTCCCCCCAATCACGTGTCATGAGATCGTAGCGCGCATAATAAGCGTTGCGACGCTCGCTGGCGCCCAACCAAAGGCCCGGCCACGGATAACAAAGCGGCGCGCCGGTCACGAGCGATTGCACGGCCGCCAGCACTTCCGCACGATCGACAGTGCTCTCGACACGCTCAATCACGCTATCGGCTGCGCCGGTGCGAATTTCGCGCGGCGTGCGCATGAATTCGTCACGCGACGGCACGTCGCCAAATCCCGTGCAACCGCAGAGAATAAGTGAGAGCGAAACCCACGCTATCGCTCGGATCGCCTTCGTAAGCGGCATTGCCGCCTCCCCGTCAAAACACGCCTCACTATTATGCGCGCTCGCGTCGCCGCAAACCAGCGCATGCGTGAAGCGTTCGCTTTGACGGGGAAAACAACCGCATTGACCGATCGGAGGCGGCTTGTGGCTAAACAGGTAGCAGGCGCACACCGTTGCACGAATTTAACGTAGCTACGTCAATGCCCAGCGCGCCGCGGTGAATGTTGTACAAGATATGGAGATTGGAGCGGGTAGAGGGAATCGAACCCTCGTCTTTAGCTTGGAAGGCTACGGCTCTACCATTGAGCTATACCCGCGCCGTGACGGCTGATTAGCGTCAGAAGATGACTTCGTCGAGGCGGGTGGAGTTCTTGTAAAAACCCGGGCGTTGACTGCTTGCCCCCACCGAACTTGCCCGCTAGAAGCCGCGCTCCGGCTGGAAGGGTGGCCGAGTGGTTAATGGCAGCAGACTGTAAATCTGCCCGCGCGAGCGTACGGTGGTTCGAATCCACCCCCTTCCACCATCCTACGCTCGCGAAGCGAGAGTAGGATGTCCTCCGAAGCCTTGGCGTAGGAGGACTGGCGCCTCCCCTAACGCGAGCTTCGGATGGCTGACGCCTTCGTCGCGTCGTTTATACGAGCAAACATTGTGAGCCGCCCTCCCCACTCAAAGCCCCCGCACGGCAATCCGCCGATCAACTCGGATCGTGCGCGACCTATAAACCCTTTGCCGCGCCGAGAGTTCGAGGCTGAGGCTGGCGGCCCGTCCTGGATTTGGGGTGTTCACGCCGCCCTCGCCGCTGTGGCGAACCCAGCCCGACGCATCGAGCGCGTCGTCGCGACGCGCAACGCGGCCTCCCGCCTCCCCGAGGGCATCGAGCCTCATATTCTTGAACCTGACGCCATCGACGGCATGCTTCCGCCCGGCGCGGTTCACCAGGGCCTAGCGGTACGCGCCTTCCCCATCGAACCGTTAGCGCTCGAAGCGATCTGCGCGCCGCCCGATGGCCGCAGCGTGCTGGTGCTCGATGGCGTCACCGATCCGCAGAACGTCGGCGCGGCATTTCGTTCGGCAGCTGCATTCGGCGCGCGCGCCGTGATCCTGCAAGACCGGAAGTCACCGCCCCTCACCGGCGTGCTCGCGAAGGCGGCTGCTGGCGCAATCGAGATCGTGCCGCATGCACGCGTCGTGAATCTCGGACGCACAATGGAGACGCTTCGTTCGCTCGGCTACGTCACCATCGCGTTGGAAGGCGAAGCTGAACTGGGTCTGTCCGAAGCGCTCAGCGATCCGCGCCCCGCTGCGCTGATCGTCGGCGCCGAAGGCAAAGGCTTGCGTCCGGGCGTTGCGGAAGCCTGCGAGAAACGCGCACGAATCCAAATAGCGCCAGCGATCGAGAGTTTGAACGTCTCGGTCGCGGCGGCGATTGCGCTCTATGAAGCTAAACGCGCGCGCTAGTGCGCGGCCGCGGATCTACGGAAGATGATGCTTTTGATCAGGAAGAACACCCCGATCGTGATCATGTAGCCGAGCGCCAAGACGCCCGCGCGAATCCAGAACTCTTGTTCCATGATCGGCGGCAAGCTGAACGCTTCACCATCGCCTGCCAAAACCGGCGCCAGCTTTTCGATGGCGATATGCGCGACAACGGCGAGCACGGCGAACGGCACCCACTGTTTCCAGCTGCTCATGAAGACGGCCGCGATAAGCGCGATAACGAGATTGCGCCAATCGCCGTTCACGATGCCGAAGCCATCGCGCATGTAGGCAATTGCCTGATCGACGAATTCCATACGCCCCTCCGCGATGTCCCGGCCCTCCCCAGGGCCAGCCTCAATTGTTAGGCGCCAAGCGAGGTTCCGTCCAGCCGCCTTAGGTCAGTTCCAACGTCATCAGGACGTCGTCGACGAACGCGCCGGCAATTTTAATACCGCCAGGCACCCGCCCGGTTTGCTGGAAACCCATCCGTTCGTAGAGCCCACGCGCGTGGGCGTTCACGCCATTGACCCAAAGGGCGACGCGCAGTGCGCCCTTGCTTTTGGCGTCTGCGATTGCGGCTCGAATGAGCTGACCGCTTGCGCCCGTGCCGCGCCCGTCGGGGTGGACATACACGGCGTGCACCCAAAACGTGTGGGACAGCGAGGGATACGGCAGCGCATCGATCGTCA
>JBEBHI010000060.1:0-19352 GCA_040080935.1 Terricaulis sp.
GGGTTCTTCGTCGAGAGCTTCAACGCGGATCGTCTTGAAGCGCATCACGTCTTCGTTGATGCGCAGACGACGCTCGAACTCGTGCACCACCGGCGCCGGAGCGTCGATGTTGATGAGCGCGTAGTGACCCTTGCGGTTCTTTTGAATGCGATAGGTGAGGTTACGAAGGCCCCAGTATTCGGTCTTCGTGGTGTTGCCACCAAGCTCTTTGATCGTCTTTGCGAGTTCTTCGACCAGCGTATCGACTTGCTGGGGCGAAATCTCGGGACGCGCGATCAGCACGTGCTCGTAGAAAGCCATGTTTTCCTCTTCCGTGAGAACCCGCGGCGCCCTGGCTGGCGGAAGACCGGCCAAAACGATGGACCCCGGATGGCGGATGCCTCCGGGGCCGCGGATCGCGAAGGCGCGGAAAATACGCATTTCGGCTTCGGAAGCAAGGGGAAGTCTCTTGCGGGCAGGCGGTAGTCCCGTAGCGTTAACCATATGACCCGCCGGGTGATCATAGCCACGCTCGCATTGCTGGCCCTCTCGACCAACGTCGCGGGCCAGCCCCTGAGCGATGAGGAATTGGCGGCTCAGACGGCGGTCGCGGCCGACGAACTGGATCGGCTCGTCTTTCTCTCGCAGCCTGGCCGGGAAGATTACGCCCGGAACTTCCCCCAGGGGATATTTGGAATGGATGTGGCCGGGCGCGTTGTCTTGGACTGCCTCGTTGGAGCGGGCGGCGATCTGGACTGTGCAGTTCAATCCGAACAGCCACGCCATTTCGGCTTTGGCGATGCCGCTCTGAGATTGTCCGGATACTTCCGCGTCGCGCCGCAAACAATTGGAGGCCAGGCCACGGCCGGCGGCCGTATACGCGTCCCCGTGCATTTCGAGCCGGCGCCATCGGAATTTTGAGGCGGTTCTCACATAGCCGCTTCGCTTGGCCTTCGGCGGTGAATGGCCTAAGCCGCGCGCCATGAGCACAGCCTTCATTTTTCCCGGCCAGGGAAGCCAAGCGCCCGGCATGGGCAAAGGTCTTTATGACGCCTTCGGCGCGAGCCGGGAGGTGTTCCAGGAGGTCGATGAGGCGCTGGGCGAGAAGCTCTCGAAGCTCATTTTCGAAGGCCCCGCCGAAGAGCTGACGCTCACTGCAAATGCGCAACCCGCTTTGATGGCTGTCAGCCTGGCCGCGATGCGCGCGCTTGAGAAAGAGTTCGGCGTGTCGGTCTCGAAGGCCAGCTTCGTTGCCGGGCACTCACTGGGTGAATACTCCGCGCTCGCCGCAGCCGGCGCGCTCACGATCGCCGACGCGGCGCGTTTGCTGCGCACACGGGGCAACGCCATGCAGGCAGCTGTGCCCGTCGGCCAAGGTGCAATGGCGGCTTTGATTGGCAAGGTCGATGTCGCACTTGCCGAGGAGATCGCAGGGAAGGGCGCCGAGGCTGGACCATGCGTCGTCGCGAACGACAACAATGTCGGTAACGTCGTCATCTCCGGCTCAAAAGCGGGCATCGACGCAGCCCTGGCTTACGCAAAGGAGAAAGGCGCGCGCGCAATCGCGTTGAACGTCTCCGCGCCATTCCACTCGCCGCTCATGCAGCCTGCCGCCGACGCGATGGCCGAAGCGCTGGCGCAAGCGACGATCACACCGCTGGTCGTGCCGGTGGTGGCGAACGTCACCGCGCGTCCGACCAACGAACCCACCACCGTGCGCAAGCTGCTGGTTGAGCAAGTCACTGGCCGCGTGCGCTGGCGCGAGAGCATCGAGTGGATGGCGGCCGAAGGCGGCGTGACCCGCTTCGTCGAAGTCGGCGCAGGCAAGCAACTCGCCGGCATGGTCAAGCGCAACGCCCCTGACGCCGAAGCGCTCTCGCTCAACGAAGCGGCGGAGTTGGAAGCCTTCGCGAAGACGATCTAGTGCCGCTGCAAGCTGCCTTCCTACGTGGCGTCAATCTTGGCGGCCGCAAAGTCATCATGTCCGAGTTGCGCGAGATTTGCGAGGCGGCGGGTTTCACTGATGTGAAAACGCTGCTCGCGAGCGGCAATCTCGTCGTGAACTCGAAGACGACCGGCGCGAAGCTCGAAGCCAAACTTGAGAAGCTCATCGTAGATGGCCTCAAGATGAAGTCCGACGTCTTCGTGCGCGATCTCGCGCAGCTCGAAGCCATTGTCGCCGCCAACCCCTTCAAGGCGTTCACTAAGACCAATTCGTCTTTCATGGTCGTCTATTTCATGCGCGGCGCAGCGGGCGCGGCTGAACTCGAGGCGATGGCGAAAACATCGCTCACCGGCGAAGAGATCAAGCAAGGCAAGGACTGCCTCTACATCAAGTTTCCGCAAGGCCAGGGCGTCTCGAAGTTGAAGATGCCGAAGCTTGGCAGCGCGCGGAACTGGAACACGGTGCACAAACTTGCCGTCGCGCTCAGCGGAGCATAAGGAGCGCGGACCTTATTCGCCTCGTCATTCCGGGGCATCGCGTAGCGATGAACCCGGAATCCAGGGGCAAACGACGTACGTGTGGCCCCTGGATTCCGGATTGCGCTCCGCACGTCCGGAATGACGGAGATGGATGGTATGTTTTCACTGGTTGGCAAAACAGCGCTCGTAACGGGTGCGTCAGGCGGCATTGGCGGCGCGATCGCCAAGGCGCTGGCCGCGCAGGGCGCGCGCATTGCGCTGTCCGGTACGCGGGTTGAAGCGCTGGAAAAAGTGAAGGCCGACCTTGGTGGCGATCACGTGATCACGCCATGCAATCTCTCCGACCCCGCCGCGGTTGACGCGTTGGTGGGCCAAGCCGAGGCAGCGCTCGGCGGCAAGCTTGACATCCTCGTCGCCAACGCCGGCATCACCAAAGATGGCCTACTGCTGCGCATGAAGGACGAGGACTTTCAGAAAGTCCTCGCCATCAATCTCGAAGGCTATTTCCGTCTCTCGCGCGCGGCGCTGAAGACGATGATGAAGAACCGCTGGGGCCGGATCATCGGCATCACCTCGGTTGTTGGCGTCACCGGAAACCCCGGACAGGCGAATTATGCGGCATCAAAAGCCGGCATGATCGGGTTCACCAAAGCGATGGCGGCAGAGGTCGCCAGCCGCAACGTGACAGCCAACTGCATCGCGCCAGGCTTCATCTCATCGCCGATGACCGATGTGCTCAACGACACGCAAAAATCCGCGCTGATGACGAAGATTCCAGCTGGCCGGCTCGGTGAAGGTTCTGATGTAGCAGCTGCCGCTGTCTATCTGGCGAGCGAAGAAGCTGGGTACATGACCGGTCAGACGTTGCATGTGAACGGCGGCATGGCCATGATCTGACGGGCCACCCTGCATCCCCGGCGGCGAAAAAGGCTTGCGCCGGGGGCCGCGTGTGGTCAAAAGGCCGCTCACAAGCGTCCTTTGCGGGACGTGACCAATTTTTCAGGCGAGGCGTGCATGTCGGAAGTTTTTGAGCGCGTGAAGGCGATCGTGATCAAGCACCTCGAAGCCCCGCCGGAGAAGGTGGTCGAGAAGGCTTCGTTTATTGATGACCTTGGCGCGGACAGCTTGGACAACGTCGAGCTGGTCATGGCGTTCGAAGAAGAGTTCGGCATCGAGATTCCGGACGACGCGGCTGAGCACATTCAGACCGTCGGCGACGCCGTGAAGTTCATCTCGGAGAAGCAGGGCTAAGGCCCTGTCGCGCTGATGCGGCGCGTCGTCATCACAGGCATTGGGCTGATCACGCCGCTGGCTGCGAACGCACCGGCGACGTGGGAGCGTTTGCTCGCCGGCAAGTCCGGGGCGAACAAGGTCGAGCATGTGAAGGTCGATGACCTTCCGTGCCAGATCGCGTGTGTTGTGCCGCGTGTCGATGGCCGCGGCGGCGGCGCGGGCGACCCGCATGCCTTCGATCCTGACAAGGTGATGTCGGCCAAAGAACAGCGCCGCATCGAAGACTTCATCCTCTACGCCATTGCCGCAGCAGACGAAGCTGTGGCCGATAGCGGCTGGAAGCCCGAAGCGGACGAAGACAAAAACCGCACCGGCGTTTTGATCGGTTCGGGCATTGGCGGCATCGAGGCGATCGGCAACACCGCGCTCCAATTGGAACGCGATGGTCCGCGCAAGATCTCGCCATTCTTCATTCCGAGCGCGCTAATCAATTTGGCCTCGGGCCAAGTCTCCATCCGCCACGGTTTTCGTGGGCCGAACCATGCGGTCGTCACCGCTTGCGCCACTGGCGCGCACGCGATCGGCGATGCGTCACGCTTGATCATGTACGGCGATGCCGACGTGATGGTCGCCGGCGGCGCTGAAGCCACCGTTGGCCGTCTGGCGATGGCGGGCTTTTGCGCACTGCGCGCGATGTCGAGCGGGTTCAACGACACGCCGGAAAAGGCATCGCGTCCGTACGACAAAGATCGCGACGGCTTCGTCATGGGCGAGGGCGCCGGTTGCGTCGTGCTGGAAGAGTACGAGCACGCCAAAGCGCGCGGCGCGAAGATCTACGCCGAGGTGAAGGGCTACGGTCTCTCTGGCGACGCCTATCACATCACGGCGCCTGCATCAGATGGCGACGGCGGTTTCCGCGCCATGACGGCGGCGTTGAAGAACGCTGGCATGACGCCGGGCGACATCGATTATCTCAACACGCACGGCACTTCGACGCCGCTCGGCGATGAGATCGAACTCAAAGCGATCGAACGCCTGTTCGGCAATTCGGCGGCGAGTCTTTCGGTTTCATCCACGAAGTCCGCGATCGGACACTTGCTCGGCGCGGCCGGCGCTGTCGAAGCGATTTTTTGCGTGCTCGCGATCCGCGACGGCATGATCCCGCCAACATTAAATCTGGAAAATCCGTCGGTTGAGACCGCCATAGATTTGACGCCCAACACCGCCAAGAAACGGCCGGTGAGGGCAGCGATGTCGAATTCGTTCGGGTTCGGCGGCACGAACGCCGCTGTGATCCTTACAGCGGTGGACTGATGGCTCGAGCAGCGGTGCGCCGTTCCAGTGGTGGCGGCGGATTTTTCTCTTTCCTGTTCTGGGTTGCGGTGCTGGCCGGTGCGGCCGCACTTTTCGGTTTCTTCTATTTCACCAGCGCTATTGGGCGCCCTGGTCCGTTCGCGGAAGCGCGCACGTTTGTCGTTGAGCGCGGAACGTCGGGCGCCGGCATCGCCGAGAAGCTGGAAGCCGAAGGTTTCATCAGCGACGCTTTGCTGTTTCGCCTCGCTAACCGGCTGCAAGGCGGCGCGTCGCTGCAGGCAGGCGAGTACGAAATCCCCGCCAACGCGTCGACACGCCAGATCGTTGAGTTGATGACGAGTGGCGATGCGCTTCAGCACGCGCTCACATTCCCGGAAGGCATCACCATCGCCGCTGTGATGCGCATTCTGGAAGAAAGCGACGTGCTGACGGGCGATATGCCTGCTGCGCCGCCAGAAGGCTCGATTCTGCCGGATACCTATCACGTCGCCCGTGGCATGACGCGCGCGGCGTTGTTGCAGCAAATGCGCGATGCGCGCGATGAAGCCGTGAACGAGATTTGGGCCGCGCGTGCGTCGAACTTGCCGCTCGCAACGCCTGACGATCTTGTGAATCTCGCGGCGATCGTTGAGCGCGAAACGGGTGTCGCTTCAGAACGTCCGCTCGTCGCCGCGGTGTTCATCAATCGCCTGCGCCGCCCGATGCGCTTGGAAACGGATCCGACGATCATCTACGGCGTCTGCTTGCGCCATCCGGATCGTTGCCGCGATGGCCGCTTGGTCGATGCGCAAGGCAACCGCCGCACCATTCGCCAAAGCGAAATCGATATGAACACCGGGTACAACACGTATCGGATCGACGGCCTGCCGCCGACGCCGATTGCGAACCCCGGTCGTGCCGCGCTTGAAGCGACGGCGCACCCGGCAGAGTCTAACGCGCTCTTCTTCGTCGCCGACGGCACAGGTGGTCACGTGTTTGCGTCGACGCTAGCGGAGCACCAAGCCAATGTCGTGCGTTGGCGTGAGATCGAAGCGCAGCGTCTCGCCGCTGAGCGCGCAGGCCGTTAGAACGGCCTGGATAAACGATACCGTTCGGGTCGCTACAATTTCTCGACTTTCGCGGCGATAATCTCAGGAGATCGTGCGTGACTTCGCGAGAGATCCGGCGAGAAATGCTCGCACTACTTGCGCGACAACGCCGATACAAAGACGCCTCCCTTACGGGAGGCGTGAGTTGGGCGGGAAAGCTTTAGCGGGGGCGCTAAAGCAGTTGCACGAGTGCAGCCAGGGCGTTGTGGAAGAAGGCCGCGAACATTGCGCCGACGAAGAGCCCAGCGAACGCGCCCGAATACATGGCGCGAAGTCGCGCGCCCCGGATCGCGTGGCGCGCACCGAGGGCGGCGCCAGCGGCAGCGAAAATGAAAGCCTCGAGCCCGCCTTGCGTGAAGAGGGCCGCGCAGACCGCAAGACTGGCGGCCATCAGAAGCGCGTCGAAGCTCAGGGCAAAGCGCCGTGTTCGGCGCAGCGAAGTCGTTTCAGTTACGGTCGCGAGCGTCATTTTGGCGGCGCCTCCGTGCTAAATCTGAGCGGCTTCTCGCCGAGTCGCATAAAGCCCGCGTGACACTTGGCGCACAAATACGCGAAAAGGGCCCATGACTATTTCCGGGATGACAGGTTTCGCGCGAGCCGAAGGCGAACACGCCGGGCAGCGTTGGATCTGGGAATTGAAGAGCGTCAATGGGCGCGGCCTCGACCTGAAGCTGCGCACGCCGCCGGGCCATGACGCGATCGAACCTGTTGCGCGCGCAGCGACGAACGCCAAGTTTAAGCGCGGCAGCGTGCAGGCTTCGCTGTCGATCGCACGCGACGCCAGCGCCGCTACCGCGATCAAGATTGATGTCGAACTCGCCGAGCGGCTGATTGCAGCTGGCGAACAGTTCAAAGGCCGAGCCGCGAAGCCGCGTTGGGACGGCATCCTCGCCGTGCGCGGTGTTGTGCAGAGCGAAGACGCGGCCGAGCAGACCGAAGAGGAGCGCGCGGCGCTGGAAGCGGCGCTTGTTTCTGGTTTCAATGAGGCGCTTGAGGGGCTGGCCGCGGCGCGTCAAGCAGAGGGTCGGACGCTCGCTGCGATTTTCAGCGATGCTGCCGATAAGCTTGATGCAGGGATAGCCGCCGCACGCACCACAGCGGCGGCGGCGCCGGCGGCAGCGTTGGAGCGCATTCGTCAGCGGCTTGAGTCGCTCGCGCCTGATCTGAAACTCGATCCGCAACGGTTGGCGCAGGAAGCGGCTATCGCGGCGACACGCGCCGATGTTCAGGAAGAGCTGGAACGCTTGAGCGCGCACGCGGCCGAGCTGCGGAGCCTGATCACGAAGCCTGAACCCGCTGGCCGCAGGCTCGACTTTCTCAGCCAAGAGCTGACGCGCGAGGCCAACACGCTATGCTCGAAGTCTTCGGACCTGGAGCTGACGCGCATCGGCATCGATCTAAAAACCGTGGTCGATCAGATCAAGGAGCAGGCCGCCAATGTTGAATGAACACGTCGCGCGGCGCGGTTTGATGTTCGTGCTGTCGAGCCCCTCCGGCGCCGGCAAATCCACGCTGGCACGCAAGCTTCTCGAAGCTGACGAGAACATGTCGCTTTCGGTATCCGCGACGACACGGCCGGCGCGGCCAAGCGAAGTCGATGGCCGCGAATACAAATTCCTCGGCAAAGAGCAGTTTGAGGAAATGGCTGACGCCGGCGAATTTCTTGAACACGCTATGGTGTTTGGCAACCATTACGGCACGCCGCGCGCCCACGTCGAAGCGATGCTGATCCAGGGCAAGGACGTGCTGTTCGATGTCGATTGGCAGGGTGCGCGCGCGTTGCGCGCGGCTGAACCACAGGACGTGGTTGGTATTTTTATTCTGCCGCCGTCAATGGCGGAGCTTGAGCGGCGCCTGCGCGCGCGCGCCGAAGACAGCGAGGACGTTATCAATTCGCGGATGGCGCGGTCGTTGAACGAGATCAGTCACTGGGAAGAATACGATTACGTGCTGGTAAATACGCTGCTTGAACAGACGCTGGTGCAGATAAAGCAAATCCTCGCCGCAGAGCGGCTGAAGCGTGCCCGCCAATTGTGGTTGAAGCTGCATGTCGAGCGCTTGAAGAGCGGTATCTGATCATACATGGCGCGCGTTCTGATCCCGATCCCGCGCCGTGATTTCGATCCGACTGAAACTGCTGTGCCGTGGCGCGTGCTGACGGAGCGCGGCCATGAGGTGGTGTTCGCCACGCCTGACGGCGTGCCGGGCGAAGGTGATGATCTAATGCTGACAGGCGAGGGGCTCGATGTTTGGGGCTTTGTGCCGTTGTTGCGGAAACTGACGTTGGTCGGCGGGGTGCTACGCGCCAACGCCGATGCGCGCGCCGCTTACGCCGCCATGCGGGGGGACAAGGCGTTTCGCGCGCCGCTGCGTTGGGCGCATCTGACCTCGGCGCAGTTTGATGCTGTGCTTTTTCCAGGCGGCCATCGCGCGCGCGGGATGCGTGAATATCTGGAAAGCCCGCTCGTGCAGCAGCTCGCGGTTGATGCGTTAGCGCGCGGTGTTCCGGTCGGTGCGATCTGCCATGGCGTGTTGGTTCTGGCGCGAAGCGTAGATCCTGCGACTGGGCGTTCAGTTCTGCACGGACGGAAGACAACAGCGCTCACTTGGAAGCTTGAGAACGCGGGCGCTTCAATCGCCAACGTCACGCGCTTCTGGGATCGGCACTACTACCGGACCTACCGCGACCCACCGGGCAAGCCCGCAGGCTTTATGTCAGTCCAGCAAGAGGTGACGCGGGCGCTGGCGAGCGCGGATGATTTTGTTGACGTGCCGACCGACGACCTCAGCTTCAAACGACGAACGTCCGGCACGGTGCGAGACAGCGAGACGGATATCAGCGCCGGGTTTGTGGTGTGCGATGGGACATACGTCTCGGCCCGTTGGCCCGGTGATGCTCATGCCTTCGCGCACGCGTTCGCGAGCTTGCTGTAGCCGCACAGCTAGAAATCCACAGCCCCGTTGTCGGGAACCATTCGCGCCGTGCGTCTTTAGGGGACAGGAGGCTTTCTATGCGTCGTTCGATACTTCTTCTCGCCTTTGCGCTCGCGGCTTGCGGCGCGCCACCAGCCACAAATGAGGCGCCGCCCGCTGAGGCGGCTGTGGAGCACACCGCGCCTGCCGGCGCTTACACGTTGGAAAAGGCGCATTCGAGCTTGATCGTGCGGCTTGGGCACTTGGGTTATTCGCAATTCACCGCGCGCTTTACGACATGGGACGCGACGATGAATCTCGATCCGGCGACGCCGGAGGATTCGAACATCAGCGTGACCATCGATCCGCGTTCGATCGCGAGCGATAATCCGCCTGCCGGTTTCATCGACATCATGCGCAATGATTTCCTGAAGGCGGGCGCGTTTCCGCAGGTGACTTTCCGTTCGACTTCAATTGAGCGGACGGGCCCGAACACTGCGACGATCACGGGCGATCTGACGCTGCTTGGCGTGACACGTCCGGTGACTCTCGAAGCGCGATTCAATGGCGGCTACGAAGGCATGCAGCTTGATCCGAATGCGCGCGTTGGGTTCTCGGCGCATGGCACATTCAACCGCTCGGACTTTGGCATGGGCTACGGCATCCCTCCCGAAGGTACGAACATGGGCGTGAGCGATGCTGTTGAGGTGATTGTCGAAACCGAATTCAGCGGCCCGGCTTGGGCACCACCGGCAACGCCTACGCCGTAGCGCGCCACGCGTCCGCCAAGCGCCGGAAGCCCTGTTGATCGATTTCTTCGGCACGCGCCGTCGGCTCCAAGCCGGCGGCGCGCAGCAACGGCTCAGCGTCTGGTGTCAAAGCGCGAAGGGCGGAGCGTAGCATTTTGCGGCGCTGGCCAAAGGCAGCGGCGGTGACGCGCTCGATCGCGTCGAGGTGCGGATAGGGATCGGCGCGATCGGTGAGGCGCACGATCGCGGACGCTATCTTCGGCGGCGGCGTGAACGCTCGCGCGGGGACGGTGAATTCGAGACGCGCATCGCAACGCGCCTGCGCCAACACCGCAAGGCGGCCGTAGGCATCGCTGCCGGGTTTGGCGACGATGCGTTGGGCGACTTCCTTCTGGAACATGAGCGTCATGTCCCCGCGCCACGCGCCGGCCTTCAGCCACTTTACCAGAAGCGGCGTGCCGACATTGTAGGGCAGGTTGGAGATCATCGCGGTGCGCGCGCCTTGCGTGATCTCTTCTTCGTTTGCGTCCAGCGCATCGCCCTGGATGATCTTGAGGCGCCCTTCGCTCCATTCGATGAGAGGTTCGAGCAGCGGGACGAAGCGCGGGTCTTTCTCGATCGCCGTGACGTGGGCGCCGGCCTCAAGCAAAGCACGCGTCAGACCACCTGGACCTGGACCGACTTCGATGACCGGCTTGCCGGCAAGCTCGCCAGCTGTACGCGCGATGCGTCGCGTGATGTTGAGATCGAGCAGGAAGTGTTGGCCGAGGCCCTTATTGGCCCAGAGGCCATGCGCTTCCAGTTCATCGCGCAGCGTTGGCAACTCGTCCGCGTTCATGTGCGGGCGCGTTGTTCGGCCATCGACCATGCCGTCGCAAGCGCGGCGCGAAAGCTGTCGTCGCGGGCTTTGCCTTCGCCAGCGATGTCGAAGCCGGTGCCGTGATCTGGCGAGGTGCGGATGATCGGCAGGCCAAGCGTGACGTTCACCGCATCCCAGAAATGCAGCGTCTTGATCGGGATGAGGCCTTGATCGTGATAGAGCGCGATGACCGCGTCGTAGGTCTCGCGTGCTGCATCGTGGAAAAGCGCGTCGGCGGACAGAGCATTTCGGACAAGCCATCCTTCGGCGCGCAGTTCTGCAATCCCGGGATTGATAGTTTCGATTTCCTCGCGGCCGATGTGGCCACCTTCGCCTGCGTGTGGGTTTAATCCGCAGAAAGCGATGCGCGGTTCATCGATGCCGAAATCACGTTGCAGCGTTTCGCCGACGACGCGGCCCACGTGGAAAATGCGTTCGCGCGTGAGCGCTTTCGGCACGTCGGCGAGCGGCGTGTGGATCGTCGCCAACGCTACTTTTAGCGAAGGCCCCGCAAGCATCATCACCGGCCCGCGTGTTTCATCCCAGGCATCGTCCTTCGTGAGGTGGGCGATGAACTCAGTGTGGCCAGGGAAGCCGAAATCGGCGGTGTGCAGCACGGCCTTGGCGATGGGCAAAGTGACGAGCGCGCTTGCTGCGCCGGATTGGACTGCGGCCACGCCGCACTCGATCGCGCCAATGGTCGCGTCAGCGTTTACAGGATCGGGCTCGCCAGGCGTCTCTTGCATGGCGAGCGGCACGTGCAGGACGTCGAGCACGCCATCGACGCCGGCGAGATTTGAGACGTCTTCAACCACATTCAGCTTTGGCGCGGCCAAGCCGAGACTTGCGCTTGCGCGTTCGAGCGCATCGGGATCGCCAACAAAGAAAAAGGGCGGCGCGCCTTGGCGCTCCGCCCATACGCGCGCCGCGAGCTCGAGGCCGATCCCTGCGGGATCGCCCATCGATACGGCGAGCGGCTTCATCCCATTACTGACGGGTGATGATGGTGGCCGCACGCCGCAGGTTGCGGAGATAGCGTTCAGCCAGCATCGAAAGTTCAGCTTCGCGCAGGCGATCTTCGATTTGCGTGCGGTCCGGAATGGCGGCGCCGCCGGTCTCGCGGGCGCAGAGCATGATGATGTTGGCTTGATCGTTATTGGTCACCAACGCCGATGTGCCGCCGACCGGAACGCCTTCGAGGCGGGTGCGGATGTCGACCGAGAGGTCGGATTCGATTGTTTGGCCGAGGTCCATCACCGTGGCGCCTTGAATGGCGCGAACATCGCCGTCCAGTTCAGAGCAACCGGCGGCGCGTCTGCGGATGCGATCAAGCGCATTGGACCGCGCAACTGGAGCGCTGATCTGGCGCAACGTGACGATCGACGCGGCGCCTTCAGGAATGCCCTCGCGGCGATTGCGCATGGCGATGATATAGACGCCGGTTTGCGTGCGCACTGGCAGGGAAACTTGGCCAGGCTGCAGCCGCTCAGCGATCGGGCGAAGCTCAGGCGCCAATTCGGTGGCGCTGATCCAACCGAGGTCGCCGCCAGCCGCCGACGACGGCGATTGCGAGAACTGACGCGCCACCATTGGGAACGGTGCGCGTTGTTGCATCTGTTCGAGCAGGCGCATCGCGCCTTGCTCCATCTGGTTGAACTCTTCCGGCGTATCCGCAGGCAGGAAGATTTCAGACATCTCGTATTGCGGGCGGCGCGCGTTGGTCGCGATCCGCTGTTGGGTTTCGGTGATGTCGCGCTCGGAGATGCGGACCCGCGAGCCGTACATGCCGGCGATCAGACGCTGCCAAGCGATTTCGGCGCGGATCTGGTTGCGGAGTGTGGTGACCGACACGCCGCTGCGGGAGAGATCGCCCGTCAGGTTGTCCAGCGTCGTCTCGCTGCGCTGGGCCATGTCGGTCATGCGCCGGTCAATCGCGTCGCCGGTGACGTTGATATCGAACTTGGCCGCTTCGTTGAGTTGCAGCTGCTCATCCACGAGATCGCGCAACGCTTGTGCGCGGGCACGTTCGAGCAATTCCGGCGTCGGTTGCAAGTTTGCGAACAGGAGCAACATCGTCGCGCGTTGGCGCACGTCGAAGGTGGAGATCACCTTGTCGTTGACGATGGCGGCGACGCCCTCTGCGTTCTGCGCGCTTACTGGCGGCGCAGCGAAACCAAGCATGACCACTGCGAGTGCGGCGGCAGCCGTTACGTACTTCAAGTTCATGGTCCGTCCTGTTCCGCCTCAGCTCCCGCCCAACACCCCGAGCGACCGCAGTCCGATCCGGATCTGCACGCTTTCGTCCGGGCCGATGGTGCCCCGCTGGGTTTCCGAGCGGGTGTAGGCAATTTCGAGGAAAGTACAGTCGTCCTCGTAAATCGCGCGGATGTCCTGGCGTAGGTTTATGTCTGAATCTAGGTCTCGCGTCAGGCCAAACTGCATACGCCAGCCACGGGCGAGCTCGACCCCAATATTGGCCGAGAGTTCTTCATTCGGGCTCGTCGGGTCAGCGACCAGCGATTCGTCGAGGCTGAGGTAACGCGCAACGCCGCTGAACCGGCCAATCTGGCCACGGACACCGAGGTCGATCCGGCGAACCTCAAAGCTTTGATCATCGAGGCGCATGCGCGCTTCGGCCCCAAAGCCGCTGCCGAGGTCAATCTGGCCGGCGGCGACCCAGTCGGCGGTGTCGCTATCAAGGTTGCTCTCGTCGTCGAAGCCTGTCGCGTCGATCTCGCGCCAGCGGCGGCCTACCATGACGCTCGCGCTTTCGCCGGTGCGTGCGCGTGCGGTGGCGCGGACGCCGGCGCTGACGCGGGCGCCGGGCTCCCAGAGGTCGTAATTGGGCGCAGCGTTCGGGCGGAAGAGGTTGGAATCGTCCAGTTCGAACGAGACGCTGTCTTCGTTGACGATGCGCGGATCGTCTGCGTCTTCAGCGGCCCACGCGGCCATCACCACTGGCTCGACGATCAGATCGAAACGTTCGCCGGGACGCATGAACGGCCAGCTGATCTCGGCGCCGCCGAGGCCAAGGCCGCGCGTCACTGTTTCGTATTCGTCGCTTGAGGTCTCGACGTAGAAGAGATCGCCGCGCGCTTGGGCGAACGGACTGAACACCATGCCCGGCCCGAAGATCATATCACGGCGCCAGGTGGCGGAGAGCGAGAGGCGCGAGTCGTTGCCGACAAACGGACCGACGCCGTCATCGTTGCGCGCCAGCGTTGCGGTGTTGGCCTGCAGGCGGACTTGGCCGCCAAGCACCGAGTCGTTGAGCACGCGTTCGAATTCCGCGTACGGCAGAATGAGCGGCAGCAGCTCTGAGGTGTCGCTTTCGCGCAGGCCTTGGAAGTTCACGGCGGTGATCGAGCTGTAAGAGTCGATGCCTTGGCCGATGGCGTAGAGCTGCGTGATGAGGCGCGTGTCGGTGCCGATGTACGGGCCGCGGCGTTCGCCGGTGCCGTCGAGATCGTAGCGGCGCAGATATTCGTCGTCGTAGATGTTTTCGACGCCGAAGCCCCAATTCCAGTAATTATTGATGCGGAAGGCGCCTTGGCCAAACACGCTATAGCGAAACAGGTCTTCGCCCAGACGATCACCGTCTGAATCGAACTCCTGTTCCTGTGTCATCGTCGTGTCGAACTGCAGTTCGCCCGACCAGAAGTTCTTGCGATACTGCAAACCGAGCAGCGGATTGACGTTGCCGTGCAGGCGCAGCGACGCTGTCAGATCTTGTGACGGCGAGATCGCCCAATAGTAGGGCTGCTCGTAGAACGTGCCGACGCGGCGGTTGCGGCCGATGTTCGGCGGCAAGAGGCCGGACGAGCGCTGAACGCTTGGGTCCGGGTGCGCGATGAACGGGAAGTAGAGCACCGGTACGCCGGCGACTTCGAGCACGGCGCCTTGGTACGAAATTGTGCGCGTATCGCGATCTTGCACCGCGCGGCGTGCGCGAAGGCTCCACGTCGGCGGGCGATCGCCGGTCGAGCAAATCGGACAGCTTGTGTAGATGACGTTGCGAAGTTCGCTCTGACCTTCGCCGCGGCGCACAGCAGCGCGTGCTGCGAGCGTGCCGCCATCACCGATGCGTGCACGCAGTTCGCGCGCGGCGCCGACATTCATCGCTTCGTCGGCTTCGATTTCTTCTGCGTAGGTGACCGAGCCATCTTCGAGTGCAATCTGCACATCGCCGATCGCATGGATCTCGCCGGTCGTCAGATTGTAGACGAGGCGGTCGGCGCGCATCGTGCGGCCCTGATAGCGGACCTGCACATCACCTTGCGCGGTGATCGTCTGCGCCGCGTCGTCGTTGATGATTTCATCGGCTTCGAGCAGCACGTTGTCGTTTTGCTCGGCGGGTGGCGGCGGGGCGGCTGTTTGCGCTTGGGCGATAGCCGTGGTGCTGACCGTCATGGCCAGCGCCGCAGCTAAAGCGGCCCAGCCGAACGGCGTCCGTTCGGCCGGCCGGCCGGCCATCTCCCCCGAACGGCTCATTCGCATCCCTTTAGCGACTCCCCAAGCGCTACCTAAACGTCTGGCGCTTAAGGCGTCTAGCGCCCGAAGCCGTGCGGGGAATCGTTTCACGCCGCCTGTTGCTGCTTAGCCGTCCTCGACGAAGGCGACCATTGCGAGGGCGATGAACATGCCGGCCAGGGGCGCGCTCCAAGCGGCGACCGCGGCCGGGACCGATTGGGTCATCGCGAACGCGCCCGCGAGCTGGGCGTAGAAGAACAAGAATAAGCCGATACCGACACCGGCCGCCCCCCAACGGGCCAAATTCCCTAATCTTTGCAACTGGAGCGAGAAAGCGGCGCCTAAACCCGCCATGGTTGCAAGCAACAAGGGGTAGGCAAGCAGCGCCTGGAGCTTCAGTTCGTAGCGGGTCGGCGCAAACCCGGCCTCCCGCGCTTCTCGGATGAAGGTCGGGAGCACCCAAAACGACAGCGTGGCCGGGTTCACGAAGCGGTTGATGAGCTCGGTGGCGTCCAAAGTTGTGGGTATCGCTAGGTGCGTCTGCCGGATAGGGCGCCCGGCAGGGGTGGCCTCAATCAGATCGGTGAGCTGCCAGAAGCCCGGCTTAAGCTCTGCCGTGGCCGCGTGGATCCGCCTGGTGAAGCGCAGTGCGTCTTGCTGCACCTCGAAGAACATGAAGGTTGCGCCCTGCAGCCGGGTGCCGCTGGCGTCGACGCCATCGGCGTGGATCACAACTTGTCCGTCGTCGTCGCCCTGTCTGATCCAGACGCCGTTCTCACCGCCCGCGGAGATCCGTTGAGAGAGCGCGTCCTGCTTCTCGGACTCGAACTGTTGGTAGAGGTAGGCGCCGAGCGGGTTGAGTGTCGTGACGGCGATGACGCCGAGCACGACGCCGACGAACGCGGAGGGTGTGAGGAAGCGCCAAGCGGAAACACCGGCAGCGCGCATCGCCACAAGTTCGCTTGAGCGGTTAAGGCCGATAATGGCGCCCATCGTACCTGCCAGCACAATGAACGGCAGCGTCTGCTCCACGAGCATCGGCGTCTTCAGCAACGTGAGACGCAGCGCTTCAAGGATCGAAATGTCCGTGCGCGTGCCGACCGTGCGCATTTGCTCGACCAAGTCGATTAGCAAAATACAAGCGAGCACGCCCACCAGGGCGATCAACACGCCGCCGAAGACGCGGCCGATAATGTAGCGGCCCAAGCGTGACATGAGGAAGCTCATGCTTCTGCCCTCGCCAGAACCGATGGTCCCATCTCGCGCCGTTTCTTTCTGGCGGTCTTTCCAGTCAGCAACATGCTGGCGACGACAATCACGATCAGCGGCAGCGCATATTGGAGCACATTGAGTTGCGGTTCGTCCGCCGCTGCCGCTTGCGTCATGAGCGATGCAAGACGGATCACAAGCGCGATAATCGAGGCCCACATGATCCGCCGCCCATAGCCGCGACGGCTGAATTCGCCTGTCAAAACGCCCACCAAAGCGACCAATGCCAGCGCAATATTCAAAAGCGGCGCGGCGAGGCGGCCGTGCGCTTCGGCCAAGAATTCATCGACGTTTCGCTGGTCGTAGTGAGACGTGCGATCCGGGAAGACGAGATCGAATAGGCTGCGGTCCGATGCCTTGAGGAAGAAGAGATCCGGTTCCTCGAACACGCCGTCGAACTTGAGCACATAGCGATCGAAGTCGAGCACATCGACGGAGCCTTCTTCGGTCTGACGTTGCACCTGGCCGTCGCGCATCACGATCGCTGGGGCGCCGTCGACGGTCACGATGGCGCCCGCGCGCGCTGTGTAGGTGATGCCCGGCTCGGTGCGTCCGTCATTTATCAGAAGATCGCGCAACTCGCCGCCACCGCCGCGTGAGCGTGCGTAAAGTGTGAGCCCCTCGGCGGGAAACGTGAACGAGCCTTCTTCGATGAGACTCGATGCGATGTCGGTGCGCAAATCGTAGAAGACTTTTCGTCGTTCCTCGAACGCCCAAGGCTGCACGACGAGATTGATCACTAAGTGCACAACGGCCGCGATCACCGCGAGTTGGATAATCGGTCGCGCCAAGCGGTTGCGCGACACGCCGGCGCCGTAGAGCACGGCGATCTCGCTTTCGCTGTGCATGCGGTTGAGCGCGTAGACGACAGCGATGAACACCGCCATCGGCAGGATGAGCGAGATGAGTTGTGGCAAAGCCAGGATCGTCACCCACGCGAACGCAAAGCCGGCGCGGCGGTTGGTGACGATGATGTCGAGTTGGTTGAGGCCCTGGGTCAGGATGGCGATCGCCGCCAGCGCCCCCAGGATCGCCAGGAGCGGGCCCAGCGCCTGCCGGAACACATAAGCGGAGATCGTGTTCATCGCGTCCCTAAGATTAGTGCGCCGGCGCCCGTACCCTGCCTAACCGCCGCACTCAGCTTTTCAATTGCTTCGGGCATGGCTACCACAGCGCCTTACCAAGGTTGAAGCGGGCGTTGCTCGTCTTCCCTTTCCCGACTGACGACATGGGGAATTCATGGACATCCGTTTTGTGACCGCTGGCAGCGGCGACGTTGTGGCGGTGATGGCGACAGATGGAGGCGACCTGCTCGCCGCCGGTAAGGCGCTGGATACGGCAGCAGGCGGTCGTATCGCCAAGGCAATGAAGGCCGCGAATTTTAAGGGCGGGGCCGGGCAGGTCACCGACATCCTGGCGCCTGACGGCGTTGATTTCGCTCGCGTGCTAGTGATCGGTGTCGGCAAAGCCGATGGCGCTGACGGTATGGCGGTCGAACGCTGGGCCGGACATGCGGTGAAGCGGGTGCTGACTTCGGGCGCTGAAAAGCTCGTGCTGCAGCCGGACGCGCTGCCGAGTGTGTCCAAGGCGGAAGCCGGATCGCATGCGGCAATGGGCGCGCGCCTCGCCGCCTATCGGTTCGACACCTACCGCACGAAGTTGAAGCCCGATCAGAAGCCTTCGCTCACCACGGTCGAAATCGCGATGGATGGCCCGGCTGCGGCCAAGGCGCGTGCGGAGAAAGACGCGGCGATCGTCGAAGGTGTGTTCTTCGCCCGCGATCTCGTCAGCGAGCCGCCGAACGTTCTTTATCCGGAGACGTTCGCCGAACGCCTGCGCGATCTCGAGACCATCGGCTGCGAAGTCGACATTCTTGAACCGGCCGCGATGGAGCGTCTCGGTATGGGCGCGTTGCTTGGCGTCGCCATGGGTTCATCGCGTCCCGGCCGACTTGTCTCGATCAAGTGGAATGGTGGCTCGAAGGGCGCAAAGCCCGTCGCGCTCGTTGGCAAGGGCGTCACGTTCGATACCGGCGGCATTTCGTTGAAGCCCGGCGCGGGCATGGACGAAATGAAGGGTGACATGGGCGGCGCGGCCGCCGTCGCTGGCGCGATGAAGGCGATCGCGCTTCGTAAAGCCAAAGCCAATGTCGTTGGCGTCGTCGCTTTGGTTGAGAACATGCCGGGCTCGAACGCGCAGCGTCCGGGCGACATCGTCAACACCATGTCGGGCCAGACCATCGAAGTGCTGAACACCGATGCGGAGGGCCGCCTTATCCTCGCGGACGCCGTTTGGTACGCGCAGGACAAGTACGATCCGTCCGCGGTCATCGATCTCGCGACGCTGACGGGCGCGGTGATCATTGCGCTCGGTCACGAGAACGCGGGCATGTTCTCAAATGACGAGGATCTGGCGCACGCAATCACCGCGGCTGGCCAAGCCGAAGGCGAGCCCGTATGGCGGCTGCCGCTCAGCGCTGCCTACGATAAGCTGATCGACACGCCGAACGCCGACATGAAGAACATCGCTGGTAAGCCGGTGGCGGGCTCGATCGTCGGCGCGCAATTCGTGAAGCGCTTCATCAAAGACGGCATGCCTTGGGCGCACCTCGATATCGCGGGCACGGCTTGGAAGTCTGGCCCGTACGAGGATCCGCTCTCGCCGGCGTGGGCGACTGGCTACGGCGTACGCCTACTCAATCGCCTGATCCAAAATCGCTATGAAGAGTAATGGCGGACGTTCCGCCCTCGAAGGATCACTTTTGGGTTTCGCTGCTGCTTGCGTCGATTGGCGTAGCGGTCGCTGGCGTCGGCCTTGGGCTGATCTCGATGGCGCCGATGGGCGTGAATGATTGGTTTGGTTTAGGCCCGATTTTCCTCGTGCCAGGCGTGATTTGCCTCCTGGTTGGCGCCGTCATTATCGTTGCGATCATTAGAAGGTAGCGGCGGAGCTAACATGGCTGAACTCTGGTTCTACCATCTTGAGAAGAGCGACCTCGAACGCGCGCTGCCGCCGCTGCTAGAAAAATGCCTGCAGCGCGGCTGGCGTGCTTTG
>JBEBHI010000206.1:0-5308 GCA_040080935.1 Terricaulis sp.
GGCAGTATGTCGAAGTAAGCGTTCATCTCGTCGGCATCGAACTTCTTATACGGCGCCATCTGCCAAAAGATCGGGCCGAGCTTTGAGCCCAGTTCGCCGACGCCGCTATTGAAGAACCATTCGATCGATTGCGCCGCTTCGCGCAAATCCTTGCGCTGCACCGCCGCGCGCGGCGCTTTCACCGAGAACATAAAATCGTCCGGCGTCGTCGTTGCCCACTTCTTGAAGGAAGTTGCTGTCTGCGTTCGATAGAACGTCGCGTTGATCTCGATCGCCGTCACTTTGGTTGAGGCATACTCAAGCTGCTTCGCCGCCGCGAGCTTGGGTGGATAGAAGGTTTCCTCCCAAGGCTCGAAGCTCCAGCCACCGATTCCAACGCGGATCGTCATCTCACTCGCCTGTGAATTTCGGGGTACGCTTCTCGGTGAACGCGTCGACCGCTTCCTTATGGTCGCGCGTCTCGTGCGCCAGCGCTTGGAAAGCGGCAGAGAGTTCCAGCACGTCGCTTAGGCGTCCGTGCTGCGCTTCGCGCAGCAAGCGCTTCGCCAGACGCACAGTGCGGGGAGGGTTCACCGCGATGCGCTCAGCGACTTTGCGCGCTTCGTCCATCAGCGCGTCATCCGAAACCACGCGCGACACCAAGCCGATGCGCGCCGCTTCCTCCGCGTCGATCGTATCGCCGGTGAGCACCAATTCCGCCGCGCGCGAGGCGCCGATCGCGTTGGTCAAAATCCAAGCGCCACCGTCACCCGGAATGATGCCAACCTTCACGAAGCTAGACGCCATCTTCGCAGAGGCGGCCGCGAGCCGGATGTCGCACAACACGCCGATGTCGAGACCCAAGCCAATCGCGTGGCCATTGATTGCCGCGATTGTCGCGACTTCAACATCGGCCAACGCCTTGATTACTGAATGCACGCCGCGCCGATAGTTTGCGCGCGTGCCGTCCGGCGTTGCGCGTGGACCAATGCCGCTGCGCTCGCGGATCGCTTTGAGATCGCCGCCCGCACAAAATGATTTACCGGCGCCGGTGAGGATCACTGCGTTGACGCCTTCGTCGTCGTTCGCCTTCCACAGCGCGCCGGCAAGATCATCGCAATCTTCTTGCGTTGCGATGGCGTTGCGGCTCTCGGGCCGGTTCAACGTGATCGTCGCAACTCGGCCGGATTTTTCGTAGGTGGCGAACGTCATGGAAGCTCCGCGGAAATCTCCGCGTGGCTTAGACGATCAGCCCTCCGGCGCCAATGCTACTCCGGCCCAGAACCCTCTACGTAAGCGATCAAATCCTCGCTCTGCGCCGGATTCGGACCATGCCGGGTTACGTCAACGCGTCCGCGCCCATCGCGTCCTGCGACGACAGCGATTTGGGTCTCGGCATCCGCTCGGAATTGGTAGCGCGCGCCGTTTGCATCCGTTTGCTCCGTTCCATCGCGCACTTCGAGCGAGAATGTTGTGGTGCGACCGTTCTCGGCGATGTCGATCGGCTGCGCGTTCGCGGCGGTAGCGAAGTCGTATGAGTGATAGAGCAGATCGCCGTCGCCATCTTCGCTGACGACAATCGTACGCCGCCCGGTGAAGCCCATCAGCCGCGTACGTGGCAGCCAGCGGCACGAAAGCTCACGCTCGCCCAACCGCACGCTCGAATAGACTTCAGTGTACGCCGCGCCTGGCGTTTCCAACATGCCCGAGTTGATCTGACGGACATGGCCCGCTTCGACGTTGTTTTGCGACAACGGCGTGTAGATGCTGCCGGCGGCGCCATCGCTTTCGCCGATCTGATAGTCCGTGCGCTGGATTAGTGCGCCGTTTGGCTTGTCGTACTGCGCCACGTGCGCGGTGTTCCCATCGCGCTCGAACACCAACAGCACCGGCGCGTTGATCGCATCACAGATGAACCACGGCGCAGCGACAGCTTGCACCGTCGTTTCGGGAAGGGGCGGCGGCGGTTCCGATTGGCCGCATGCAGTGAGCAGGGCGGCAGCGGCGAGAGGAGCGTGGCGCATGCGGAACATCTCCGGTTTCCGCTACTATACTGCACACCAACGGCGCCGCAATTTGGATCGATCCGCTCTAAAGACCCAGTTTGCTCCGCGTTGCTTTGGTTATGCTCACCGCGCTCTTGGCATAGTCCGCCCACGGGTCCGGCTCATTTAGCCGCGCGTGCATGTCCTTCAGCTTGAACACAGACGCAGCTGGGATGGTTTTCAGCTCATCCCAACTCACTGGCACAGCGATTGGCGCCGTCCCGCGCGCGCGCGGCGAGTAGGGCGCAATTGCAGTCGCGCCGCGACCGTTGCGCAAATAGTCGATGAAAATACGGCCTTTGCGCTTGGCTTTAGACATGTTCGCGACGAAGCGTTTAGGATCGAGCGCCGCGATCTGTTCTGCGACGTCGCCGGAAAATTGCTTGAACTCATCCCATTCAAGCTTCGGCTTCACATTGAGCACAATGTGAATGCCCTTGCCGCCGGTGATCATCGCGAATGATGTCAGATCTGCGCTTTCAAGAAGCGCTTTGATGTCGAACGCGGCGCGTTTCACGATCTGAAAATCCAGATCTTCATCCGGATCGAGATCGAAGATCAGGCGGTCGGGATGCTCGAGATCCTTGTTCTTCGAGCCCCAGAGGTGAAATTCCAGGGCGCTAATCTGCGCGGCCGAAACAATCGCAGTCGCATCGGGCAGCGTGATGTATTCTTCCGGCTTGCCGTCGCTCTCCGCGATATCGATGAGTTTGATCTCCTTGGGCATGCCTTTCATGGCGTGCTTCTGGAAGAAGGTTTGCCCGCCGACCCCGTCCGGCGCGCGCACCAGGCTTACCGGCCGGCCAAACAAGTGCGTGCCCATGCGATCCGCGGCCAGGTCGAGATACGCCGCTAGTTCAGCTTTCGTGACACCAGATTCCGGAAACAGCACCTTCTCGGGATGCGTTAGCCGGACGCGCGTTCGCATCGATGGCGCCGCTTGTTCGGCTTGCACATCTTTTGCGGCTTTATCGCCGCGCAATCCCAAGAACACGCCGTGCCGGATCGCGCCTTCACTGGTGAACTCGGCGAACTTCACCTGCGCCACCAATTCCGGCTCAACCCATTTCGCGCCTTTTGCTGCTTCGCGCGGCACAGTCAACGCCGGCTTGGCGCGTTCGAGCTTGCTCAGCTTTTCGTAGAGCGACGCGAGCGTTTTATCGCTGAATCCGGTGCCGACATTGCCGCGATACTTAAGTTTGCCGTCGACGCGATCAGCCATCATCAGCGCCGCAAACGCGCGACCTTTCAGCGAAGGCTGATAGCCAATGATCACAAACTCCTGCTCGTTGACGAGCTTCACCTTCAGCCACGAATTCGTGCGACCACTTGAGTAGGTCGAACTCGCCTTCTTTGAGACGACGCCCTCAAGGCCTTGTTCGCGAAACGCCGCCAATACGTCCGGACCGTTGCCTTCGAAGTAGGGGCTGACGCGGATTGGCGCCTTGGCCTTCGCTAGTAGCTTGTCCAAGCGCTCCTTGCGCTCGCTCAAGGGCGCCTTGCGCAAGTCCTTCGCGCCATCCGCCAACAAATCGAACACGAAGTACGAAACGCCTTTAGCGACGCCATTCTCCAGCGACTTTTGCAGGGCCGAAAAATCCGTCTTGCCGCTCGCCTGCGCGACAGCGACTTCGCCGTCTAGCAACACGTCTTTCAGGTTTAGCGCCGTCAGCGCATCCGCGACTGATTGAAATTTGCCGGTCCAGTCCAATCCAGTGCGCGTATAAAGCCGCACGCTATCGCCACTCGCGGCTGCCTGGATGCGATAGCCGTCATACTTGATTTCGTGGATCCAGGCGTCGCTCTCGGGCGCCTTCTCGACGCGCGTCGCCAGTGCCGGCTCAACGAAGGCCCACTTTGGCGGCTTCGCCGCTTTCGGTGCGCGCTCTCCACCTTTGCTCCACACGCGCGCGCCGCCAGAGCGCACATCTTCAATCGTGCGACCGGAGATCACGCTCGTCAGGCTGCGGGCAACCGGATCTTCTTTGCCGGCGAAGGCGTCCTTCGATTTGAACAATAGCCAGGGATTGCCGCGTTCGCCTTCGCGCGGCTTGATCTTGACCATGTGAAACTCGCCCATCAGCCGCTCGCCAGCCAACACGAATTTCAACTCGCCCTTCGCCATGCCCTCATCGGGATCGAGCAGCCACTTCACTTTGCCGGTGTCCCAGATGATCACCGAGCCGGCGCCATACTCACCCTTCGGAATGACACCTTCGAATGAGCCGTATTCGATTGGATGGTTCTCAGTGCGCATCGCAAGGCGCTTCACCGCCGGATCGAGAGAAGGGCCCTGTGGCACGGCCCAACTCATCAGCACGCCGTTGTGCTCAAGCCGAAAATCGTAATGCAGCCGCGTCGCCGCGTGCTTTTGCACGACGAACATTCCGCCGGCCTCCTTCACGGTGCCGCCGGCGGGCTCTGTCGTCTTTTTGAAGTCGCGCATGCGGACGTAGTCGGCGAGATCGCCAACCTTATCGCCCGCCTTTACAGACTTGCGCGCCATCGCATTGGCTTATTTCTTCGCGCGCTTCTTCGCCGGAGCTTTCGCAGGCGCCTTCGCGCGCGGCGTCTTCGTGCGTTCTGCGGCGGCGCGGCGCTTCGGCGCCGGTGCTTCTTCTTCCTCGTCGGCGATAGGTTTCGACTTCTTCGCCAACGACTTCTTCAGCGCATCAACGAGCGAGACAACGTTGTCGCCATAATCGTTGGACGGCATTTCCTGATCTTCCAGGACAAGCTCACCGTGGCGCTCGATCTTCTTTTTCACCAAGCGTTCGATGGCGATTGCGTACTCATCCTCGAACTTCGACGGATCGAACTTGGCTTTCTTCCGCGTAATCAACTCTTCGGCGAGATCGATCAGATCTTTGTCGAGCTTGCCGCTCGGGATCTCGTCAAAGAACATGTTCGCCTTACGCAGCTCCTGCGCATAGTGGACGGTCTCAACCGTCAGCCCACCTTCGTAAGGCTTCACCGCCGCAATATACGAACGCCCGCGCATGGTGATTTGGCCGAGGCCGACTGTCTTGGTCTTCTTCAGCGCCTCGCACACGACGCGATACGGCTCGTCGGCCATCCTGCCATCGGGCAGGGCGTAGTACGGCTTGTCGAAATAGATCGGATCGATCGTGTCCGCCGGTGCGAACTGAATCATGTCGAGCGTCTTCTTGGAGTCGACCTTCAGTGCATCGAACTCTTCGTCCGAAAAGAGCACGTAGCGGCCCTTCGAATACTCGTAGCCTTTGACGATCTCATCGTTCGCCACAGCGCCAACGCCAGGCGCG
>JBEBHI010000002.1:0-61370 GCA_040080935.1 Terricaulis sp.
GTTCAACGGCGAGACGTTCGTTCTTGAGACTGGCTTGGTTGCCGACCTCTCAATCGTCAAAGCCTGGAAGGGCGACAAGGAAGGCAACCTGATCTTCCGCAAGACCGCCCGTAACTTTAATCCGATGATGGCGACGGCCGGTAAGAAGTGCATCGCGGAAGTCGAGATACTGGTTGAGACCGGCGAACTCGATGGCGACGCCATCCACACGCCTGGCATTTATGTTGACCGGATCGTTAAAGGTAGTTTCGAGAAGCGTATCGAACAGCGAACGGTCACCAAGCGGGAGAATGCATAATGCCTTGGTCCCGCGATCAGCTTGCGCAGCGCGCGTCGAAAGAACTGCGCGACGGCTTTTACGTTAATCTCGGCATCGGCATCCCGACGCTCGTGGCGAACTACATTCCAGATGGGATGGAAGTCACGCTGCAGTCGGAGAACGGCATGTTGGGCATGGGGCCCTTCCCGTACGACGAGGATGTCGACGCCGATCTGATCAACGCCGGTAAGCAAACCATAACGGCGCTTAAGAAGACCTCTTACTTCTCGTCATCTGACTCCTTCGCGATGATCCGCGGCGGCCACATCGATCTCTCGATCCTTGGCGCCATGGAAGTGAACGATCGCGGTGATCTCGCGAACTGGATGGTCCCGGGCAAGATGGTGAAGGGGATGGGCGGCGCCATGGACCTCGTCGCCGGCGTTAAACGCGTCGTCGTCGTGATGGAGCACACCTCTAAAGATGGCGCGTCGAAGCTGTTGAAGAAGTGCACTTTGCCTGTGACCGGCATCAACGTGGTTGATCTCGTGATAACCGATCTCGGCGTGTTCGAGATCGACAAGCATGGTTCACAACCGATGAAGTTGCTTCAACTCGCGGACGGCGTGACGCTCGAAGAAATCACAGCGAAGACTGAGGCAAGCTTCGTAAACGGATTACGTTGATCAAACCCCTTCCCTGATCTTGTACGCAACAAGATGTTCGAGAGGGGAGAGGTGGATCGCGTTGAAGTATTCATACGTATGAATTGAAGACTAAATCGCGCGCTGCGTAGATTTTTGCGCGTCTTCACGGTTCCTAATCACCTCACAAGTAAGCTCACCGGAATAATTCGTGCAGAGAGGGCGCCATGGGTAGCTCTCCAACATGGGTAGGGTGATGCTTCGTGCCGGAATGAAGCGGACGGTACACCGTCGCGCGGCTGCACTTGCCGCGTGTGCGATGGCTGCATGCGCTTTTTTGTGGTCGCCTGAAGCTCACGCTCAGACATCCACCTCAGATTTGTCACGCGTACTCGAGCTGATCCAGCAGCAAGAGTCGCGTCTCAATGATCAAGAACGCCAACTTCACGAACAACAGAGGCAGCTGTCCGAGCAGCGGTCACTGATCGAGAGGCAACGGCGCGAAATTCAAGCAATGACGAATGTCAGCGATGCGGATCTTGGCGAAATCCGTGGCGCCGGCGCCGTTCGTGGCGGTCTCGCCTACGAAGAACTTGGGCCTGACGAGCCCATCCGCATCAATAGGCGCCCTGCGCGCACGTTTATGCAATCAGATAGCGGCGGTGGCGCGCCGCCAGAAGCTACGCCAGCCCCCGCACCACAAGGTCCGGTGGGGGAAGCACCGCCGGAGAGCACACAAACCTCTACCGTCGACGCGCTTCCAGAAGGGCAGAACGCTCTTCTTGGCGCCGGGCGTCTCGTTATCGAGCCGTCGTTCGAATTTTCGCGGTCATCGGGCAACCGTTTGGTGTTCCGCGGCGTCGAAATCGTTACCGGAATCCAAATTGGCCTCATCGAAGCCAACGATTCAGCGCGCAACACCATCTCATCGTCGCTCGCTCTGCGTTATGCGCTGACCGATCGCCTCGAAGTGGAAGCGCGTATCCCTTACGTTTACCGCGACGACCGGGTCACAACGCTCTCTCAGAACAGCACGACGACCACCCAAACGTTCAATTTGAATGGTTCGGACATCGGCGATGTAGAGCTTTCAGCGCGTTACCAGCTCACGCAGGGCCGCAATGGCGGTCCGATCTTCGTGGCTGGCGCGCGCGTGAAGTCGACAACTGGCACTGGTCCGTTCGATGTCGAGCGCGATGCGCAAGGCGTGGCGAGCGAATTGGCGACCGGCTCGGGCTTCTGGTCGGTGCAGGGCAGTCTCTCGATGATGTACCCGACTGACCCGGCTGTGCTCTTCGCAAACGTGAGCTACATGTACAACGCGCCGGACACGATCGACCAAACCTACGGTGCGGTTACGGTCGGCGAAGTTGACCCGGGTGACTCGATCGGCTTCGGCTTTGGCTTCGGCTTCGCCATGAACCCGCGCTTCTCCACCTCGCTCGGTTACTCGCACTCGTACGTGCTGCCGACTGAGACGGAGCTCAACGGCACGGTTCAAGAGTCCACCGAGCTGCAGGTTGGCTCGATGCAGATGGGCCTCTCATTCCGCGCCAGCGAGCGTCTGACGCTCTCGGCCGGTGTGGACTTCGGGGTCACGGATGACGCCCCGGATGTCCGGGTCTCCTTCCGGGCGCCATACCGCTGGTAAGCGGATCGGCCCGAGAAACACCAAACCGGCGGCGCCTCTGGCCCGCCGGTTTTTTGTTGGACGTTTTGCGCGCTTGCGACGGAGCGGGGGGGCTGATAACCGCCACCGGTCCGGAGGGATGGCCGAGTGGTTTAAGGCACTAGTCTTGAAAACTAGCGAGGATGCAAGTCCTCCGTGGGTTCGAATCCCACTCCCTCCGCCACCCTACACCGGTGGCTCAAATGACTGCTTCCGCGTGGTGAACACGCATTATTGGTGAAGCTGAAAAAAGCATGAAAGCTTACGCGGCCTAAAGCCCGGCGCCCGTATAAGGGTGCATCGCAAGAATTGCGTTGGGGTCTTTTGATGCTTCGCCACACGCCGCGCGCACTGGTGGTTTCCTGCTTCGGTCTGTTGGCGTTTGCAACGGCCGCTGAAGCGCAACGAGCGCCGATCACCTTTGCATCGAACAGCGGAGGCGGCGCAGCTTCGGTTACCGAGGCTGCCGCAGTGACCACGCCGGGCCTCGCCGGTGGTGGCGACAATTCTTACGGCTATGGCGCGACCTCGCGCCGCCAAGCCGGCGCCGTGATCGATCTTCGCCGCACAGGTGCGGTGCGCACAACGCCGGTGGTGTTCGAGCCGCCGACGCCCGAAGCCGATGATGAAGACGAAGAGTCTGGCCCAGTAAGCTTGATGCCGGCACAATCGCAGCAAGTCGCTCAGGCCGCGCAGACCGAAACTGCGCCGCCTGCAGAACCAGCAACAACTGGCGCGAGCGAGCAGGGGGCTCAGCCTTGGCTTGAGCGCGAACGCGTCGGCCCACCTTACGAAGCGAATGGCCGTTGGTATGTGCCGACTCCGGAGCCGGGCTATCAGCAAACCGGCACGGCCTCGTGGTATGGGCAAGAACTTCAAGGCCGTCGCACGGCTAGCGGCGAAACCTTCGACGCCGCTGCGCTCACAGCAGCGCATCCGACGTTGCCGATCCCGAGCTTGGTGCAAGTCACCAATCTCGAGAATGGCCGCGAGGTGATCGTGCGTGTCAACGATCGTGGACCGTTCACTGGCGAACGCTTGATCGATGTTTCGCGTGGCGCCGCAAACGTGTTGGGCTTCGAGCAAGCCGGACACGCGCGCGTTAACGTGCGTTACCTTGGCCCTGCTCCGCGCCGCGTTAATACCGATGGCTCGACGGCCCCGGAATCTGTTCACGCCCCCGCTTCGCAGCCTGCCCCGCAGCAGACGGAAGAGGGGCCACGCACCCTGCTCCAGCAACCGACACAAACGGCTGAACTCGCTGGCGCGCCTGAGCGCCCAGTGTACGCGGCCGCCTCAGCGCCTGGCACATACTTCGTCCAGGTCGGCGCGTACTCGGATCCGAGCAACGCGCAGCGCGTCCGTGATGCGGTGAGCGCCGCGGGGCCGGTTGTTGTGGATACCCGCACCACCGCCTCTGGCGCTGAGTTGTTCCGGGTGCGAGTTGGTCCGTGGACCAGTCGGGAAGAGGCGGACTACGCGCGCCGCACGCTAAACACCCTCGGTTACGCTGAAAGCGTTGTCGCAGCGCGCTGAACGCTGGTTTGTTGACGTGAAAGCGCCGCGCCGGTCTGCTTGAGTAAACCCGCGCATTAACGCGCTAACGATTCGGCGGACGGATGAACCTGCAGCGGAAATTCGGCGCACTTGCTTTGGCGGCGCTCCTCGTCGTGGCTGCCGCGACAGACGCGGACGCGCAGCGTCGCCGCTCGCGCCGCGCCCCGTCGCCACCACCGCCGCCTGCGATCGCTCAGCATGTCACCATCATGGATGGCGCCTCGGGTGCAATCCTGCAGTGCACCGATTGCGAGACGCCGATCCCGCCGGCTTCGATGGCGAAGCTGATGACGGTGCTGGTCGTGCTCGAGCAATTGCGCGCCGGGCAGATCACGATGGAGACCCGCTTCCGGGTTAGTGAATATGCGTGGCGCGAGCATGGGGCGATGTCGACCGGCTCGCACATGTTCTTGCCGATCAATTCCGAGGTCGCGGTGCGCGATCTCATCCAAGGCGCGGTCATCGTCTCGGCCAATGACGCCTGCGTCGTCATGGCTGAAGGTATCGCCGGTTCGGAGGAGGCGTTCGTCGCCATCATGAACCGACGCGCCCAGGAGCTTGGCCTACGCTCCGCGCACTTCCGCAACGCAACCGGCGTCGACGATCCTGAGCAGCGGATTAGCTCGGCGGATCTGGCGCGTCTCACGCGTCACATCATTACGACCTACCCCGAGTTCTATCCGGTCTATTCGCGCCGCCAGTTCACGTTCAACAACCACACGCAGATGAACCGTAACCCGCTGCTCGGCGCATATCCCGGCGCGGATGGTGTGAAGACGGGTCACACGGATGATTCCGGTTACGGACTTGTCGGCTCGGCGGTGCAGGACGGTGAGCGGCGCATCATCGTGTTCAACGGCCTGCCAACGATGGCGGCGCGCAACAGTGAAGCGCAGCGGCTGATGCGCTCGGCGTTCAATGACTTCGCCATCTCGCAGGTCGCGGCCGCTGGTGATGTGATGGGCGAAGCCGAGGTGCGTCTGGGTTCGCGCCGGATGGTCCAGTTGCTGGCGAAGGACGAGATCCGCATCCTAAGTCAGCGCGGCGTCCGCGAAGGTTTGACGGCGCGCATTGTCTATGACGGGCCGCTGCGGCCGCCAATCGCCCAAGGGCAGGTGGTGGCGCATCTTGTTGTCGAAGGGCCGAATTTCGAGACGCAGCGCTTCGAGCTAGTGGCCGCACGCAAGGTTGGCCGCGCGAATTGGTTCTCACGCGCATTCGAGGGCTTGCGCCTGACCTTCTTCGGCCCTTGATAAGGCCCATGAAGGCCGAAAAGCCCGCAGCCGAACTCGACAAGGAGCCCAGCGCCCCGCACCCGCGGGAGACGTTTTCGTTCGTTGGTCACGAGGCCGAGGAAGAAGCGTTTGCTGAGGGGCTGCGCGGTGGCCGCATGCATCACGCTTGGTTGCTCGCCGGGCCGAAGGGCTTGGGCAAAGCGACGCTCGCGTATCGTGTTGCGCGCGCCGCGCTCGGCGCAAAACGCATCGGACCGCGGCCGCTTGATGTTGATCCAGAGGACCAAGTTGCGCGGCGCGTTATGGCTCTCTCGCATCCTGACCTGTTCATTTTGCGTCGTCGCTTGAATGATCGCGGCAAGCCCCGTCGCGAGATCGCTGTCGATGATGCGCGCGAGTTGGGGCACTTCTTTTCGCTGGCGCCGTCCGAAGGCGGCATGCGCGTGGCGATCGTGGACGCGGTGGACGATCTCAATCGCAACGCTGCGAATGCAATTTTGAAGACGCTTGAAGAACCGCCGGCGCGATCGATCTTGCTGCTCGTGTGTCACGCGCCTGGTGCGATCCTGCCGACGATCCGTTCGCGCTGCCGCCGCTTGGCATTGCGTGCGTTGAGCGATGAGCAAGTGAAGAAAGCCAGCGGCGCTGATGCTGGCATCGTAGCGCTCGCTAAAGGCCGGCCTGGGCGCGCGATCGCGTTGAAGGCGCAAGGCGTGGATACGGCGGGCGCTGATCCGAAGCGCGCGCATTCTGAAATTGCGCGCGGCGCGTCAGCTGCGCTGCTCGGCGGCCTCTACGACAAAATGAGCGGTGAGCCGTTCGAGAAGCTCGCGGGCGTGCTTGAGCTTGCAGGTGAATGGACGCGGGCGGCAGGCGTTGAGCAGGGTGGTGAGCAGTGGGCCGAGGCTTGGTCTGCACTTGAGACGCTACGCGGCGAAGCTGAGGGCCTGGACATGGATCCTCGCCATGCGCTCGCACGCGCTGCTGGCGTTCTGGATCGCGCTGGAGCGTCGCGCCGGTGACGCTTCTGATCGACAGCCACGTGAACCTGCATCACCACAGCTACGACGAAGACCGCGAAGCAGTCATCGCGCGCGCGAGAGATGCCGGCGTCGGTCGCATGATCACTATCTGCGATAGGATTGAGAACTTCGGCGCGGTCATCACCATCGCTGAACAGCACGACGACATTTACGCAAGCGTCGGCGCGCATCCGCACTATGCGAAAGATCACCTCGATCTGACGGCAGGACGCCTGATCGAGCTTGGCAGCCACGAGAGGGTAGTTGGAGTAGGCGAAACGGGTCTCGATCAGCACTACAAACACAGTCCGTTTGAAGACCAGGTACAGGTCTTTCGCGCACACGCGAAAGCCGCGCACGCGCTCGATAAAACGCTGATCATCCACACGCGCGAAGCTGACGAGGCGATGGCGGAGCTGTTGGAGGACGAGGCGGGGAAGGGCCCTCTTCGGATCTTGATGCACTGCTACACGAGCGGCGCCGAACTCGCGCGTCGTGCGCTGGCGCTCGGCGCCTACATCTCGTTCTCCGGCATCATGACGTTCAAGAACGCCAACGACGTGCGCGCCATCGCCAGCGAGACGCCGCTCGATCGCATCATCGTTGAGACCGATTGCCCATATCTGACCCCTATTCCTCACCGTGGCCAACGCTGCGAGCCGATGCACGTGGCGCACGTCCAAAGCGCGTTCGCCAAGTTGAGGGGGCTTGAGGAGGAGGAGGCGAGCGCCCTGCTCGCCGATAATTTCCATCGCCTCTTCCCAACGATCCCGCGTGTGACGCAATGAGCGGCACGCTGCGCGTCACCATTCTTGGCTGCGGCTCCTCCGGCGGCGTTCCGCGCGCCACTGGCGATTGGGGCGTGTGCGATCCAAACGAGCCGAAGAACCGGCGCACGCGCTGCGGGATCATGCTGCAGAAGTGGAGCGGGCAGGTGACGATACCGAGCGAAGCCACCACGGTGCTGATCGACACGCCGCCGGAACTGCGCCAGCAGCTGGCCGAGGCAGGGCCGTCTCATCTCGATGGCGTGCTCATCAGCCACGATCACGCCGACCAGATCCATGGCTTCGACGACATCCGTGCGTTCGCCATCAAGCAACGCAAGCAGATGCGCGTCTGGATTGATGCGAGCACACGTAAGAGCTTCATGCAGCGCTTCGGATACTGCTTCATCACCGAGGGCGGTTATCCCGCGATCGCGCATGACGCCGGCATGCTGACGCCGCTCGCGCCGGTGAGCATCGATGGCCCGGGCGGCAAGCTCGAGGTGCTGCCGCTCGACCAAGATCACGGCTTCTCAAGGTCGCTCGGCTTTCGCGTGGGCGATGTCGCGTACTCGAATGACCTCGTGGCGATGCCTGAGGGAACGTTTGACGCGCTAGGCGGCCTCAAGCTCTGGATCGTCGATGCGCTGCGCGACACGCCGCATCCAACGCACGCACACGTCGGCCGCGCTCTCGAATGGATCGATCGGTTGAATCCGGCGCGCTCGGTGCTGACCAACATGCACATCGATCTCGATTACCAGGCGCTGAGAGCGCGGCTGCCGGCGGGCGTCGAACCTGCGTACGATGGCTGGGCCGGCGAGTACGAGCTGAGTTGATGGCGCCGATGTTTGTAGCAATTGTCGCGGCGCTAATTGCGATCTGGGCCGTTGGCCCATTCCATGGCCGTCACGAACACGACGGTCGGTGAGGCTGTGTGGACGGGCGAAGCGGCGTAAGCTCGTCCTGACTGGATTCCATCCAAATCAATGCGTCACTTCCCATAATCTATCTTATGCGAGATCTGTATGTCGGCCCAACTTACTGAAAAGCCGGGCGAAAAGAGCGCCCCGGCGCTCGCACGCAATGCGCGCTCCACCCAGGCGATGCTCGACGTGATGGCTCAGCTGCGCAATCCGAACGGCGGCTGTCCCTGGGATATTGAGCAGAACTTCGCGACCATCGCCCCGTACACGATCGAGGAAGCCTACGAGGTCGCCGACGCCATCGAGCGCAACGACATGCCGGCTCTCAAGGAAGAGCTGGGCGACCTCCTCTTCCAAATCGCATTTCACGCGCGCATGGCCGAGGAGCAAGGCGCGTTCGATTTTGCCGACGTCGCCCAAGCGCTCGCCGACAAAATGATTGAGCGCCATCCGCATGTGTTCAGCGAAGCCGGCGACGGCCGCAGCGCGGAGCAGCAGACGGTGGCGTGGGAAACGCTGAAGGCCGAGAAACGCGCCGCAAATGGTGCCCCCTCTCTGCTTGATGATGTCGCGATGGCGCTCCCTGCTCTCATGCGCGCCGAGAAGCTCACCAAGCGTGCTGCACGGATCAATTTCGATTGGGCGACGCCTGAACCGGTTTTGGAGAAGCTCGAAGAGGAATTGGCGGAGCTGCAGGAAGCACGCGCGTCAGGCGACCAAGATCACATCGCCGAGGAGATGGGCGACATCCTGTTCGTGATGGCAAACCTGGCGCGCAAGCTGAAGGTCGATCCCGAGGAAGCGCTGCGTCGCGCCAACGCCAAATTCACGCGGCGCTTCCAGTACATCGAGACTAAGCTGGCCGAGCAAGGCCGCACAGGCCCACAGCCGCTGGACGATATGGAAGCGCTCTGGGTTGAGGCTAAGGCCGCTGAGAGGCCCTGAGACGGTCCAAACGCGGTCTTAACCGCTTTGGCGTAGTCTCAGCCTGTTTAGCTCCATAGGAGCGACAGGAACGGCGTCCATGTCTACGACGGTCACCAACACTCTCCGCGCCCGTAGCGACAGGTTTGCGCCTGAGGCTGAACTGGATCCGGCTGAGCAACGCAAGCTCCGCGGACATCTCGATCAGATTGATTACGCTGCGTACGCAGCGAACCGCGCCGTTCTTGGCCAGGCCTTGGGCAACGTGGATTTGCGCGCCTTTGAGCGGCTAGCCATCGCCACCGCGCACGCACGCGCCAGCTGGGTCACAGCCGTCGTGAGCATGACAGAGGCCGGCACAGCGCTCTCAGCGGCGCAAGTTGCGGAGCTGGCGGCGCTACGCCTCGCCTTCGATGAACTGATGGAAGCCTACGACGCGATGCGCCGGCTCGTTGAGCGCGGCTACATCCACTACCAGCCAAAGGTCTGACGCTAGCCAAGCTCGGACCTGGGTGCGACCCTCCGCCAAGGGTGTGGGGTGGCTTGAATGATTCTCAGGCGGATTCGCGAGCACGTCGGCACGCACAATTGGTTCGCCGTCGCGATTGATCTCGCCATCGTCGTGCTCGGCGTCTTCCTGGGCACGCAAGTCAGCAATTGGAACGCTGAGCGTTTGGCGCACGAAGCTGGCGACAGCTATCGCGCCCGTATTGTGCACGACATCGCTGATAACGAGCGCGATATGCAGGTGCGCATGGCCTACTACCAGCAGGTCAAAGCCTTCGCGCTGCAGGTGCTGGGCAATCTGGATGGCTCTGCTCGGATTCCCGATGAGCAATTCTTGATCGCCGCCTATCAGGCGACGCAGATATATCCGCGCCCGATGGTGCGCACGTCCTACGACGAAGTTCTCTCCGTCGGCGCGCTCGACACCTTGGGTGACGTCACCACCCGTCAGAAGATCGCCAACTATTATATCGCTATCGAAGTCAGCGAAACGACGTTCAGGAACGTAACGGCGTATCGAGAGGTAATGCGCCGCGCGATCCCTTATCATGTCCAGGCTCGCATTCGCGAAGCCTGTGCTGAGCGCATGGAGACTGCGGATTCTGGTTTCGTGCAGCTCTCACTGCCCGCTCAATGCGAACTGGGACTGACCCGCGACGAAATTACCCGCGCGGCTGCCCGCGTGCGCGCCACGCCTGGCCTCGAACTCGACCTCACGCGCCATCTTGCCGACATCGATCAAAAATTCATCCAATTCACGCGCTCCGAGGCGCGTGCTCACGATCTCTATGCGGAACTAGCTGACCTGCCCTGAGCCAGCGCCTCAGTGAACGCTAGCGCTTTGGCGCGCCGAACGGGACGATCTTGTTTTCGACGTCGTGGCCGATATCGCAGCGGCCGAGATACGCGATGCCGGCCTTGGCGCACCAATAGCGCATCATTTCTTCGGCCGTGGCGCCGAAGGGCTTATCGTTCTCCGGCACGTCGCTGACGCGGCCGAGCTTAATCCCCTTCACGCTCCGCACGTTGGCGGAGGAGGTGATTTGGAAGAGGGCGCGGTCTAGCCGGTAAAGGTACTCGCCAACGTCTTCGAGCATCAGCACGTGGCCGCTCAGATCTGGCTCAAGCGATGTGCCGAGCATCGACTGGAAGACGGTGAGGTTGAATGCGGCGCACTTGGCGTCGAACATCACACCCAGTTCAACGCTCTCTGGCGCGCGATCGATGAGCCAGTTGAGCGCCCTCTTCACGGCCCCCTCTCCGCCGGCGCGCGTCATATCGACGGGAATAGGGCCGTGCGCGACGTTCTCGTATCCGCGCGCGTAGAGGCCGCCGAGAATGGCGCCGTTGTCGCTGTAGCCGAGATAGGTTTTGACACGCGAAGCGCCGTTGAGTTGCGCCAGCGCTGCTTCAGCGATCCTGCACGCGCCATAACCGCCGCGTGCGAACCAGATCGCGTCTAACGTCGGATCGTTGGCGTATTCCACGAAGGCTTTGGTGCGCGTTTCATCGTCGCCAGCGAAATGACCTACGCTCTCGAAGCATTGCGGATGAGCAACGATCTCCGGGGCGCGATCGAGAAAACTGTCTGCGGCGAACGCTTTAAGGCGCGCAGCAAGCTCCGGCTCGATGCGCGTGCCGGGCGCGACGACGCCAATGCGGAGCGACGGGGGCATGCTGCGTTCACGTCCTTCCGAAAATCAGCGTTTCTCGTCATAACCGGCACGCATGAGTCAGGCCAAATCCTATTTCTTCAGCGGTGTCGGTGGCTCCGGAATGTTGCCGCTTGCGCTGATCTTGCGCGGCAAAGGCGTGACGGTCGCGGGCTCTGACCGCTCGCTCGACCAAGGTCGCTTGGGCTCGAAGTTCGAATACCTGAAGGCACAAGGCATCGCCCTCTTCCCGCAGGACGGTTCCGGCATTGTGAGCGCTGACCAGATCCTGGTGCGCTCAGCGGCTGTTGAAGACACTGTGGGCGATGTCGTCGCCGCTAAGCGCGTGGGCGCGGAAGATTTGAAGCGGCCGCAGCTGCTGGCGGAATTGTTCAACGCAGCGCCGGTGCGCATCGGCGTTGCCGGCACCAGCGGCAAGAGCACGACCACCGGTATGATTGCCTGGCTGCTTTATCGCGCTGGACGTGATCCCACGGTGATGAACGGCGCCGTGATGAAGAACTTCGTGACGCCTGACGCACTGTTCGCCAGCGCGCTCGTCGGCAAAGGCGACGCGTTTGTATCTGAGGTCGATGAGAGCGACGGCTCGATCGCGCGCTACGAGCCGACGATCGCGGTCGTGAACAACATCGCGCTCGACCACAAGAGCATGGATGAGCTGCGGGCGTTGTTCACGGGGTTCGTCAACAAGGCCGAGATCGCGGTGCTGAACCTCGACAACGAGGAAACGGCGGCGCTGGTGATGGCGACGAAGGTTCGCACGCGCACGTACGCGCTGCGCTCAGGGCTTGCCGATCTGCACTGCTCGGCCATCCGTTTGGCGCCGGACGGCGTCTCGTTCGACGTGTTGGAGAAAGACACACGTGAGAGCGCCACGGTCGATTTAGCGGTGCCAGGCGAGCACAATGTCTCGAACGCGTTGGCCGCGCTGTCAGCGGCGCGCGCGTGCGGAATGTCGCTCACCGTGGCGGCAGCTGCACTCAAAGGTTTCTCAGGCACCAAGCGGCGTCTTGAGGTCGTCGGCAAGGCCAACAACGTCACCGTTATCGACGATTTCGGTCACAACCCGGATAAGATCACCGCGACGCTCAACACTCTGCACGCCTTCCCCGGCCGCCTGTTGATCATGTTTCAGCCGCACGGCTTTGGGCCCCTGCGTCTGATGCGCGATGAATTCATCGATTGCTTCGCGCGCAACATGGTCGATGACGACGTGCTGATCATGCCTGACCCGGTGTACTTCGGCGGCACCGTCGATCGCACAGTCGCCAGCGAACACATCGTCGCCGGTGTCCGCGCGCGTGGCTTGCAAGCGATGGCGTTCGCTGAACGTGGCGCGTGTGGCGACAAGCTGATCGAGCTGGTCGAACCTGGTGACCGCATCGTCGTGATGGGCGCACGGGACGATACGCTTTCGGTGTTCGCGGCTGAACTCGTCGAACGGCTCTCGCGGAAGTAGGGCTCTCCCCTACTCCGCCGCTGGGCGCAATTGTTCGGGCAGGGGTTCGAGTGGTGCGAAACGCGCCGCATCTTCCACCAGCAGCTCTGCGCGCAGCGTGAGATTGCCGTCGTCGTCGGTGCTTTCTTCAACGATCTTGCCGTGCGCCGCGATCTGCGCGCGCATGCGGCCGGCATCGTCGGGAGCGAGGGTGAGGGTGATGACGCGCGTTGCGGAGAATGCTGCGCGATCGATAGCAGCGAGCAGGGCCTCCACGCCCTCCCCCGTTTCAGCAGAGAGCGCAACAGGGGGTAGGGCGCCCTGCCCTTGTCCTGCTGCTTCAGCGCGGCGGAGGCGACCGACGCGCGTGTCGTCGTCGAGGAGATCGATTTTATTCCATGCCTCAAGCACAGGTGGCGACTTGTCGCCCGCATCTTTGGAAAGTTGTGCGAGCACGCCGAGCACGTCGGCCTTCTGATCTTCGCTTTGCGGATGCGCGATGTCGCGCACGTGAATGAGCAAATCGGCTTCCGTCACCGCTTCAAGCGTCGCGCGGAAGCTTTCGACCAATTCGTGCGGCAGGTCGGAGATGAAGCCGACCGTGTCGCTCATAATCACGGCGCGGCCGCTCGGGAGCTTCACTTGCCGCGCGGTGGGATCGAGCGTGGCGAAGAGCATGTCTTTCGCCAGCACGCCAGCATGCGTGAGTCGGTTGAAGAGCGTCGATTTGCCGGCGTTGGTGTAACCGACGAGCACAACGGCAGGCAGGCCGGCGCGTGACCGTGCGCGCCGCTGCAGACCGCGCGTGCGGCGCACGTCTTCGAGATCTTTCTTCAGACGGATGATGCGGTCGGCAATGATACGGCGATCGAGTTCGATTTGCGTTTCGCCGGGACCACCGGTCTTGCCGAGGCCGCCGCGTTGTCGTTCCAAGTGGGTCCAGGTCCGCACGAGGCGCGAGCGCTCATAGCCTTGGCGCGCAAGCTCGACTTGGAGTTTGCCTTCCTTGGTGCGTGCACGCAGGCCGAAGATTTCCAAGATCAAGCCGGTGCGGTCTATGACCTTCGAACCGATGTCGGTCTCAAGATTGCGCTGTTGGACGGGCGAGAGTGGCGCGTCGATGACGATCACACCGGCGCCAAGTGCGTCTGATTCATCTTTGAGCCGCTCAACGCGTCCCGAGCCAAAGTATGTGCGCGGATTGATCTGCCGGAGCGGCGCGGCTTCGGCGCCTGCAACTTCAAGCCCAAGCGCTTGCGCAAGGCCGACAGCCTCGAGCAAACGCGCTTCGCCATCGCGCACGCTTTCTTGCGCGCTCGCAAGCGGGCGCAGCACGATGGCCTTGTTCAGATCTTTGAGCGGCGTATCAGCCGTCGACTTCATCAGTCGCCTTCTCGTTCTCGAACAGCTGGACGGGTGCGCCCGGCATGATGGTCGAGATCGCGTGTTTGTAGACGAGCTGCACTTGGCCGTCGCGGCGCAACAACACACAGAAATTGTCGAACCAAGTCACGACGCCCTGAAGCTTCACGCCATTGACGAGGAAGATCGTGAGCGGCGTCTTCGACTTGCGGACTGCGTTTAGAAACGTGTCCTGAAGGTTTTGTTTCTTATCCATGGTGTTAGCCCCCATGTTGGATGAAGTTGTATAGCGCCCCGTCGAACGCGAGGCTGCGATAGCAGCTATAGGGTGCGCCGCACCGTTCGCCAACCGCAACGGAGCCGATTTGCTCTCAGGCGCCCAAATAAGCGGCGCGCAAAGCTTCTGTGACAGAGCCAGGTTTGCCGTCGCCAATGCGGACGCCGTCGATCTCGATGACGGCTGTCGCCGCGTTAGACGCGGCGGTGATAAAAGCTTCGCGCGCAGCCTTCGCTTCATCGATCGTGAACGGGCGCTCTTCGACTTTCATCTGGCGCTCTTGCGCGAGTTTCAGCACAGCGCCGCGCGTGACCCCGTGCAGGATGTCGAAAGATAACGCGCGTGTGCGCAACACGCCGTCAGAATCCACGATCCATGCATTGGAAGAGGTTCCTTCGGTGACGAAGCCACGCTCATCCACGAACCACGCTTCGAATGCCCCCTTCTCCTTGGCCCCCTGCCGGGCAAGGACATTTGGGAGGAGGTTGACCGATTTGATGTCGCGTCGCTGCCAGCGCGTCTCTGGCGCGCTGGTGACCTTGATGCCGGCAGCGGCGCGCTTGGCGATTGCGGCACGATCTAAGTTCTTGGCGGTGACGATGATCGTCGGCTTCGTTTCCGGCGCCGGAAACACGTGATCACGATTGGCGGCGCCGCGGCTGACTTGCACATAGACAATGCCTTCCGTCACGCGATTGCGCCGCATCGTCTCGCGCATCACCACCATCAACGAAGCTTCATTCATTGGAGGCGTGATGCGGAGCTCCTCAAGCGAGCGCTGAAGGCGCGTCATGTGCGCTTCGGTATCGAACATGCGTCCGCGGCGGATCGCCCAGACTTCGTAGATCGAGTCTGCGAATTGGAAGCCGCGGTCTTGAATCGAAACGCTGGCGCTGCGCAAAGGCACGTAAGCGCCGTTCACATACGCGATGCGGCTCATTCAGGATCGGCGCCGTTGCGGCCTGGTGGATCAACACCGAGCGACTTCAGCTTCCGGTGTAGCGCCGAGCGCTCCATGCCGATGAACGCCGCCGTGCGCGAGATGTTGCCGCCGAAGCGCGTGATCTGGACGTTGAGATACTCGCGTTCGAACCGCTCACGTGCGTCGCGCAGCGGCAGACCGATCACTTGCTGTAGGCCGTCGCGCTTGGCGAAGCCGGCTTGCGGCCAGGCTTCTTCTGGGAGGTTGTCGACGGTCACCGGCGTTGAAGCGTCACCGGTGGCAAGGATGAGGATGCGCTCGATGACGTTGCGCAGCTGACGCACGTTGCCGGGCCAATCGGCCGCTTGCAGGGTCGCCAATGCGTCTTCACCGATCTGGCGCGCAGGCACGCCCGACATGCCGGCGAGCCGACCGACAAAGTAGCCCGCTAGCTCCGGAATGTCTTCGCGCCGTTCGGCAACGCTCGGCGCACGCAACGGCACGACGTTGAGGCGGTGGTAGAGATCTTCGCGGAAATGACCTTCCGCAATATCGCCGGAGAGATCGCGCGAGCTGGACGAAACAACGCGCACATTCACTTGCACGTCATTGGCGCCGTGCAGACGCTTGAAGCGCTGATCTACCAGCACGCGCAAGATCTTCGATTGAGTCTCAAGCGGCATGTCGCCGACCTCATCGAGGAAGAGCGTGCCCATGTGGGCTTGCTCGAACACACCGATCTTTTTGGGCCGCCCGTCCGCACCTTCTTCGCCGAAGATTTCGGATTCCATCCGATCTGGCGCGATCGATGCGGCATTGATTGCGATGAATGCGCCACCCGCCCGTGCGCTACGCTCATGTAGAAGCCGCGCAACCAACTCTTTGCCAGCGCCCGCCGGGCCCGTGATGAGCACCCGCGAATTAGTTTGAGCCACGCGATCAATCGAAGCGCGCAAAGCAGCCATCACCGCGGACGACCCGATGAGGTTGTCACTCGCAGCGGACTTCGTCTTCAACTCGGAGTTTTCACGCTTTAGCCGCGTCGTTTCCAACGCACGTGACACGACGTGCAGCAACCGGTCTGCGGTGAAAGGCTTTTCGACAAAGTCGTAAGCGCCTTTGCGGATCGCGGCGACGGCGGTTTCGATGGTGCCGTGGCCCGAGATCACAACCACTGGCGTGTCCGGGTCCATGTCCTTGAAGACGGCCAGCAGATCGAGCCCGTCCATGCGGCTGCCTTGCAGCCAGATGTCGAGCACGATCAGCGACGGTTTGCGCTTGCCGAAGGCGTTTAGCGCTTCATCGCTGTCACGCGCGGTGCGGACTTGATGTCCATCATCTTCGAGAATGCCCGACACGAGGTCGCGAATGTCGGCCTCGTCGTCGACTACGAGAATGTCTTGCGTCATTGGGAGGCTCCTGCGCCGTATTCTGCAGCGGGGTCGATGGCTTCTTCGCCGCGTTTGGGGAGAACAAAACGAACGACAGCCCCTGGCCCCCCGCCAGGCGCGTCGTCCAACTCAATCAGCCCCCCATGGTCTTCGATTATGCGCGCAACAATGGCGAGGCCGAGGCCTGCGCCCTTCGTGCGTGTAGTCACGTACGGTTCAATCAAGCGATGGCGATCTTTCTCGGGAAAGCCCAACCCGTTGTCGATCACTTCGAACTGCACGCCAAAATCCAAATCGCGCAAGCGTAACGTGACGAAGCCGTCCTTGGGTTCGCCATCGCGCTCGCGACGCGCCTGTACGCTCTCGCTCGCGTTTTTGATGAGATTGAGCAGCGATTGGCCGATAAGGCGCTCATCGCTCACAAGTGCGATGGGTTGATCGGCGCCTTCCACTTCGATCCGCACGTCTGGAAACACCAGGCGCTGCGCGAACACTGTCGAACGCGCCACATCGCTGATATCGGCGAATGCCATGCGCGGCGTTGGCATACGAGCGAACGAGGAAAACTCATCGACCATGCGGCCAATGTCCGCGACTTGGCGCAAGATCGTATCGGTGCACTTCGCGAACGTGTCAGGATCGGATGTGATCTCCGCAGAGTACTTTTTACGCAGACGCTCCGCCGAGAGTTGAATGGGCGTGAGCGGGTTTTTGATCTCATGCGCGATGCGGCGCGCGACATCTTTCCAAGCTTCTTGCCGTTGCGCGGAGATGAGCTTGGTCATGTCGTCGAAGGTAAGCACGAGGCCGCCGTCTGCCTCTGGGCTGGCGCGCACGCTCAGATTCACCGAACCGCCCTCGCGCATCAAATCCACGCGCTGCGCGAGCGCTTCGCCCGCGCGCAATGGCTGGTTCAGGAGTTCGGTGAACTCGGGCGCCAAGTCGATCAGACGCCGGCCGATGATGTCGGCGTTGGCGAGGCCCAAGAGCTGAACGGCGGAGCGGTTCGTTGCGGTGATGCGACCGTTGTTGTCGAGGCCCATCACGCCGGCGCTGACCCCGCCGAGAACAGCTTCGATGAAGGAGCTGCGGTTCTCGGCGTCTTCTTGCGCCTCGACGAGATCGCGGCGCTGCGTTTCGAGTTGCGACGTCATGCGATTGAACGCGCTGGCGAGCGCATCGACTTCGTCTCGCTCTTCTCCAACTGAGACTCGAGCTTTCAGGTCACCAGCCGCGACACGGCGCGCAGCGCCCACAAGGCGCCCAATCGGTTCGGCGACACGCGTAGCGCTCGTCAGGCCAACCCAGCCCGCGCCCAGCAAGAGCAGCACCGCGGTGGATACGTAGGCCATACCGAGCAAGCCACGCAGCGAGTTCTGCTGATCGCGCGCCGCGCGATACTCGCTCACCGAAGTCTCGAACTGCCGCAACTGGGCGACGAGACCAGGCTCGATGCGCTTGGAAACAAACACGTAAGCGTTGTTGTAGGCGGACAAGCGATAGAGCGCGAGCAAGCGGTCGTTGTCTTGGTCAAAGCGAACGGACACTTCGCCTTGGTTCGCTACTGACAGCGCCTCCTGCGAAGGCGCGATGTAAGGCACGGCGTTTTCCACCAGCGCGCCGCCAGCCAAAACACTTCCCGTGCCGTCTATGACATAGACAGACGAGAGTTCACGGCGCTCGCCTTGCAACTGAAGGAACGCGGCGTACCGTGTAGGATCAGACGTGAGGCCGCCGCGCGCGGCGTTGAGGTCTTCCGCCATGGCCTGCACTTCGCCGCCCAGGCCACCGGACGCGAGATCAACATAGGCAGCGCCAACGTTCGCGGCGCTTTCGATGGTGTCGACGACGCGCTGGCTGAACCAGCGATCCATGCCCTGCGTGAAGGTCACGCCAAGAAACACCGCGACGATGATCGCCGGTGCGAGCGCCGCGAGACTGAAGAGCGTGACGAAGCGAAGGTGGAGGCGTGCGCCGGTCGCGGCGGCCCGCCACGCGCGCGCAACGCGCAAGATGCGATGGATGAGAATCCCGGCGAGCCCCGCTGAGACCACCAGGCTCGCAATCAGGAGCGCGCGGATGAGGCCATTGTTTTCGCCGGCGAGCCCGTCGCCCATAAGCAGCGTGATGGTCGCGATTGCGGTAAGCGCGCCCGCCACGGCGAGCCCGACGACAAACGTCAGAGCGCTTCGGCTCTGCGGTTGATCTGAGAGCACAGCCGCGTCGGCTGGCTCATCGGCGGTGATTTCTGCCATGGCCGGGGGTCACCATGTTGCGGAATAGCAACATGGTGTTGAACCAATATCACGGTCAGGTCAATCGTTTCGGCCAGTCGTTAGACCAAGGGCCTGTATTTTCTTCCGGAGGGTATTCCGGTTGATGCCGAGGATCGCGGCGGCCTTGATCTGGTTGCCGCGGGTCGCCTGGAGCGCCTGGGTGATGAGCGGACGCTCCACCTCTGCCAAGAGCCGATCATAGAGGCCGGCGGTCGGGAAGCCAGGGCTTGCCGCAGTGAACTCCCCTTCCACCCGGCGCGTCACCGCCGTCTCGAAGCCGTCGGTCGCCTCTTCAGGGACAACGTTGTTGTCGGCATGACCGAGTTCGCGGCCGATTTCGCGTGCGGTGATGACGGTCGCGGGACTGAGCGCGGTGGCGCGACGCAGCAGGTTTTCGAGTTCGCGCAGATTGCCAGGGAAGCTGTGCGCCTTGAGACGCTCGATCGCTGCGTTGTCGATCGACTTGTCGGGCAAACCTTCGCGCTTAGCGCGTACGAGGAAGGCGCGCGCGAGGTCGCCAATATCTTCCAAGCGTTCGCGCAGCGGCGGCATGCGGATCACGACGACATTCAAGCGATAGAACAGATCCTGCCGGAACGCGCCTTGGCGGGTCAGCGTCGATAGGCTGCGCTGTGACGACACGATAAGTCGCGCATCGGGGCGGTCGCCGGGTTCTTCTGCGTGCAACAAGCCAGCGAGGCGCGTCTGAGAGTCTTGCGGCAACTCATCAATGTCTTCGAGAAAGAGCGTGCCGCCTTGGGCTTGCGCGAACTTGCCTTGCGGGCCGAACAGTTCGCGCTCCAACTGCAGGGATTGTGCGCCGGCAAGGCTCATCGCGACGAACGGGCCGGTTGCACGACGGCCGTGATCATGAATGGCACGCGCGACACGCTCTTTGCCGGTGCCGCTCTCGCCTTCGATCAGCACAGTTAGGTCCGTGCCGGCGACGCGCGCCATGACGCGATAGACGTCCTGCATCGGCGGCGAACGGCCGATCAGTGGCAGCCGCTCTTCTTTTTCCGCTTTGGAGGCCTGCGCACGTGTTTTGGCGTCAGGTCCGCCGATCAGCGCGCGCTTCACTGCGGCCATCAGATCATCGAGGTCGAACGGCTTCGGCATGTAATCGAACGCGCCAGCGCCGGCTGCGCTCAGCGCTGTGCTGACCGTGCTTTGTGCGCTCATGACGATCACAGGCAAATGCGGTCGCGCCATGCGCATGGCCGGAAGCGCGTCGAACACGCAATCATCCCCCATATAGACGTCGCTCAGGACCAGATCGCCTTCGCCGTCTCGCACCCATTTTGAAAGCGTCGCGACGTTGCCGGTGGCGCGCACGTCGTAGCCTTCCTTTCCGAGCGCTTGGGACAGAACGAGACGCAACGAGTTGTCGTCTTCTGCAAGGAGGATGCGTGCGCTCATGTCGTTTCGTCCGGATCGATGGGGAGGAGAATCTTGAAGGCCGTGCGGCCGGGTTGGCTTTCGACTTCGATGCGCCCGTCGTGGCGCGCAATGATGTCGGCGGCGACTGTTAGCCCAAGGCCCATACCGTCGCGTTTTGTGGTTGCGAACGCTTCGAACAAGCGGTCGGCGACATCGGGATGCAGACCGGGGCCGTTGTCGATGATCTGCACCTCAAGCTGCGCCCGCGCGGCGCCACTGGCGGCGGAGCGAAATTTCACACCTGAGCGATACGACGTTGAAATTGCGATCTCGCCATCGTCTTGATCGGCTACGGCTTCGGCGGCATTTTTTGCAACGTTGAGCAGTGCTTGGATCAGCTGATCCAGATCGCCGCGCACTTGCGGCAGGCTTGGATCGTAGCGCTCGCGGATCATCACGTCCGGCGCGCTGGAGCCAATGAGCTTACGCACGCGGTCAAGGGCTTCGTGAATGTTGAACCGGTCAAAGCGCGGCGCATCGACAGAGCCCAACGGATCGATGCGATCGGTGAGACGGCGCACCCGATCGACTTCGTCGACGATCAACTTAGCCAACGCGGCAGAGTCAGGATCTTCGGCGCGTGAGATGAGTTGTGCTGCCGCGCGGATGCCGGCGAGCGGGTTGCGGACTTCATGCGCGAGTGTACGGGCGGCAGAGCTGGCAGCAGCGGGCGGCGCGGCGCGTGCGCGCGGCGGTCGCGTCAGCACCAACGCTATGTACCCGTTGTCCCCCACAGGAGCGGCGGCGACGGTTGCATGGCCCAGCGCAAAACCGGGGCCGATCAACGCGACGTCGGACTCCGCGACACCGCTCGCGCCTGACAGCGTGCGTCGAGCAAGCGCGATGATCGGTGCGTCGAGGCCAAAGATTTCGTCGAGGCGCCGTCCGAGTAGTCCGCGCCCAACGCCTGCGAGCAATTCAGCGGCGGCGGCGTTCACGAAGCGAATGCGCTCACCTGCATCGATCCCCAACACCGGCGCCGGCAACGCTTCGAGCCACCGTTCTGCATCGGGGGCCAAAGAGCGCTGAGGCAGCGGGCGGACGATGGGATCGTTCATGCCGCGGCCCGATCCAATCCGTCATCGAAGAGCTGGATCAGCGCAGCCCGAACCTGTTTCGGATCTTCGAGCATGCAGATCTGTTTGCGGATCTCTCGCGCTTCCGCGCCAAACTCCGCATCGATCATCCAAGCGATGTGTTTGCGGGCGACGCGAATGCCGAGTTGGCCGTCGTAGAAGTCCAGCGTCTCCTCGTAGAGCGCCAGCAAGCTTTGGAGCAGCGCCGCGCGTGGCGGTGGCGAGACTTCGCCGCCGAGCTTCAAAGCGCGCTCGATGCCTGCGGGCAGCCATGGCTTGCCTTGCGCCGCGCGGCCGACCATCACGCCCGCCGCGCCTGAAAGCTCCAGCGCGCGACGCGCATCGGCCGCAGTGCCGATGTCGCCGTTCGCAATCACCGGAATTCGGACAGCGCTCACCACTGCAGCAATGGCAGACCAATCCGCAACGCCACGAAAGAACTGATGACGTGTGCGGCCGTGGATCGTGAGCATGCGCACGCCGGCATCTTCGGCGCGCTTGGCTATTTCGGGTGCATTGAGCGACGCGTCGTCCCAACCTAACCGCATTTTCAGCGTGACTGGCAGCTGCGTTGCTTTCACCGTAGCTTCGACAAGGCGCATTGCATGATCCGGTTCACGCATCAGCGCCGAACCACAAAGGCCGCTCGTTACGCTTTTCGAGGGGCAGCCCATATTGATGTCGATCACATCGGCGCCGGCGACTTCTGCGAGCCGCGCCCCTTCCGCCATCCATTCTGGATCGCGGCCAGCGAGTTGGATCACCAGCGGCGAGATAACGCCCGCACCGGCCGCGCGGCGCACCATGTCTATCCGCGCCCGCGCCAATTGGTCGGACGCCACCATCTCTGAGACGCAGTATTGGCCGCCGAACGCCTTCACTTGGCGACGGAACGGGATGTCGGTCACGCCCGCCATCGGTGCGAGCGAGACAAGAGGAGGTTTTTCGTTCAAATCGAACACTTAGCACCCCGGTTCCAGGGGGAGCTTAGGGCGCCTAAAAAGCGGGCGCCAAGGGTTTTATGCTGCGATGCACCATTTAGGCGGCAGATTTCTCCAGTCATGAGGTTCGCGGCGATCATCGTGGCGGGCGGCCGGGGCGAGCGCGCCGGCGGCGAAGTTCCTAAGCAATACAAGCTGTTGGCTGGTAAGCCGGTGATCGCCTGGTCGGTCGCCACATTGGCTGCCGCGGGCGCGACCGAGATTGTCATCGCCTGCGCGCCCGAGCACGCCAAACTCTGCCGCGACGCAACCGCTGGAACGAACAAGGTGACGATCGTCGACGGTGGCGCGACCAGAACAGCCTCGGTCCGAGCCGCCTTGGCGTCAATCGGCAACGCCGAAGCGATCTTCGTTCACGACGCGGCTCGTCCCGGCCTGGACGAAGAGATGATCCGCGCGCTCGTCGCCGAACTCGAAGCCGGCGCGTCGGCGGTGGCTCCCGCCCTCGCCGTGCCGGACACGCTTCGCCGCGCCGATGCGAGCGGTCGCATTGTTGAGGACGTGGCGCGCGACGGTCTCATGCGCATTCAAACGCCGCAGGCATTTCGCGGCGCCTTACTGCATGCCGCGTACGCCGCGCTCTCGGCAGATGCGTCGCTGACGGACGATGTTGCAGTCGTGCGCGGAAACGGCGTCGAGGCCAAGCTCATCGCTGGCGACGCGAAGCTGATGAAGATCACCTACCCAGAGGATTTCGCGATGCTCGAACGCATGCTCGGCGATGAGCGCATCATCTGCGTCGGCAACGGCGTCGACGCGCATCGCTTCGGCGAAGGCTCATTCGTCACGCTATGCGGCGTGCAAATCCCACACGCCAAAGGCCTTGTTGGGCACTCTGACGCCGACGCTGGTTGGCACGCACTTGTCGATGCGATCCTCGGCGCGCTCGGCGAAGGCGATATCGGTGCGCACTTCCCTCCCAGCGATCCGCAATGGAAGGGCGCGGACTCGGAGCGCTTTCTTCGTCACGCCGCCAAACTTGCGGAGAACGCGGGCGCGCGGATCGTGCACGTCGATGTCACGCTGCTTTGCGAGCGGCCAAAGATTGGTCCGCATCGCGAAGCCATGCGCGCGCGTACTGCTGAAGTACTTGGGCTGCCGACCTCGCGCGTTAGCGTCAAAGCCACCACGACCGAACGGATGGGTTTCCTCGGCCGTGAAGAAGGCTTAGCCGCGCAAGCTACGGCGACGGTGGAGCGGCCGGCGTAGGCGCCGCTGTTGTCGTGTCCGCCGCCGGTGTCTCGTCGCAATAGCCTACATAGATGCGACACGTTTCCGCCGAATTATTACGCGGACCGAAGGGCAAGCCCTCCCACAGAGCGCGCGGGAGATTGATGTAGTCATCGGTCCAAGGGCGCCCCGGCGGCGCCGGGATGACGCGCCAATCTGGGTTCAGCGTCAGCGATGTCAGAGCGTCAGGCGTACGCGCCAGGATCATCACGCTTGCCGCCAAGCCTCCGACCCAGGAGGCCTGCTCCATCTGAAATGGATCGCTGATCCGGTAGAGGTACGGCGCGTTCAGATCGTGCGCGACACGCGCGGCTTCCGAGACCAGCGCTAAGTTGCGGTTTGAGAGGTGCAACACAACGATCCCGCGATCGGTGAGCTTTGATAGATAAAGCGCGATCGCCTCGCGCGTCAGTAAGTGCGCGGGGATGGCGTCCGATGAGAACGCGTCAACGACGATCACGTCGAACTCGTGGTCGGGCTCTTCGGCGATCTGCAAGCGCGCGTCGCCCAATTCGATGCGACGGTTGGGCTGGCAAGCTGGCACGAAGGTGAAGTCGCCACCCGGCTCTGCCGACAATCGCACCACTGCGGGATCGATTTCGAAGATTGTCAAATGATCGGTCGGCCGGAGCAAACAAGCAGTTGAGCCTGTTCCCAAGCCAATCAAAGCAACGTTCGATGATGGTCCCATCGACACGCCTGCGAGGATCGCTTCGCCGAGCGCGGTGCGCGGGTGGTAGTAAGTGAGCGGCTGACGCTCCACGACCGGGCCTACAAGTTGCGCGCCGTGAATGGTGGTGCCGTGCATGAGAATACGCGTCCGCGGCACCGCAGGATCACCGGTGTCGAATTCGCGCGTGCGTAGCACGCCAAAGAAGCTGCGTTCTTGAGTGATAATGCGCGAGCCTCGTGTTTCGTCGATGAAGATGATTGTGAACGCCACCAGCACAACGACCGCGAGTGCGATCGGCTTGCCGCGGTTAAAGAAGACGGCGACGCCGCAGAAGATGATGCTCACCACGGTGAGCGTGTCTGCGTCTCCAGCGCCGGCGCTGATCAACCGCAACAGCAAGAGCACCGCCGACACCAGCGCCGCGCCCAAAGCAAAGTCGGAGACCCGGCGATTGTCCTTTCGCGGCAAAATAGTGCCGTGCACCGCGAAGGCGACCACCATGAAACTCGTTCCCATGAGCAACGCGCCCCACGGCTGGTGCGCCACGGTTCGGGTTTCATCGCCGACGATGGCGGAGATAAAAATCTGCGGCAGGTTGAAGGCGATGTAGATCACGAGGATCGCATGGATCGCCGCGATGCCGAGGAACATGTAGCGATAGATGGCTGGGCGGGTCTCATCGCTCCAGCCAGCAGCAACCAAGGCGGCGGCGGCGCCAAGCGCGCCGATAATCAGCGTCGAATCCAAAGGCTGTTTGAACTGCAGAATGATCGCCAACACGCCCATGAGCACTGCGGCGGCGAATGACGCGTCGATGAGGCGCGGCATGTCGTTGTCTTGACGCGGGCGGAAGAGACACGCGGCCGCGAGTGCGAGCGGGTATTCGTAGACATTGTTGAAGATGAGCGGCGCTAGCAGCGCCGCGAACGCCCCGCCCAACACACCGCCAAGCGAAACGAAGAGATAAAATTCCGTGAGCCTATCGGCGCTTGGCCGCGAGCGCGCAAGAGCCAGATGGCAGATCAACGCGCTGAAGAAGAAGCCGCCAAGGATGCCGGAGAGCGACCCCACCCAATTGCCTGACGCGTAATACGACATCAGCATGAGCGCGACAGCGACGGGATGGATGAAAAGCGTCCCTGCTTCCATCTTTTCGCTTCCGCGCGCGAACGCGAGGACGAACGTGAGCAGATAGAGCGCCAACGGCACCACCCAGAGCATCGGGGCGGACGCGATGTCGGTGGAGATGTGCAGCGTGACGCCGAGCGACAGCGCTGATGGAACGGCTGCGGCCGCAACCCAGTAACCGCGTTCGCGCCAACTCGGGGCTGGGCCTGTGTGCTCGAGCGGCTTTGGCGTATCGCCGTGCGCCGTGATCGCCATTGCGGCGGCCACCGCGATCAGTGCGCCCACTACGAGATACGCCACCGACCATGCCGCGCTCTGCGCATGCGCGCCCAGCAATGGCTCGATCAAGACTGGATAAGCCAGCAGGCCAACGAAGCTGCCGAGATTGCTCGCGGCATAGAGGTAATACGGGTCGCTTGCGTCTTCACGGCCGGTGCGCGCGAACCAAGCTTGTAGCAATGGTGCGGTCGCGGAGGCAGCGGCGAACGGCGCGCCAACCGAAAGCGCCAGAACGCCAATCAGCCACCACACCGGATGCTCTGAACTCGGCTCACCAAGCGCCGTCGTTACATGCAACGGCAACACAAACCACGCTGCGAGCAGCACGACGCCATGCACCACAGCTTGAATGCGCAGATCTTTCACGCGCGCGAGCACGTGCGCGTAGAGGTAGCCGACCAGGAGCGCCGCTTGGAAGAACGCCATCGACGTGTTCCAGACTTGCGGACTGCCGCCCAGAAGCGGCGTGACCATGCGTCCGAACAGCGGCTGCAGGACGAAGATGAGCGCAGCGCTGGAGAACAGCGCCAACGCAAACACCGGCGCTGCGATCCGACGCGCTACGGCTTCCATAGTCCCTCCCGGTATTTGCGCCGCTTCTGCCACCGGGGGCCATTGAAGGGAATGGACTTTCGCCGCGGCGCCGCCACACTTGCAGTATGACGGCCATCTCGAACTACGATCGTGCTGAGCGCTTGCTGCGCGAGACCAAATCGCGGCGCTATACGATCGCGACTGCTGAAAGTTGCACGGGCGGATTGATCGCGGCGACTCTCGCGGCGGTGCCGGGCGCCTCAGCTTCGCTTGAGCGAGGCTTCGTGACCTATGCGAACGAGGCCAAGATCGAGATGCTCAGCGTGCGCATTGCAATGCTGCGCGAGCACGGCGCCGTGAGCCGCGAAGTTGTGCTGGCGATGGCGGAAGGCGCGCTGATGCACAGTCCGGCGGATATCGTGGTCGCCGTCACCGGTGTGGCGGGACCGGATGGCGGCACGCCCGAGAAGCCCGTGGGCCTCGTGCATATCGCTGCCGCGCGGCGTGATGGGCCGGTTGTGCACGAAGAGAAGCGTTTCGGGTCAATTGGGCGCCATGAAATTCAAGCAGCAACCGTAGCCGCAGCGTTTGAATTGATGGAGCGCGTACTGGACTAGCCTAGCCGGCGCTTCGCCTCTCGTTCGAACGCCGCCATGATCCGCGACGCGAGCTTGTCTTTGTGCGCCGAAATCGCGCCCTGCAGGATCGGATTTTTGAACTCGTAGGCGATCCAGTAGCGGACATGGGCGCCGCCGCCCTCATGTGGCTTGAACCACCATTTGTTGGCGAGCGAATGCAGGGGGCCTTTCACCAGCGCTACCTCGACCTCCCCTTTCGCGGGTTCGCAGCGAACGCTGGTGGCGAATGTCACCTTGATCGCCTGCCAGCCCACATCGGCTTCTGCGATCCCTTGCCAGCCGCCTGCGTCGCGCGGCTCTTCTTTGGTGACGCGCATCTTTCTCAGGAACGGCACGAACTCAGGATAGACCCGCACGTCGCCGACCAGACGGCACAAATCCTCAGGCGCATACGGCAGCACGCGCTCGGCTTCGATGACGGTGCGAGGCATCTCAGTCTTTAGATAAGGCCAAACGCGCCGCTTTCAGCCGCGCGAAATCGTCGCCGGCATGGTGCGAGGAGCGTGTCAGCGGGCTGGCTGAGACCATCAGGAAGCCCTTGGCGTAGGCAATGGTCTCAAGCGCCTTAAATTCTTCCGGGGTCCAGAAGCGATCGATGGCGGCGTGCTTCTTCGTCGGCTGCAAGTATTGACCGATGGTGAGGAAATCGACGTTGGCGACGCGCAGGTCGTCCATCACTTGCAGGACTTCGTCTTTGGTTTCGCCAAGGCCGACCATAAGACCGGACTTCGTGAATTGCTTCGGATCGCGTTGCTTCACAGAGTCGAGCAAGCGCAACGATTGGTAGTAGCGCGCGCCTGGGCGGATCGAGTGATAGAGCCGCGGTACGGTTTCGAGATTGTGGTTGAACACGTCTGGCGTCGCATCGATGACGCGCTCCGCCGCACCTGGCTTGCGCAAGAAGTCCGGAGTCAAGATTTCGATGGTGGTGTTCGGCGCGGCGCGGCGTACGGCTTGGATCGTCTGCACGAAGTGATCGGCGCCCCCGTCTTCGAGATCATCACGATCAACGCTGGTGATGACGACGTGCTTCAGACCCATCTGAGCCGTCGCGAACGCAACGTTCTCCGGCTCAGCCGGATCGAGCGCCAACGGCTTGCCAGTGGCGACGTTGCAGAAGCTGCAGGCGCGGGTGCAGATGCCGCCCAGGATCATGAAGGTCGCGTGCTTCTGGCTCCAGCACTCGCCAATGTTCGGGCAGCCCGCCTCTTCGCAGACCGTGTGAAGCTTCAGGTCGCGCACCAATTCCTTGGTCTGGTGGTAGCCAAGGCTTGTCGGCGCTTTGACCCGAATCCAATCGGGCTTACGGGGCGAGGCATTGTCCGGCCGCCCCTCTTTTTCAGGGTGGCGGGGGCGGTTTGGGTCGCCTCCCTGGCGCAAATCAATCAGCGTCGGCACGATCCCAACATGACCCTCCCGGCCTTGTCCCGCAACGCCTGGAGGGCAAACCTCCCCTGCGTCGCCAAATACTTAATGGACCCCTCCCTTGTCCGGTCACAATCAGACCGTTAGGCTCTGTTACAACCGTGAAACAATAATCACGGGTTGGGCCTCTTACTCGTAAGAGGCTCAGGCGGAACAATAAAGTCGGAGGCAATACCCCTCATGGCGCAACGTCCTTTCGAACTGGCGCGCACGCGCGTCACCTTGTTCGAAGCTCTGCTGCGGGCCCGCGATAAGAAGGGCGGCAAGTTTCAGATCATCGAGGATCATGATCGCAAGCCGATGAGCTATGACGATCTGATCCGCGCCGCGTTCGCGCTGGGCGGCAAGCTCGACACTCTGATTAAGCGCCGCGAGACCGCGGGCATCCTGTTGCCGACGGGCGTTGGCTGCACCGTGACGTTCTTTGCGTTGCACTCGATCGGCCGAACGCCGGCGATGCTGAACTTCACGGCCGGCATCATGAACCTTCGCTCCGCGTGTGAAGCGGCGAACGTTCGCAAGATTTTGACCTCGCGCGTCTTCATCAAGAAGGCTGGCCTTGAGCCGCTTGCAAATGAGCTCTCAAAGCATGCGCAGCTAATTTATCTGGAAGACATCCGCAAGACGATCGACATCGGCGACAAGATCATCGCGCTGCTGAAGGGCTTCTTGCCGCGCATGTTCGCGGCGAAGGCCAACCCGGACGATACCGGCGTCATCCTCTTCACGTCAGGCTCGTACGGCACGCCGAAGGGCGCAGTGCTCAGCCACGCCAACATCGTATCGAATGTCGAACAGTGCTACTCGTACGTGCCGTTCAAGCCGGACTGGTCGTTCTTCTGCCCGCTGCCGATGTTTCATAGCTTCGGTCTGACTGGCGGCACGCTGCTTCCGTTGTTCACCGGCCACAAGACATTCCTCTTCCCCTCGCCGCTGCAGGTGAAAGAGATTCCGAAACTCATCCGCGAAACTGGCGCTAACGTTTTCTTCGCCACCGACACGTTCGCGCAGCAATATGCGCGCAACGCCGCTGACGGCGATCTGAATTGCATCGAGCTGATGGTTTGCGGCGCCGAGCGCGTGAAGCCTGAGACGCGCGAACTCTACAAGACGCGCTTCGATGTTGAGTTGCTTGAGGGGTATGGCGCCACGGAAGCTTCGCCGGTGATTTCGATCAACCTCCCGGAAGCCAACAAATACGGCACCGTCGGCGCGTTCTTGCCTGGCATCGAATGGCGCTTGGAGCCCGTCCCCGGCATTGAAGGCGGACAGCGCCTCTATGTGCGCGGTCCGAACGTCATGCGTGGCTATCTCGATCCGACCAAACCGTTCGGTATCGATCTCTTGCCGCAAGGTTGGCACGACACCGGTGACGTTGTGGACGTCGATCAAGACGGCTTTATCCGCATTCTTGGCCGCGTAAAGCGCTTCGCGAAGGTTGGCGGCGAGATGGTGTCGCTGAACGCAGTCGAGAGCTACGCCTCGACCGTCTGGGCTGATCACACCCACGCCGCAGTGGCGCTTCCCGATTCACGCAAGGGCGAGCGCATCATCCTTTTCACCGATCACGCTGGCGCGACCTCCGAAGAGCTGCAAGCATGGTGCAAGGCGAATGGTGCGAGCGAGCTAGCGGTGCCGAAGAAGATCGTCGTGATTGATGAAATTCCCATGCTCGGCAGCGGCAAGGTCGATTACGTCGCGATGCAACGCATGGCGGCAGAACGGTTTGCTGAGGCGAAAGCGGCTTAGCGGTGGGCTTGGTCCTCGTCATTTATGAGAATGACGAGGACATCGACGAAGTTGCCGTCGGCTCTTACTCCGACTTCGGCGCGCTTAGAGACTACATTGTGCGAGAGCTTGAGCACGGACGTCCGGGCAGTCGTTTTCCGACGTTCATTCGGCATTCTGATTGCGACGGTGAATGGACCGTCGATGAGTGCGATGACCTACGCTCGGAATTATGGCTCATCGCGGCGGAGATGCAGGCTCGTCCTGCCATTCCCTTTCCTTCGCAGTGGCAGGCGCAGGTTTCGCACGATCGAGGTCTGCGACCTGATTCTGCCTATCAGTGTTTCGTCGACCCTAACGCTCAACCCGTAATCGGCGAGATCGCGAGACTAGTAGACCTTGCGCTCAAGAAGGGCCTGCCGATTTCATTCCAATGAGGTGAGTGGCCAATCAGACGTGCAGCACGCGCCCGTACGCATCGAGCACCGCTTCGTGCATCATCTCTGACAGCGTCGGGTGCGGGAAGACGGTTTCCATGAGTTCGTGCTCGGTGGTCTCCGTTTGCATGGCGATGGCGTAGCCTTGGATGAGCTCTGTCACTTCGGCGCCGATCATGTGCGCGCCGAGAAGCTCGCCGGTCTTTGCGTCGAACACGACTTTGACCATGCCCTGATCTTCGCCGAGCGCAATCGCCTTACCGTTGCCGACGAACGGAAAGCGGCCGACGCGCACTTCCCTGCCCGCGGCTTTCGCCTTCGCTTCTGTGAGGCCGACGCTGGCGACTTGCGGATGCGAATACGTGCAGCCCGGAATGCGCTCCTTGATCATCGGATGCGGTTTCTGGCCGGCGATGGCTTCGATGCAGATGATGCCCTCGTGGCTCGCCTTGTGCGCCAGCCACGGCGCGCCAGTGACGTCGCCAATGGCGTAGAGCCCAGCGACGTTGGTTTTGCCGTAGCCGTCCGTGACTATGTGGCCGCGATCGGTTTTGACGCCGAGGCCTTCGAGGCCAAGATTTTCGATGTTGCCTGTGATGCCGACCGCAACGATTGCGTGTGATGCGGTGAGCGTTTCTTGTTTGCCGTTGGCCTGCACGACCGCCTCGACACCATTCGCCGTTGCCTTTAGCGACTTGGCTTCTGTGGAGGTCATGATCTTCAGACCTTCCTTCTCGTAGCGCTTCTTCGCGAACGCCGAGATTTCCTCGTCCTCAACCGGCAGAACGCGGTCGAGCAATTCCACCACCGTCGTCTTCACGCCGAACGCCGCATAGAAGCTCGCGAACTCGATGCCGATGGCGCCTGAGCCGAACACGAGCAGCGAGTCCGGCCACGACGGCGGCGTCATCGCGTCGCGATAGGTCCAAATGCGCTTGCCGTCAGCTTTCAGACCAGCCGCAGGAATTTCGCGCGCACGTGCGCCGGTGGCCAGGATGACGTGCTTGGCTTCATACGGCGCGTCTTTGCCGTCCTTGCCTTTCACGATCACCTTTGGGCTTGCGCTGCCCTTCTCCAGCCGTGCGTCGCCCTCGATCACCGTGACCTTGTTCTTCTTCATCAAGAACTGGACGCCCTTCTCCATGCGTCCAGCGACGCCGCGAGAGCGCTTCACCACAGCTTCGGGATCGAACTTCACATTTTCGATCGTGAGACCGTAGTCCTTCGCGTGCATGGCATTGCGATAGACTTCGGCGCTGCGCAGCAACGCCTTCGTCGGGATGCAGCCCCAATTGAGACAGATGCCGCCTAAGCGATCGCGCTCAACGATGGCTGTCTTCAAACCAAGCTGTGAAGCGCGGATCGCGGTGACATAGCCGCCGGGGCCCGAACCAATAACGATGACGTCGAAGGATGTGCTCATGAGATTGTACTTAGCAGTCCAGCCCGCCACGTGAAGGCGAGGATTGGCGATGCTGCGATGCGAAATTGTTAGCCGGCCGCCGCCGCGATCCCGAACACGTTCCTGATCCCGTCGACCACGAACTGCGCCGCCAGCGCCGCCAGCAGGATGCCGAAGATACGGGTGAGCATGGAGGCCACCGTCTCGCCCATGATCTTGGAGAGCGATCCGGACATGAGGAACGCGATGAGGCACAGCGCCAAGTTCGCGCCGACGCCGAGCAGGATGAAGCCGCGGCTGACGAGGTCTTCGTTCTCAGCGAAGAACAGCATGATCGAGGCGATAGCGCCTGGACCGGAAATGAGCGGAATCGCCAGTGGGAAGACGGAGATGTCGTCCTGTGCTTCCGGGTGCTGGGCCTGGTGCGCCGCGACTTGCTCTGCCCGCTCCTCGCGGCGCTCGGAGCGTTTCTCGAAGAGCATGTCCACGGCGATCAGGAACAGCAGCAAACCGCCGGCGATACGGAACGCGTCGATGGAGACGTGGATCTGCTCCAACAGCCAGGCGCCGCCGAATGCAAACGCCAGCAAGATGCCGGTGGCGATCGCAATCGACTTGAACGCCATCTTACGCCGCCATTCGGGCGTCATGCGCGACGTCATCGTCGTGAACATCGGCGCCATCGCCACCGGATCGATGGCGACAAAGAACGTGACGAAGGAGGCGAGCAGCAGCGAAAGCATCAATGCCGTTTAACCGATTCAGCTCTTGTTTAGGACGATTATTCGAACTCATTACCACAAATGTTAAGCGTGGTCTTGTAGCGTGCGTTTCGTGGTGACGGGCATGCTTACGGACGACGCGGCTGAACAAGCCGTTCTCAGAATTCTTGTGGCCGATGGTTCGGCGTTTCAGCGTCGGCTAACGACGGAAACGTTGCGCGCGGCAGGCCGCGTGCAAATCGATTACGCCGAGAACATTGAGCAGTGCTTGATGGCGCTGAGTTATTGTCAGCCCGACGTGCTCATCGCCGATTGGGACATCGATGAAGGTGCGGGCCTTACGCTCGTGAAGCGCATCCGCGCTGGTGAAGCCGGCGCCGCCTTCCGCAAGCTCGCGATCATCATGGTGGCGACGCGCAATAGCGCCAACGATGTGCAGCGCGCGCGCAATGTCGGCATCGACGAGTTCGTGCTGCGTCCCTTCTCCACCCAAACAATGCTGAAGCGGATCGCCGAAGTGCGCGCCAAGCGCCGCGATTTCGTGGAAAGCACGCGTTATGTAGGCCCCTGCCGCCGCCGTCGCGCCATGGCGGATGCCTATGACGGGCCGCGCCGTCGATTGTTCGATTCAAACGACAAGCAGGCCGACGCGCCTGATGTGCAGATCCGCAAGGGCCTGGCGCGCATGTATTGCGAGCGCATTGGTGTTCTGCTGCGGGCGCTGACGCACGGCGACGCTGTTGCGGTACGTGATCTTTGCCTCACCTGCGGCCAGTTGAGCGCCCTTGCCGGCGATATGAAAGACCGGCTGCTGATGTCGGCGACCTCCTCCCTCTTCAATTACATCAAGGGCGTTGGCGCCGAAGCACCGCTAAACGTCGATGTCGTGCAGGCGCACTTGGATTCGATCGTGCAATTGGCCGAGCTGCCGAACTATCAGGTCGAGATCCGCCAGACGGTGACGCAGCAGCTCACCTTGATGGTGACGAAGAAGCTTCGTCACGCTGGACAAGCCGCCTAAGGCGTCACAACGCCGCCGTTCTGCGCGGCTTGGATCAGCACTTGGATGGTCGCGAGCGTCGCGTAGATCGTCACTGCGAACGCCGCGATATCGAGCGGCAATGCCAGCTTGCGCATGAGCGGAGCGGCCCCCTTCACGGCTGCGCCCAGAATCGCGCCCAGCAAAGCGCCGATCAGCACGGCCGCCACTGGCAAGCCAACCGCGAGCACCAGCAATGTCTGATCTTGCGCGTGCGTGGAGACATAGCCGTGCGCGAGCAACAGGCCCGGCGTTAGGATCGTCAACAGAAGCGCCAACAGTGCGAGCGCGTTGTGCTTTGGCGCTTCCTCATCCGGCGAGCGCGCCGCACCCCATTGTTCAGCCAGAACCGAAACCGTCTCAAGCGCGACGGCCACCAAGAACATCGGCCCGACGATCTGAATCAGCGCTTCCAGCATGCGTCGATCATAGGTGCGCCCCTGCGCCCTGTGGAGAGTTTTGGACCTGCCGCTCGTCGCTAACTCACCGGACGCGGCAGTTACGTGACGCTAGTCCGTCAGGGCCTCAGCGGCGCTCACGAGCTTTGCGGTCTGCTCTGCCGCCCAAGCAGCGTCGACCCGCGGCAGCGCCACACCCAGTGCGACGATGAGCGCGCCGAAACCTGCGACGATGCTCGCCATCCGGAACATAATCCGTGCGTCACGGGTGACGAGGCCGATCAGCGCGCCGAGCAATGAGCCGGTGAACGCTGCCGCGATTGGCAGCACCATCAGGATGATCCGTTGAACGGATTCACCACCCGCAGCGTAACCGTAGAGCGCGAGCACGGTAGGCGTGACAGCGCCGGCGAGCGCAAGCGAAGCCATTATAAATCCAGGGCGTGCGGGCTCTTCATTCGGGGCGCGCGCCGCGCCGGCTTTGGCGATCAACGCCGCTGTGAACAGGGTGGCCACCGCTATGAAATAGCCAAGCCCGGCAGTCGAGATTAGCGCGCCCATGGTCTCCCCCGCGGCGAGCAAATAACGCAGAGGCGGCGTCCCTCGCAACACTCGCGCAGCGGCAGTTTCGCGTCAGCCGCGAGCGTTTGCGGTCACGATCCCGTTTATGAAGGCGAACACCGTTTCCCAGCTGACGTAGAGCGCCAACAGAAACACCGGCACGGCCAAAATCGGCGCGGCGCGGTTCAACGTACGCGCCACGCCTGGGATCGCAGCTCGGATGATCCAACCGACGATCGTGGCCGTCAGCACTGCCCCGAAAATCGCTACGACGACAGCAACGAGTGCGCCGCTTCCAGAGAGGAACGCGTGCAGGAACAGCAAGAGCGGCGTGAGAAGACTGAGGATCATCACCAGCAGCGCAAAGCCGCGTGGTCCGCCCCGATCCTCGCCGTTCTCCGCCTTAGGCTTCGCGGACTCGCAAACCATGACGAAGAATTGCCCGATGAGCGCCAAGAACCAGAGGTCACCAGCGGTGGCCACGAGTTGACCTACGAGCGTGTCCACGGTTTGCATGCTCCCCCCAGCATCGTGCGTTAAAGCAACATCGCCATCGGATCTTCGAGGAAGCTCTTGAAGGCTTTCAAGAACGCCGCGCCGAGAGCGCCGTCAACGACGCGGTGATCGCAGGTGACGGTGACGGTCATCATCGTCGCGATCGCCAGCGCATCATTCTTCACGATCGGGCGTTTCTCGCCGGCGCCGACGCTCATGATCATGCCATGCGGTTCGTTGATGATCGAGGCGAAGCTCTTGACGCCGAGCATGCCCATGTTCGAGATCGAGAACGTGCCGCCTTGAAATTCTTCCGGCTTCAGTTTGCGCTCGCGGGCGCGTTGCGCGAGATCCCCCATCTCGGCGCTGATCTGGGCGAGGCCTTTGGTTTCAGCTGCCCAGATGATCGGCGTGATCAGGCCATGCGGGATCGCGACCGCAACGGCGACATCGGCATGGTGGTGCAGTGCGATGCCATCAGGCGTGTAACTGGCGTTGGCTTCCGGCACGAGCTTCAAAGCGAGCGCGGCCGCTTTGATGCACAAGTCGTTGACGGAGATTTTCACGCCGTTATCGGCGAAGCGCTTGTTGATCTCGCCGCGCGCTTTCAAAAGCGCGTCGATTTCGAGATCTATCGTCAGTGGGAAATGCGGCACGTCGCGGAACGAGGCCGTCATGCGCTTGGCAATTGTCTTGCGCATCAGATCGAGCGGTAGGAGGTCGTAGGAGCCGCTGCGGATACCGTAGCTTTCCAACGTGGCCGGTGGCGGCGCCTGAGTCGGTGCAAGCTTCGACACTTCGCGCGATTGCTGCGCCGCTTGTTGTTGCGGCGCTGCGCGCGGCGACTTTGATGCGGCTTCGATGTCAGCTTTCACAATCCGGCCGTTGGGGCCGGAGCCGCTCAAGCCGCTGAGATCGATGCCGCCTTGCTCGGCGAGACGCCGCGCGAGGGGTGACGCCAGCACGCGTTCGCTTGGCGTGGTGTGGGCGGTTTGTTGCGCAGGGGCGCGCTTTGACGTGGTCTCCGCCGGTTGTTGCTTCGCAGCGTTGGGTTCAGCCTTGGCCTGCTGCTTCGGCGCAGGTTTTGCTGCATCACCCTCGCCGGCAAGCGTGGCGATAGGCGTGTTGACCTTCACGCCTTGGCTGCCTTCGGGCACCAATATCTCTTCGATCACGCCTTCATCGACTGCTTCGACTTCCATTGTCGCCTTATCGGTCTCGATCTCGGCGATGACTTGACCCGGCTCGATCTTGTCGCCGGCTTTGACGTGCCACTTGGCCAGGTTGCCCTCCTCCATTGTGGGCGACAGCGCGGGCATGGTGATCTGGGTCGTCATTGCGAAGCGGCTTTCTTCGATTGGATCTGGACATTGACGATGTCCGGTTTCCAGCGATGCAAGAAGGTCATGTAAGCGAGCGCGGCGAAGACTGAGACCATGCCGAGCCAGAGCAGAATGCGCACAAGGCCATCGATGCCGTTGCGCGCGTTCAAAAGCGCGCCACGTCCGGCGGCGGTGATTTCGCCGCTTGCCTCGAACTCGACCAGCCGTGCGATCAAGCTCGCATGCGTGCTCTCGGCGCCGAGCATCACAACGAGCAGCAGCGAAAGGATAAGTGACACGAACGCGAAGGCGCCGATGCGCGCTATGAGATGGGCGTCGCCGACAAAATAATTGAGCGCGACAATGTAGGTCGAGACGACCGTGAAGATGATCGACACGCCGAGCAGCAACAGGCTCATATAGCCGATCAATTGCTCAACAACTTCGCCTTCGCTCATGATGCAGCCTCCGTCAGCGTCAACGGCGTCCAGCGGGAGACGCGACGCGCGATGCGCTCGTCGTTGGTCTCACCTTCCAGGCTCGTGAGCGTCGCTGGAAGGTTCTTGAGATCGCTAATGTTGAGTCCAACAACGTTGATGACGCCCAACGGCCCTCGTGGGCTCTCCATAAAGGTCGCCACGTAGGTCCCGCAGTCAGGGCAGATCAGGAAGTCTGCCGTCTTATGGCCGAAGCGGTAGCGCGTCAGGCGCTTGGTCGCCCTTAGCGCAACACGCCCCGCGGGGTCGCTCGCCGATTTCACGCCGCGTGATGAGCAAAAGCCGCATCCGTCTTGGCGGAGGCGCACCGGTTGGTTCGTCTCGTACTCGGCGCTCACGACGCCGCAATGGCATGCGCCGTGGTAGATCACCTGTAGGTCACCGCTTTCACGGCATCGACGATCTTTTCGACGCTCGGAAGTGCGAGCGCTTCAAGGTTGGCCGCGTAAGCCAGCGGCGCATCAACTTGGTGGACGCGCGTCGGCGGCGCGTCGAGATAATCGAACGCTTCGCTGGTGACGCGCGCGCAGACTTCGGCGCCAACACCGGATTGGCCCCAGCCTTCTTCAACTGTGACGAGGCGGTTAGTCTTCTTCACACTCTCGATGACGGTGTCGGTGTCGAGTGGACGCAATGTGCGCAGATCGATGACTTCCGCTTCGATGCCCAGCTTCGACAATTCGTCGGCGGCTTTCAACGCATGGCCGACCATGCGTGAGTGCGTGGAGATAGTGACGTCGACGCCTTGACGGCGGACTTTGGCCTTGCCGATCGGCACGATCCAATCTTCGACGTCGGGGATCTCGAACTCATGGCCGTAGAGCATTTCGTGCTCAAGGAAGACGACCGGATTTGGATTGCGGATCGCAGCTTTGAGAAGCCCCTTGGCGTCGGCGGCGTCGTAGGGCGCAATGACGATGAGGCCTGGGATGTGGCTGTACCAGGACGAATAGTCCTGGCTGTGCTGCGCGGCGACGCGCGAAGCGGCGCCGTTGGGACCGCGGAAGACAATCGACGATTTGATCTGGCCGCCAGACATGTAAAGCGTCTTGGCGGCAGAGTTGATAATCTGGTCGATCGCTTGCATCGCGAAATTCCAGGTCATGAATTCGACGATGGGCTTCAGACCCGCCATAGCCGCGCCAACACCGAGGCCCGCGAAGCCGTGCTCCGTGATTGGCGTATCGACTACGCGCGTTGGGCCGAACTCTTGCAGCAATTCGCGGCTGACTTTGTAGGCGCCTTGGTATTCCGCGACCTCCTCGCCCATGAGGAACACGCGATCGTCGCGGCGCATCTCTTCGGCCATCGCGTCTCGCAACGCGTCGCGCAGCGTGATCTTGATCATCTGCGTGCCCGCCGGGATTTCCGGATCGGCCAACGCCGCAGAAGTGGTGGTCGGCGCGGGGCGAGACGTCTTCACCGGCTCATCGCGCACCTCGGCCCTTTTCGCTTCTTGCTTCGGCGCCGGCCCCTCGCCTTCCCCGCTCAACACGGCGATCGGCGTGTTCACCTTCACGCCCTGTGCGCCTTCTTCGACGAGCAGCTCCGTCACCGTGCCTTCATCCACGGCTTCGACTTCCATCGTTGCCTTGTCGGTTTCGATCTCGGCGATGACTTGGCCGGGTTCGATCGTGTCGCCGACTTTGACGAGCCACTTCGTGAGATTGCCCTCCTCCATAGTCGGAGAAAGCGCGGGCATGAGGATTTGCGTCATTGAACGTCTTTCACGCGAGAGAGGTCGAGAGGCTCGTAGCCTTTCTTGTCGAGCACTCGAATCTTACCGAAGCCGCGCTTGCGTAGGTTGGAAACGATCTGCGCTGCCTCTGGAGCATCGTAGAGCATCTCGAACACGCCCGGCCTCTTCGTGTTTTCCACACCAAGGATGCTTACCGAATCCGGCTCTTCTTCAACGTACCGTCGAGCGCGTGCAACGCGTCCATCGCCAAAGTCCATTTCGATCAGGTCGTACTCATAATAGTAGTCGTAGAGGCCGTCTGGCCCCTGCTCGCCCTTATCGATGTGGTGCGTGACGCGAACGTCCATCTCAGACGAGTATCCCGAAGAGTGAGAGGAAGATGAGCGCACAGCCGATAATGCCGGCGAACCAAAACAGCGGACGAATGAACGGCCAGCCAGCCAGATACGTGATCGCGTGCGCGAGGCGCGCAAAGAAAAATATCTGCGCGCCGAGGACCGTCCAATGTGTGGACGCGTCGGTGATGGCGACGATCAGCGCCGCCGGTGCAAAGAACCAGAGATTTTCGCGCATATTGGCGACGTTGCGCTTGGCGCGGGCGAGGAAGGTGCTGTCGTCGGCCAGGTTGTCGCGATTGTTGGCGAGCACGAGACCGCCATGCTGACGAATCCCGGCGCTGGCCTGGATGAACACGATCACGAACAGAAGAATGATCGAGTACGCGAGGTATATGAGTTCTGGCGTCATGAGCTTTGCCCCCAGGCTTACGCTTCGATGTAGATGTCGGTCATCAATTCGCTCGGATCTGGCTCCGGGCTTTCTTGCGCGAAGGTCGCGCTGTCGGTGACGACGGTGCGGATTTCACGGTCGATGGCTTTGAGATCGTCTTCGCTTGCGTAGTTCGCATCGGTGATGAGCTTCTTCACGTGATCGATCGGATCGCGCTTGGCCTTCTGCTCGTCGACTTCCTCTTTGGTGCGATACTTCGCTGGGTCCGACATGGAGTGGCCGCGATAGCGGTAGGTCTTCATCTCAAGCAGAGTTGGGCCGTTGCCCGCACGTGCGTTTTCAACGGCGCGCTTGCCGGCTTCGCGCACGGCGACGACATCCATACCGTCTACTTCTTCACCAGGAATGTTGAAGCTGATGCCGCGCTTATGGAGATGCGTTTCCGAGCTTGAACGCTGGATCGCGGTGCCCATCGCGTACTGGTTGTTCTCGACGATGTAGACAACCGGCAGCTTCCAGAGCGCGGCCATGTTGAAGCTCTCGTAGACTTGGCCCTGGTTGGCTGCGCCATCGCCGAAGTACGTCAGGCAGACTTTGCCATCCTTACGATACTTGTTTGCGAACGCGAGGCCGGTGCCGAGCGAGACTTGCGCGCCGACGATGCCGTGCCCGCCGTAGAACGCCTTCTCGGTGCTGAACATGTGCATCGAACCGCCCTTGCCGCGGGAGTAGCCGCCGCTGCGGCCGGTCAGCTCAGCCATGACGCCATTGGCTTCCATGCCAGCGGCCAGCATGTGGCCGTGGTCGCGATAGGCGGTGATGACTTGGTCGCCCTCTTTCAGGGCCGCCTGCATGCCGACGACGATTGCTTCTTGGCCGATATAGAGGTGGCAGAACCCTCCGATGAGACCCATGCCGTAAAGTTGGCCGGCGCGCTCTTCGAAGCGGCGGATCAGCAGCATGTCGCGGTAGTACTGAAGCAACTCGTCTTTGGTCGCTTCTGCGCTTGCTTGCTTGCCGTTCGCTTTCGCCATCGGTGGTCGTCCTCCGCCGCTACGTAACGCTGCACGCGCGCGCAGTGTCCACGGCTCGCTGCGCGATCCTCTTATGCGGGAATGACTTGGCTCGCTAGAAAGGTTTGCGATGCTGCATTGCAGCAGAACTAGTTGAGATCGAACACGATCTCTTCGCTGTCGCCGGCGGCAAGCGTTACGCGGGCGCGTTCATCGAGGTAGTCCCGATCGAAGTGCTCACCCGATTGCAGGCGGGCGGCACGAGCACGGAGCTGGGTCTCTTCCTCTGACAGCGCCGCAACCCGTTGGTCGAGCGTGCGCTCTTGGGCCTGCAGATCGACGTACGCCACGAGGCCCTGACGACCCGTGACGGCTTGCGCGCCCAGATAGAGGATCGCCGCACCCAGACCTATGCTGAGCAAGGCAGAGCCATGTTTCGCCATCGTACCGACCCCAATGCGGTCGGCAAAATGAGTCCAGATCCTTAATGAAATCTTTACGGAATCAGGAGCTTGCGGAACAAAAGGAGTCCAAAGAGTCTAGCTGAATCAGCAACTTAGGAAAATGGCGCAACATGTGGTGGCCACCGATCCGCCAGACTCCCAGATCGAGTCCTCCGCTCTCCGTGAAAATATTTTTGCAGCGAAAGCCGATTAGGCGACGATTTGGGCCGCCTGGGTGAGCGCGGCAAAGGCGCCCGGCACGAAAGCGGTCATGGCGAGCATGATGCAGGCGAAACGGATCAACATGGGTGGGGCTCCTTCCTCTGTCGCCTCGAGCGACGACTAGAACCTAGCCCCGCTTGGGACTGCCTGCCGTGACCGGCGCTACACTGCCGTTCAGGTTGGACAGTCCATACTGGTCGCTTGAGCGTTTCCCTGATGTGAGGAGCAGCCTAAATGGGCGCCATGGCGAACGCGCGCGGCTTTGCGGCTGACAACCGGATCAGGGTGTTTGTCTCGCATGCTCGCGCGGACATTGGGTTCGCCGACCAGCTTGGCGCCTTCCTTCACAATGCCGGCTTTCAGCCCCTGCTCGATCGCTACGAGAGCGGCGGTGCGGGCTGGGAAGAGCGCCTCGGTCGCTTGATCGAAGATGCCGACGCGCTGGTGTTGGTGCTGACAACGGAGTCCGCGAACGCAGATTTGTGCGTCTGGGAGGTCGAAGAAGCGCAACGGCTGGGCAAGCGGGTCGTGCTGGTACTGCCTGCGCCGCTGCACGGCGCAGCACGCGAGTTGGCGGGCTTGAACACCATCTATTTCTATTCCGATCCTTCGATCGCGAATTCTGGTTTCTACGACGGCCAACGCCGGCTGGAAGCCGCGTTGCGCGGGGCGGAGCGACTGCGAGCGGCGGCTGCGCCGGAACGCCCGCCGTCGCAGGATGCGCGAGACGCCCGGCGCGCAGAGGCGCAGGCGCGCAAAGAGGAGCGCAGATTGCGCAAAGCAGAACAGCGCGAGTTGGAAAAGCAGATACGGCGGGTAACGGCGCCACGCTTTCCACTGTTGAGGGTGATGTTTCTGGGCGTTGTGGCCGCGGCGGTTGTCGGCGTGATTATGAAGCCCGACTTGCTCACCCAGGCGCGATCATCGTGGACAAGTCTGACATCGGCCGCAGAGGCGCTCACAGCCGAGGACCCGCCCTACTCGCCGATGGATGTGTCGGTGCAAGAATACGCGCCGGAGCGCCCGCTCTATGCCGGCCGCAATGGCGCAAACGTGCGCGACTATCCGCTGACAACGGGCGTACTCCTCCTTGAGGCGCCTGCACGCACGCCGATGCAAGTCACCGGCCGGCGTATGGTCCAAGGTCAATGGTGGTTTCGCGTGACGCTCGAGGACGGGCGCGTCGGGTTTGTGCGCGAAGACGTGGTGACGTTCTCGGCGCCGCCTGTTGCTCAGGTGATCGCTGGAGTGACCGACATCGCGCCGGCTGTGGGCGTCAACGCCGGCCGCGCTGGCGCCAAAGTACGCGTAGCGCCCCGGCGCAACGCGCGCATCATTGTCCGCGTGGCGGCGTCGGCTGAGATGCAGGCGACAGGCAAAATCCGCGAGGGCGACCATTGGTGGTTGCGAGTGACGCTCGCCGATGGCCGCACCGGTTACGTGCGCGATGACGTGGTGACCGCACAATCGCGGATCGCCCTTTCGCTCTAGGTGTTGCGGTGACGCATCGTATTTGCACGCGCCATGCAAAGCTGGGCGCGGAGTTATGCGTGGTTGTTGTTGGTCTGCGAAGTTGCGTCAACGGCGCCCGGATTTGAATAGAGTCTCGTGTTGGCGTTCGCGGCGTGCCGGGTCAGGCTCGTGCGCGAGGTGGCAGATGACGGAACTTATCCCGCGCATCCCAACGGCTGAATCGCAGGCGAAGCTCGCCGCATTCGCTCGGTAATGATGGTGATGGCGTGTTGGTGACGCTGCACGTCTATGCGCCGCCGCTGAGCCAGCGCTAAGCGCGGGGCAGCGTAATGGTCACGGTGGTGCCCTGCCCGAGAGCAGAGTCGATATTCACTTTGCCGCCGCACTGAGTGGCGAAGCCATAGACTTGAGCGAGGCCAAGGCCGGTGCCGTGGCCAGCGGCCTTGGTTGAATAAAACGGCTCGAACGCGCGAACCAAAGTTTCTTGGCTCATGCCTTCGCCGGTGTCGGCAACGCTGATGGCCACGCACTTCTCTTGGTCATCGGCGACGATGTTCTCGGCTTGCACGAGTAGATCACCACCTTCTGGCATAGCGTCACGCGCGTTCACGGCGAGGTTCAGAAGCGCGACTTCGAGTTGGTTGCGATCGGCTTTCACTGGCCAGAGGCCGGGGGTGATCTGCATTTCGAAACGGATGTGATCCTTGATCGAAGAGCGTATAAGACCGTGAGCACTTTCGAGCGCTTGGGTGGTGTCGATCCGTTCGAGTTTGAGCGGCTCGCGGCGGGCGAAGGCAAGGAGCTGGCGCGTGAGGCCGGAGCCGCGTTCGAGCGCTTGGCTCACGGCTTCCATCGTACGTACGCGCTCTTCGTTTTGGCGCTCAAGCAGACGTATGCCCCCGCCAATAGCGGCGAGCAGGTTGTTGAAATCGTGCGCGACGCCGCTGGTGAGCGTGCCCAGAGCTTCAAGCTTCTGCGCTTGGACCAGTTCATGCCGGGTTTGATCGAGCAGCGTCTGCGATTGGTGGCGCTCGGCCGCGAGCGCGAGACTGGGCAGCGTCGCCGACACGATGAAGGTTACAAGCATTAGCAGCGATGCGTTCAGCGTGGGCTGAATGAAGGGGCTCGATCCAGCGATGACGCCCCAGACGGCAAAACTGGAGATGAGCAAAGCCATCGTCGCGGTTTCGCGCAGGCCCAAACGCAGGGCGGACCACAAGAGCGGCATGATCACCAGAAATGCGAGCGCGCTTCGCACGGTTGCTGGCGCGGGGGAGATCGGGCTGAAGGCGATGGCGGCAATGAACAGCGCCGCGGCAAAGGAGATGAGCGCGTTGGCGGCGAGCGGCGCTGGTTCTTCGCCGCGCAGCGTCCGCGCCCAGAGAACGAGCGCGGGCGTAGTTAGAATGGCGCCGGCGAGATTGCCGAGCCACCAGGTGATCCAGATCGGCGTGAATTCGCTCCAGACAGCGTTGCCGGTGCTGGCGAGCGCGACAACGCCGATGTGGCGCTGACTGGCGCGGCGGCCGCGGTGACGATGACGGCGAATTTTCCGACGCCGATCGGTGATTGGAAAACATGCTCGCCCTTCGCCCAGCGCTGGATGAGCAATGTCGCGACAAAGGCTTCAAGGGTGTTGCCGACGGCGATGATCGCGGCGGTTGGGATGTTTGGCGTAACGGCGTAGTTCGCGGCGAACGCGCCGGCGATGATCGCAGGCAACAGCATGTTGCCGCGCATCAGCAGAAGCGCGATGGCGAGGCCCGTCGGCGGCCAGATTGGTGTGGCGCTTGCGTTCAGCGAAGCGAAGTAGAGACTGGCGCGCGCGAGCGCGAAATATATCAGCGCCGCAAGAACGATCTCGCCAACGCGCAGCCAGATGGGCGTTTCGGTTCTATCGATTGTCGCCGTAACCACACCGCCTCCGCTTACCGCAATCTAGGCCGTGTGAAACGGCGTGACTATGGCAAGCGAAGCGGAACTTGGGGTTTAGCGTCCGACGACCGTCGTTGCGCGGGCGTATTCGGCGGAATCGTCCAGCATCTCAGCAATGCGAATGAGCTGGTTGTATTTCGCGGTACGGTCCGAGCGTGCAAGCGAGCCGGTTTTGATCTGGCCGCAATTGGTGGCGACGGCGAGATCCGCGATGGTGCTGTCTTCGGTCTCGCCGGAACGGTGGCTCATGACGGCGCTGTAGCCGGCGCGTTGGGCCATATCGACGACGTCGAGTGTCTCGGTTAGCGTACCGATCTGATTGACTTTAATCAGGATGGCGTTGGCGAGGCCCTGCTCGAAGCCGATTTCGAGACGCTTCATGTTGGTGACAAAGAGATCGTCGCCTACGAGTTGGCACTTGTCGCCGATCAATTCGGTGAGCGCCCGCCAACCTTCGAAATCATCTTCCGACATGCCGTCTTCGATCGAGATGATCGGAAAGCGGTTGACGAGGTCAGCCAGATATTCGGCGTTGGCTTGCGGCGAGAGCGACTTGCCTTCGCCGGCAAGTTCATACTTGCCGTTCTTGAAGTACTCAGTGGCGGCGCAATCGAGTGCGAGCGCGATGTCTTCGCCCGGCGTGTAGCCAGCCTTTTCCACGGCCTTCAGGATGAAGCCGATGGCTTCATCGGCGCTCGCAAGGTTTGGCGCAAAGCCGCCTTCGTCACCGACATTGGTTGAGTGGCCAGCAGCCTTCAATTCTTTCTTCAGCGTGTGAAAGACTTCCGAGCCCATGCGCACGGCGTCGGCGATGGTGTCGGCGCCGATCGGCATGATCATGAATTCTTGGATGTCGATCGGATTGTCGGCGTGGGCGCCGCCATTGACGATGTTCATCATCGGCGTCGGCAGCACGCGGGCTTGGACGCCGCCAATGTAGCGATAGAGTGGTTGCGCTGAGCTTTGCGCCGCGGCTTTGGCGACGGCGAGCGAAACGCCGAGGATGGCGTTAGCGCCGAGGCGAGCTTTGTTTTCGGTGCCGTCGAGTTCGATCAGGACGCTGTCAATGCGGCGCTGGTCTTCGGCATCCATGCCAAGCAGCGCGTTAGCGATTTCGCCGCTGACGGCGTCGCATGCATCGCGAACGCCTTTACCGAGATAGCGATCCGGTTCGTTGTCACGCTTTTCGACGGCTTCGTGCGCGCCAGTGGAGGCGCCCGACGGCACAGCGGCGCGCCCCATAGCGCCATCTTCAAGCCAAACATCAACTTCAACGGTGGGATTGCCGCGGCTGTCGAGGATTTCGCGGCCGGTGATGTCGGCGATGCCGGTCATGGGATTTTCTCTCTCGTATGGAACGGAAAACGCCCGGCCTTTTCAGCCGGGCGCACCGAAAACACAAGGGAACGGGTGTCGCGCTACAGACGTCGCGGGAAGAATGTAAGGCGCATGGATTGGGCGCCATGCTCACTTTGCGTCTGTATCGCCGCCCAGGAATCGAGCTTAACCAGCAAAGCTGATGCTGTTTCCGGCATTGTGGTTTGCCCATCGCTTAGAACGTGTGCGCGGATGAGCACGCTGTCATCCGGCGCTGCATTGGCGCTCAACAGAATTGCGTAGCCTGAAGTACCGTTGAAGACGCAGCCTTCGCTCGTTGCAGCGCGAATTCTGGCGCTCGCTTCGCCTTCCGCGGGAACGCAAACGAGAATCTCTCGACCGTAATCGAGCTGAATGCTGGTTTCGAGGATACGACGACCTGAACTGTTCGGCGTGGTTGGCAGATCGATGAGTGCAGAGAGGCCGAGCAGCATGCCGCCGGCGCTGGCGGGTGGTGCGAGCGCGATCGCAGCAAAGACGAGAGCTGCCGCGCCTGCGGCAAGTGAAGACAAACGCATGATGTTTCTCCGGCGTTGATGGTCCGGAGCCTGCGGGTTGAGATATTGCGCAACCATTTGGCGGAGCACTTCGCTGACGGAGCGGCCGTTGGCGCGCGCTTTTGCCTGCAATGCCGATTTCGTTTCGCTGGAGACACGTATCTCTAGCGTTTCCGTCTTCTTTGGTTCGCGCGTCATCGTCGCCTCAGACTCGGGCTGTCTTCAGGCTTGGAGTGGAGCGGGTTTTGTCGGCTAGGGAAAGTGTGTCCGGACAAGCCGGAAACGTGTCCGGACAGCGCTTAGGCGCAGCCTTCCATGTAGCGGATCGACGGGCCGCCAGCGTGGACGGCGGTGACGATACCCTGCTCGCTCACTTCGAAAAGCAAACCGCTTTGATCTGGAACGGTCCAGATGATGAGGTTGTGGGCGGGCGGCGGATTGTAGTGCGCGCCCTCTTCAACGATGTTTTGGTAGGCGGTGCGCACTTCGGCATCTGTTGAACCGACGCCGACGTTCTGCGCGGTCCGGGTGTGCGGGGCTTCGGCGGACGCGGTGATGCGGGTGATCACGTCACCTTCGAACATCACCCAGAGCTTATCGCCATCATGCAACGTGTATTCTTGTTCGTTGCAGGCGCCTGGCGTTTCTTCATCCAGCGCCGGCGCGTCGAACGCTTGGCCGGAGATGCGGCGCGCCTCTGCGACCGGCATGCCGATCGTGAGATCGCCATAACCTTCAACGGTCAGCGGCGGAACGGAATCGTCGCGAGCGCCCTGGGACGGCGGGTCCCACTGGCAGGCGCCAAGTGCGAGGAGGAGAGCGAGCGCTAAAGCGCGCACGCTCAGTCTTCCTTCGGCTTCAGGACTTGCTTGCCGCGATAACGGCCGGTCTTGAGGTCGATGTGGTGCGGACGGCGCAGCTCGCCTGACTCGGCGTCGGCCACGTACGTGTTCTTGGCCAGCTTGTCGTGAGCGCGGCGCATGCCACGGCGGGACGGGGTGGTTTTTCGCTTCGGAACGGCCATGGCCGGAAAACTCCTGGTTCCCGGGCCTCTGCGCTCGGGAAAGCGGGGCTGATAGGCCAAAGGCGGGTTTGGGGCAAGCCTGGGAGCCCTGCTCCGAGGCGGTATCAGGCGCCAAAAACCACAAATGTCACCAGGCACAGGATGGCGACCCCAAAGGCAAGCGCCGCGATCACCCCCAAAATGGCAGTGTCGGGTTCGGGGCGCTTCGTTTCGTCGCTCATTGCTCTCCTCGGAGGAGAGATGTTGTGCCGAGGCAGACGGATGCACGTGACCGGCATCACAGGGGCTCGCGGAACACAGAGGCGGGGCCGCCGTTGGCTTGGCGGGCCGGCTGCTGCGAGGAGCAAGTTCCGATGTTGGTGCGAGAAGCGATGAGCCGCGACGTGAAGACCGTCGCGCCCGACGCCACGATCAGAGAAGCAGCCCGGATCATGGCCGAATGTGATATCGGCGCCCTGCCCGTTTCCGATGGCGACCGGCTCGCCGGGATGGTGACCGATCGCGACATCACTGTGCGCGCCGTGGCGATCGGCAGGGGATCGGACACGCAGGTCAGCGAAGTGATGACGCTCGACGTGCTTTATTGTCACGAAGACGAGGACATCGGGCACATCGCCGAAAACATGGCCGAGAACCAGGTGCGACGCTTGCCGGTGGTAGATGTCGATAAGCGGCTGATTGGAATCATCTCGTTGGCGGATGTTGCCGATGCGCGTGCCGACGAAGCCGGTGAAGCGCTCGAAGGAATTACGCGGCCAGGCGGCGAACGTAGCCAATCCATCGAAGGACGCGCTTAGGATTGAGTTGCAGGCTGAGCGCGGATTTCCGCGGGCGCGCCAGGATCCGGCGGCGCGTCGAGACGGAATTGGCGCGTGCTCGCGGTTTCGCAGACGCCCTGTTTGATGTGCACCACTTCGGTTTCGATGACCTTCGCTTCGGGACGCCGGATGACCGTGAATGCGCACGGCTCGTGGCGAAGGCGGCGAGAGAGCGTGCCGCTGACGATGGAGAGCGCGCGCGTCTCGAACAGGCGCGCAGAAGCAAAGTGCAGATGCCCCGCGAGGAAGAGTTCAGCCCCGGCATCGGCGAGCTTACGCAAGCCACGAACGCCGCCGCGGGTGATGCCTTTGATCGGCGCGTCGTTGGGCCAATCGAGTGGGTGATGCGTGATGATGATGCGAAGCGCACCCGGCTTGGCACGTTGAAGCTCGGCCGCCGCGATCGCAGTTTGGCCACGCGAAATTTCACCCTGCGCCCAGTTCATGCGGAACTGCCAGGCGCGCGCTGTATTGACCGGGACAATGCTCCATTCGTCCGTGTGCCAAGCCTCGCAATGGATGCCGCGTTGGGCGGAGCGGATCCGATCCCACGGATAAAATAACCGGCCCCACATTTCATAGTACGGCACGTCATGATTGCCAGGCGTCAGCATAGCCGGCGCCTCGAGACTACGGATCCAGTCACAGGCGGCGTTGAGTTCGGTTGCTAGGCCATCCTTGGAAATGTCGCCCGTTACAATGACGGCATCCGGCTTCAGATTACGCACATACTTTGCCGCCGCGTCGAGCGCACTCTTGTCTTCGCAGCCAAAATGCAAATCGGTGAAGTGTACGATCTGCAAAGCGCTACTCCGCTTCTAACGCCAATACTTTGGGACCGCGTTCTTGAAAGGTGATGCGCACGTATGAGAGGAACGTACGCGGTTCACCGTCGAGTGTGGCGGGTATGATCCCCGAGGTATAGATGTCGCCGGTCTTGCACTTGCTGATCTCGACCGTGGAATCATTCCGCCAATCAGCGGTGACGGCGCGCAAGCTTACACGAGCCAAGTCCACAAAGTGCTTCGCGTCAAGACGCACCCATTCGAGTGAGTCCGTTTCAATACCGCCGGAAAAACTTGGGAGGAGGACGCCGATGCCTTCAGCCTTGCGCATCTTACCAGTGCCAGTGCGCGCCCGAATGGAACGCGTGAAAGAACGGTTCAGCGCATGGCGGAAGCGTTGCAGCGCCTTCAGAGGTTTGCCCTCGCGCACGGATTCCCGCGCCAGTGCGAGCAGCGTTGTCGGCCCGAAGAGGCCCGCAACATAAAAAGACTCACCGTTGGCGTGCCCGACCGGCAAGCGCTTCTCGACTCCGCGTTCGAGCACGGCCTTGATGGCGTCCGGCCAGGCAAGATCACCGTAGAGCGCTTTGGGAAGAATATTGAGCGTGCCACCCGGCAAGAGAATGAGCGGCGGACCGTCGCGCGGTGCGAGATCGGCGGCGAAGCGCGCGGTGCCATCGCCGCCCAGAACGACGATCGCATCGAACTGCGAAGCACGCTGGAAATTGCGGCGCGACATGCGCGTGGCGTCGACGATAGTGAATTGTTCGACGCCGGCGGCGTTGAGAGCCTCAATCAGCTGAGCGCCTGCCTTTGGCCCGACGCTTCCAGCTTTTTCGTTGAGAAGAACGAGCGCCTTGCGCACGCGAACTGGTGCGCGCGGCGGCGCGGGGGAGGTTTCGGCGGCGGGTTGCATGGCGGGAACCAACGCGGTTCCGCCGCCGAGGTTCCGTTAATTAGTGGCCGTCGACAGAACCACCCATCGAGGTGGCGATGTCCCCGCTGCGACCGCCGCCCGAGACGTTGATCGAACCGCCCATGGAGGCCGCCGCATCGTAGCGGTTCGAGACGAACACACGTGCGTCGCCGCCCATAGACGCGGCGAGATCGGCGTCCCGACATTCCAGGCCCTCTGCGCGGATGGTGCCGCCCATGGACACGGCCGCGTTGAGGTCTGTGCACGTACCGGTGACGCGCAGCTCACCGCCCATCGCGGCAGCGAGCGAGATGTGGTCTGCGTTGACGTTGGCGGCGGTCAGTTCTGCGCCACGCGATGAGGCGAGATTTTCGACAGCCGGCATTGTGACGCGTACGGTTGCGTTGATCGGCGGCGTGCCACCCCAGAACGGACGGTGGGTGCGGCGGATGACGAGCGTGTCGTCATCGACGCGGGTTGTGACCTTGTCCGCGTCCGAGCCAACAATTTCCACACGATAAGCATCGCCGAGGGCGACTTCGACGCGGATTCGATCAGCTGCGGATACGCCCGTAAAGTTGGAGACGCGGCGAACTTCCGCGTTGGCTACGCCTGCGAGCGCGATGATGGCGGCGCCGGCGATGAGAAGACTGCGCATGATATGTGCTCCTTAATCAGCGCGGCGGAGTGAACCGCCGGATGAAAGATCGATATTGCCGATGCCGGGATTGCCATAGGCGATGACGCCGCCGCCGCTCGATGCGTCGACGTCGAGACGGCCACTCGCGAAAACGCGCGCACCTGCACCAGACGAGACATCAACGCTGCCACTTTCACAGCGAAGCTGCCGGGCATCGAGGTCAGAACCGCTGGAAGCGTCCGCAGTGAAGTTGGCGCATGTGCCGCTCACACGAAGGTCAGCGCCGGACGAGGAATCTAGAGCGATGGCGCCGCCACTCACGCCAGTTGCGACGAGATCGGCGCCACTGGAGGCTGAAAGGCCTTCGACGCGCGGCATGGTCACGCGAATGTTGGCTTGGCGTCCGCGCCAAGAGAAACCACGAACCGGTTCGACAACGAGCGTGTCGCCATCAATACGGGTAACGATACGATCGGCGTCCCGGCCGGTAACTTCGACCCGATAAGCGCCGCCGACTGTGACTTCAACGTCGGTGCCGGCATTGGCATCGACCTTGGTGAAACCAGAAAGGTTGCGAGTCTCGGCATGGGCTGCGCCCGCCGTTGCCAGGACCAGGGCGGATGCCGCCAAAATCAGTCTCATAGTGTTTCCCCTAGATACCGCCGGGCGCAGTTTACCCGTCTGTTGGCTAGGAGATGCGGGGCGAGCGCGGATTGGATGCATCCAGGCGGGGCGGAAAGCCGTATGGGTGGCTAATGCACCGCCGGACCCTCCTCCTCGCCACTTTAGCAGCTGCCTGCACCCCCTCTTTGGGGACTTTCAACGCAATGGCGCCGCGCGATGCCGGGGCGACCCGGGCGGCGCGCGACGTCGCCTATGGAGATGGGCCGCGTCGCAAATTGGATGTTTACGCGCCACCAGGCGCCACGCAGCTGCCGGTGGTCGTGTTCATCTATGGCGGCTCGTGGACTTCGGGATCGAAGGGCGATTACGCGTTCGCCGGCGCAGCTTTGGCCTCGCGCGGCTTCGTGACGGTGATCCCGGATTATCAGCTCGTGCCGAGCGTCCGCTTCCCGAGTTTCATCGAAGATTGCGCCGCAGCTGTGCGCTGGGCAGCTGATCACGCGCAGGAATATGGCGGCGATCCCTCCCGCATCGTGCTCGTGGGTCACTCGGCTGGCGCCTACAACGTGATGATGCTGGCGCTCGACGCACATTATCTGCGTGACGCTGGCGTTGACAGCGCGCGAGTGCGTGGTGCTGTCGGGCTATCAGGACCGTACGATTTTCTGCCGTTCGATGTGGATGCGACGCGCAACGCGTTCGGCCAGGCGCCAGACACGGCGCTGACGCAACCCGTTCACTTCGCACGCAGAGACGCACCGCCCTTGCTGCTGCTGTGGGGCGAGGCAGATACGACCGTCGGGCCGCGCAATCTTCGAAGCCTCGATGCCGCCATGCGTGCCGCCGGCGGGCGTGTGGAGACGAAGACCTATCCGGGCGTCAATCACGTCGACATCATGTTGGCGTTGTCGCGACCGCTGCGCAGCCGCGCGGCGACATTGGCTGATGTTATGGCGTTTGTGCAGCGCGTAACGGCTTAGGTGATGTTGCCGAGCGTGAAGCTGCGCAGCAGTTGCGGCGCGCCTTCGCGGTCGAAGCCGATGGCAGCTGTGTAGTCCATCAGCGCGCTGTGCTCGCTTTCGTCGAATTTTCCATCCGAGACGAAGACGGCCATCAGGGCTTTAAGCAGCGACACTTTCTGGTCACGTGTGAACGCACGCGAACGGGCAGCCAGAAACGCGACGAGTTCGTCCTTGTTTAGACCGGGACGAGCAAAGCACTGCTCGACCTTTGCCGCCTCAAATGCTTCGCCGGCAATTTCTCGCATCGCGACAGCGATGGCGCGTCTCTCCTCGTCATTGACGCGTCCGTCGAGCTTCGCTGCGTTTACAAGCGCCTCGAGCGCGTAGCCCGAAAAATCGCCGCCGGTGGCGGTTTCGGTTTTCTTGGCCTGTAGGCCGCGGATGAAGGTGCGAAGCGCAAACCAGAGGCCGATCGCCGCGACAATAATGAAGAGCGCAACGACGCCGCCACCGTTGCCGGTTTCGGGGGCTATCGATGAGGCGGCGGCGAAAGTAAGCAGCATGCTCCCTGCACTGACATGCAGCCGCGCCGCCGTCCACTGCTTACGTCGGGCGCCAGCTGGACCGGCCGGGTCTTGTATTGGCGCGTGTTCGAACGCCACCTTGCGCGGGGGGAGATCACGCGATCGTTGCGCGCATAAATGCGCGCCGCCCTACATCATCCGGCTCTGCTCAACCGCCGCAGCAATGAAGCTCGCGAACAACGGGTGCGGCTCGAACGGGCGGCTCTTCAGTTCTGGGTGATACTGCACACCGATGAACCACGGGTGGTCGCGGCGTTCGACGATTTCCGGAAGGATGCCGTCGGGGCTCATACCGGAGAAGATGAGGCCTGCGGCCTCGAGCTTGTCACGGTACTTGGTATTCACCTCGTAGCGGTGGCGATGGCGTTCGGAAATTTCCGTGTCGCCGTAGATCTCAGCAACTTTGCTGCCCGGTTCGAGTGCGGCTTTGAACGCGCCCAAGCGCATGGTGCCGCCGAGATCGCCTTCAGCCACGCGCCGTTCGAGTTCGTTGCCTTTGAGCCATTCGGTCATCAGACCGACGATCGGGTGCTTGGCTGCGCCGAATTCAGTTGAGCTTGCGCCTTTGAGGCCGGCTTGATTACGCGCGGCTTCGATGCAGGCCATTTGCATGCCGAAGCAAATGCCAAAGAACGGCGCTTTGTGTTCGCGCGCGAACGTGACTGCGGCGATCTTTCCCTCGGTGCCACGCTCGCCGAAGCCACCGGGGACGAGGATGCCGTGCACGCCGTGCAGGTCTTCGTGCCAGGCGTCGCCGAGCTCCTCGAACTTCTCGCTCTCGATCCAGCGCAAATTGACTTTGACGTTGTTGGCGACGCCGCCGTGATAGAGCGCTTCGATCAGCGATTTGTAGGCATCTTTGAGCTCGGTGTATTTGCCGACAACGCCGATCGTGACCTCACCGTCGGGCGCCTTCAGGCGCTGGACGATCGTCTCCCACTTCGCGAGATCGGGTTGCGGTGCGACGTTGACGCCGAAGTGACGCAACAACTCGGTGTCCAAACCGGCGAAGTGATACGCGATGGGCGCTTCGTAGATCGACTGCAGATCACGCGCTTCGATCACTGAGCTTTCGCGAACGTTGCAGAAGAGCGCGATCTTGCGCTTCTCATCTGCCGGGATCGGGCGATCGCAGCGGCAGAGGATGATGTTCGGTTGAATGCCGATTGAACGCAGCTCCTTCACAGAGTGCTGCGTCGGCTTCGTCTTCATCTCGCCGGCCGACGGAATGTACGGAAGCAGTGTGAGGTGAACGAACGCTGCTTGGCCAGGATCGAGTTCTTGCCCCAGTTGGCGAATGGCTTCGAAGAACGGCAGGCCTTCAATGTCGCCGACCGTGCCGCCGATTTCACAGAGCACGAAGTCCGCCCCGCCGTTGTCGGAGAGGACAAAATCTTTGATCGCATTCGTGACGTGCGGGATCACCTGCACGGTCGCGCCGAGATAATCGCCGCGGCGTTCTTTGGTGATGATGTCCTGGTAGATGCGCCCGGTGGTGATGTTGTCGCCCTGGGTGGCGCTCACACCGGTGAAGCGTTCGTAGTGGCCGAGATCGAGATCGGTTTCCGCGCCATCGTCGGTGACGAAAACTTCGCCGTGCTGATACGGGCTCATCGTGCCCGGATCGACGTTGAGATAGGGATCTAGTTTGCGGAGTCGGACCCGGTATCCGCGTGCTTGAAGCAACGCGCCGAGGGCGGCGGAGGCGATGCCCTTCCCCAAGGAAGAGACCACTCCACCGGTAATGAAGACGTACCTAGCCATTATCCTTCCGTCTCAGCTCAAGCCGATCTTCCCGGCCCGGCTTACGGGCTTATTGGTCGGGACCGGCGCGTTCGCGCCGAACTGCCGCGACACCGTCGTTAGCAGAGTCGCTCGATTCGGTACCGAGCTGGTTATCAGTTGTGAGATCGATCCCGCCGACTGCATTGCCCGTCGTGGCTGGCGGCGGCGCCTGACGTTGCGCCGGCTGCGTGCTCGCCGGGGTCGTTTGAGGAGCGGAACGTTGCGGCGTAGTCGTCGGCGTCGTGCGCTGGGTCGTCGCGCCCGTGCTGGCCGGCGTGATTTGGCGCTGCGTTGCCGCGGCTTGCTGCGTGGTGCGGTTCTCGATCGGGCCAGCGCGTGTGGTCGCAGCTGCGGGCGGCGGCGTTGCAGCCGCAGCTTCGCTCGGGCCGAGTGAGACAAGTTGGGTCGGGCTTTCGACGCGGCCCTCAGTCGGGTCTGTCGTCGTGGCTGGAGCAGCCGGAGTTTCCGTCGTCGCAGGCGCCGTCGTGGCGGGCGCGGTTTGCGTCGCGGGCAGCAGATCCATGACTGAACGGCCACCGGTGCTGGCGGCGCCAGAAAGCATGGTGAGGGTCAGCGAAGTGACGATGAAGAAGCCGCCGGCGACGGAGGTCATCTTGGCGAGGGCGTCGGCAGCGCCGCGGCCGCTCATCAGTGCGCCACCGCCGCCGCCGCCCATGCCGAGCGCTCCACCTTCAGAGCGCTGCAAAAGCACGAGGCCGATGAGGCACACGCACACAACCAAATGGATAGTGAGAACGACCAAACCCATCTTCTCGCCCGTCTCCCACGCCTATTCGCTGTCGCGCCCCTACATGGGCGCGCGCGAAAGCGCGCTCAATAGCTGACGCCCATCCTAAACACCAGCCCGTCGCAGTGCATCCCTACACCGCAGCCGGATGGCCTAAAATTATGGCCGAAAAGTCAGAGGCCTTCAGGCTCGCACGCCCAACAAGGGCGCCGTCCACACCCTCAACGGTGAATATCTCGCCTGCATTCTTCGGTCCGACCGATCCGCCGTAGAGAATGCGGGTTTCGTTCGCCTGCACGCCGAATTGACCGGCCAGGGTTTCTCGAATGAGTGCATGCACTTCGCCGATCTCGGCGAGCGTTGGCGTTGAATTTCCGCCGATTGCCCAGACCGGTTCGTAGGCGACCACAAACGCGCCGCCCTGCCCGGGGACGCTGCCGTTGACCTGGCGGCCAACGACCTCGGCGACTTGGCCGGCGGCGCGCTCGGCTTGGGTTTCGCCGACACAGACGATGGGCGTCAGGCCTGCGGCTATCGCCGCTTCCGCCTTCTGGCGGACCAGATCGTCGCTCTCCTTGTGGTTCTGGCGGCGCTCGGAATGGCCGACGATGACGTACTTGGCGCCCGCATCAGCCAGCATAGCGGCGCTGATCTCCCCGGTCCGGGCGGCGTCGGCTGCGTTCGGGCTGCAATCTTGGCCCCCGATCATGATGGGCTTGTCGCGGGTCTGCCAGGCGGCGGGCGCAATAAAGACGGCCGGCGGGCAAATGAGCACCTCGATCTTGGCCGCCGCTGGGCCGATCGTTTCGGCTAGAACACCGATTTCGGCCAAGTCAGCGCCACGGCCGAACATTTTCCAGTTTCCCGCGATCAGCGGCTTACGCGAGGCCATGCCCTCTCCCTTTGGTCGCGCCGCTGCGGCGGCGTGCGGCAATTGCCCCGCTCGGGGGCCCTCTCTATGGTCCGCCGCCTCACGCATACGGAACCGCTCATGCTTCTGCAATTTCGGAATATCACCCGCGGCTGGATCGCAACCATCATCGTTGGACTTGTGGGTCTGGCGACGGTTCTGTTCCTCATTCCAAACAGCGGCTTGGATTTCGGCGGCAACAACGCGGTCGCGACCGTTGGCGGGCGCAGTATCACGCCGCCCCAGCTGACGCGTGAGATCGAACTGACGCTGCGCGGCGAACGTCAGAACGGCAACAATCTGAGCCAGCAAGACGCGATCGATCAGGGCATCCATCGCAACTTGCTCGAACGCATGATCAATCGCGTCGCAATGTATGTTTACGCCGACAAGATTGGCGTCAGCGCCAGCGACACCCAAGTGCGCGACCGGATCGCCGACATTCCCGCCGTCCACAACGCCGTGACCGGCGCGTTCGACCAAACTGCCTACGCCAGCTTCCTCAACGAGATGCGCTACACGCAGTCGGAATTTGAGCGCGACGTGCGCGGCGACCTTACGACCGCGATGGTGGTGCAGTCGCTGATGGCAGGCGTCCGCGCGCCTTCGAGCTTCGGTGCTTTGACGTATGCGTACGACGCCGAAACCCGGGTGGTGTCATTGCTGGAAGTCCCGGTCTCGGCCGTTGGCGCAATCCCACAACCGAACGACGCTCAGGTTCAAGCCTTCTATGAGGACAGTCAGCAGCAGCTGCGGCTCCCTGAATTTCGTGTCCTGACGCTCGTCTATGCACGCCCCAGCGATTTCGCCGCGCGCGTGCAAGTGCCCGAGGAACGCATCCGCGAAGACTTCGATGCCCGCGCGCCGCAAATGACGCGCCCCGAAACCCGCACCTATGCGCGTATCGCGGCAACCAACGAAGCGCAGGCGAACGAAGCGGCACAACGCATCAATCGCGGCGAAGCGCCGGCTGCTGTTGCACAGGCCATGAGCCTTCAGATCACGCGCGGCGAAAATCAATCACGCGCTCAGGTGCCAGACGAAGCCGCCGCGGCCGCTGTGTTCGGCGCCCAAGTACGCGGCCCTGCGGTCGTGGCGCGCAGCACGCTGTCGCCGTTCATCGTCGTAAGGGTCGAAGGTTCAACACCGGCCGTCGCGCCGAGCTATGCGGAGCACCGTGAGGAAATTCGCGCTGCGCTTGCTGCCGATCAAGCTCAGGAATTGATGGCGACTGCGGTCTCCTCGTTCGAAGACGCGCGCTCGGCTGGTGGCACGCTGGCCGAGGCAGCGCGTCAAGCGGGCCTCACGACCGCAACGCTGCCAGCAATCGAAGCTCAAGGGCGCAATCAACAAGGTGAGCCTGTTGAGGCCGCGGCTGATTTGGCCGACGTGCTGGCGACTGCATTCGCCACGCCTGAAGGTGAAGCGACGGACTTCCAGACCGTTGGCGACGCTGACGTGATGGCGGGCGTCGATCGGATCATCCCGGAAAGCGTCCGTCCGCTCGAAGAAGTGCGCCCGCAATTGATCCAAGCCTGGATCCGGCGCGAGCGCGGAAACCGTCTGCGCGAGTTGGCGGAGACGATGACGACGGCGATCACGAACGGCCAATCACTGACGGCTGTCGCAAGCGCAAACCATGCGCGCGTCGTCGCGACATCACGCACCGTCGATCGGCGTGCTGCACGGGAAAATCTGCCGCAAGGCATGGCCGAGCAGCTCTTCGCGGTGGCCGAAGGCGCGCCCGTTCATCTCGTCGGTGACGCAGGCATCCTGATCGGCCTCGTTGAACACATCAATCGGCCAGACCTGACTGCGATCGATCCCCAAATTCTTGAGGCGACACGAACTTACGCTGAGCGCCCCTGCCTACAGCAAGCACTGCAAGCAGGCGCACCACCCGTTTGCGGCGTGAGCACGAGCGTTGTTGAAGCGCTGCAAGGCCAAATCGTCGCCGACGCCAATCCGCGTCGCAACGACCGCGTCATCGACAGCGTCTACCGCCCGAGCACTGCGCCTGAAGCAGACGCCGCCCAGCAATGAGCCAGGCGGAGCCAGCGCTGGAACCGGCGCTGGCCGCCTACTCCGAGATTCATGCGCGCGGTGGCGGCGTGGTTTGGATGAAGCGCGTCTCCGATTTGGAGACGCCGGTTTCGGCGATGCTGAAGCTTGGCGCGGACAAGCCGGGCTCTTTCTTGCTGGAAAGCGTGCAAGGCGGGGACTTTCGCGGACGCTACTCGATCATCGGCCTGAAGCCGGATTTGGTTTGGCGCGTGCGTAACGGACGCGCCGAGGCCAGTCGCGGAGGGTTCGGCGACAGCGCATTCCGTCCACAGCGCGACACGCCGTTGAAGAGCCTGCGCAAGCTGCTGGCGCGCTCTGCGATGGAATTGCCTCAGCATCTGCCACCGATGGCGGCAGGGCTGTTTGGCTATCTTGGCTACGACATGGTCCGGCTAGTGGAGAAGCTGCCTGAGAAAGCTGCTGATCCGATTGGCACACCTGAGGCGCTGCTTGTGCGCCCGACGATTGTCGCCGTGTTCGACAACGTCACTGGTGAGATCACGCTGATTACCCCGGCGCGCAAGCGCGTCGGCCAAACTGCGGAAGCAGCATACAGCGCAGCCCGTGAGCGGCTGGAGCGCGTATGGCGCGCGCTTGACCGTCCTTTGGCGAAGAAACGCGGCAGCGAGGCGACGCCGGAAACAGTCGATCCCGAATCGAACACGACGCCTGACGCGTATCGCGCACTCGTGAACACGTGCAAACAATACTGCCGCGCCGGCGATGTCTTTCAGGTGGTGCCGAGCCAGCGTTTCTCGGCGCCGTTGAAGGCGCCGCCGTTCGCGCTTTATCGGTCGCTACGGCGACTGAACCCTTCCCCCTTCCTCTACTATCTCAACTTCGCGGATTTCGCGGTGGTGGGATCGAGCCCGGAGATCCTCGTGCGCAAGCGCGCCGACACGATCACCATTCGCCCAATCGCCGGAACGCGGCCACGTGGCGACACACCGGCGCACGATCACGCACTTGAGGAAGAACTACTCGCCGATCCCAAAGAACGCGCGGAGCACCTGATGCTCGTCGATCTCGCGCGCAACGATTTAGGCCGCGTCGCAGTGCGCGGCGCCAAGGCCGGATCGAATGCGGCGACAGCAAGCGCAGGTTCGGCGCACGTTCGCGTGACCGAGGCATTCACCATCGAGCGCTACAGCCATGTGATGCACATCGTCTCCAACGTTGAAGGCGAACTCGCCGATGGGCTGACGGCGCTCGACGCCCTGCTCGCGGGATTTCCGCACGGCACCGTGACAGGCGCGCCGAAAATCCGGGCGATGGAAATCATCAACGAAGTTGAGCCCTACAAACGCGGCATCTATGCAGGCGGCGTCGGCTATTTCGGCGCGGGCGGTGACATGGACACCTGTATCGCTCTGCGCACTGCGGTGGTTAAAGACGGCATGCTGCACGTACAAGCCGGCGGCGGTGTCGTGCTCGACAGCGATCCGGAACTTGAGCTGCAGGAAACGCAACACAAGTCGCGCGCGTTATTTCGCGCAGCCAGCGAAGCTTGGCGTTACGCGTAGCTCGAAGTTCCGCGCTTACGGTCATTTAAGCGAAGTTCCGTGGCGCCCGGCCCGGCGCGTGCGCGTTGTCCTGCGTGCATTCAAAGCTGGAACCTCCCTTCCGGCGCTCTCGGAGACAATCGCATGAAGAAGCTTCTCATCGCATCGGCGGCCACGGCCGCATTGGCGTTCGCGCTGCCTGCGTTCGCGCAAGTAACGGATACTCCAACCGAACGTGCGCAAGCCGAGGCCAGCGCAACGCCAGCGACAGATGCTGTCCGGGAAACGACCGAGCAAGCGGAAGAAACCGCCAACGCCGCGACGACGCCGCAAACAGTAACGGGTGAAGCCAGCGCATCGACGCAAACGCCGTTAACGACCGCGCAAGCCGAGACGACAGGTACTGTGACGACGCCGTCCGCTGAGCCGGCGCCGAATGCCACCACACAGACGGCTGAGACTGCGACCGAAGCCACGCCAGATGCGACAGTAAGCGCGGAAGCTGCCGCTTCTACGCAGGTTGCCGCCGCTCCGGCGCCAGCCGCGCGCGCAGGCGCAGAGACCGCCGTTCAAGCTGCCGCAGACATGCCGCAGACGGTGCAAATTGCTGTGGCCGACGGCCGTTACAACACCGACGACCTCAATCGCGCGCAACTCGAAGCGCTGCGCGGCGGCCGCTAAACTCTCAAATTCGCCTGCTGGGATGGCGGGGCCGCAAGGTCTCGCCATTTCTTTTGGTCCGACGCTGCGCTAGGCTAACGACCGCATGACCCTTTGGCTGGCCTCCGCACGATGGCACGTTTGACGACGCTTTGAACTTGCTCGTCTCTCGCTAGCCTGAAGGCCCGGCTCCCATGATCCTCGTCATCGATAATTACGACAGCTTTGTTTATAACCTCGTCCACTACGTGGAGGACTTTGGCGTGCGCGCTGAGGTCGTACGCAACGACGCGCTCACAGTGGCGGACGTCCTCAAGAAGAAGCCGAAGGCAGTGATCCTCTCGCCGGGACCATGCACGCCGAAAGAAGCCGGCATTTGCTTGGAGCTGCTCGCGAAGGCGCCCGCCGATCTGCCGATGTTCGGCGTGTGCCTGGGGCATCAGGCCATGGGGGATGCTTTCGGCGGCGATGTAGTGAGTGCGCAGGAGATTATGCACGGCAAGGTGTCCGAAGTGACGCATCGCGACGGCGGGCTGTTTCGCGGCCTTCCCTCGCCATTCCGTGCGACGCGCTATCACTCCCTGGCAGTGAAGCGCGCGACGTTTCCGGCGGAGCTGAACATCGACGCCGAGACCGCGGACGGCGAAGTGATGGGGCTGTCGCATAAGACGCGACCGGTGTTTGGCGTCCAGTTTCACCCGGAATCGATTGCGTCGGAGCATGGGCACGCGATCGTTGGCAATTTCCTCGACGCGGCGGGCTTGCGATGAGCCTGGCGGCTACGATTGCGGCTCTGCGCGATAGCGCCGCGGTGCAAGCGTCCGACATTGATGGCGCGTTCGCAGAGATCATGGACGGCGCGGCGGCGCATGAAGACATCAAACAGTTTTTGACGCTGACAATGCCGTTGATGAGTCACGCACCGCTTATCGCAGCCGGCGCAAGGGCGCTGCGGTCGCGGATGGTTCGGGTGAATGCTCCGGACGGCGCGATAGATGTGTGCGGCACGGGCGGCGATGGCGCACATACGCTGAATATTTCGACGGCCGTCGCGTTCGTGGTCGCTGGTTGCGGCGTGCCGGTCGC
>JBEBHI010000061.1:0-19292 GCA_040080935.1 Terricaulis sp.
GCATCGACGATCAGCAGCGCCCCCTCACAAGCCGCCAGCGAGCGCGAGACCTCATACGCAAAGTCCACATGCCCCGGCGTGTCCATCAGATTCAAAACGTAGTCGAGCCCGTCCTTGGCCCGATAATCCAGCCGCACCGTCTGCGCCTTAATCGTAATCCCGCGCTCTTTTTCGATGTCCATATTGTCCAAGACTTGCTCGGTCATCTCACGCGCAGTGAGACCCCCAGTCGTCTGGATAAGACGATCAGACAAAGTGCTCTTGCCGTGGTCGATGTGAGCCACGATTGAGAAGTTACGGATGCGGTCGCGAGGCGTCATTTCAACGCCGGTAGGTATAGGCGCTCGCGCGGGGCGCCAAGGCTCGGGGCTGCGTCAGTTCGGCATTAGGGTGAAAAATACCGCGTAGAATAAGAGCCATGCGCCGATGAGGACCCAGAGAAGCTGCCGCTCGCTGAGCCAGCGGCTCAAGAAGCGACCGGTCAGAGACGCGCCGATCGAGGCGATCAAGAAGCGCGGCAGGCGCGCCGCGACGGCGGCGAGCGCGAATGTCGGCAGCGATGCGCTGGCTTGCGGCGCAAGGATCGCGAAGACTTTGAACGGCGTTGAAGTGACCGGGCCGAGGAAGGTGGCGAGGAACCAATTCTCCGTCATCTCCTGCTCCGCGTGCTGCGCCATAGCTTCGCTAATCGCCGGCACAGCGAGCACAGCTTCGCGCGCGACTGCGGGATCGCTCCCGCTCCAGAGATACATGATGATGCCGCCCACGCTCGCGCCGATCGCCGCAATGATGGATGCGCGTACTGCGGGTTTGATACCGCGCTTCAGGCCAATGTAGCTCAGCAGCACATCGGGCACAAAGAAGAACAGCGTCGCTTCCGCCACGCCCCAGATGAAGGCGGCGACATCGAGCGCATTTTTTCTTAGCCAGGCCGGCACGTTGGGCTCCGTTGAGTCGGAGCCTAGCTTGCCGTGAAAAACTCACCGCGGTCGAGCCTTTGGTTTGTGATGTTGCTGTAGCGGCACGGTAAAGCGCTCGCACTTTGCCAAGAGGCGCCGTCCTGCAGTTGATGATGCACATGCGGCGCGAAGCTATCGCCAGAATTGCCGAGGCGGCCAATGCGCTGACCCTGAGCGACGCGTTGCCCTTGGCGGACAGCGAGAGAACCCGCCATCAAGTGCGCGACTAAGCTGAACTCGCCATTGCCGTGGTCGATGATCACATGATTGCCAGGATCGCCCGAGCCGCGGAATTCCGGAACATGAAAGTCCTCGTTGCTCTCGCCCGGCACGGGCTGATCGGGACGATCGCCGCGCGCGATAACAACGACGCCCGCGCCGGGCGCGATAAGTTCACGTCCATAGCCGATGACGTCAGTGTTCACGGCAAACGCCGCAGTGTGTTGCGGCGCATAATTTTCACTGAGCGCCATCGCGTCGATCGCGAACTGGCCGCTGCCGTTACGGTGTCCGCCATTTGCGGCGCCAGCTTGCGTAACGAAGCCGTTGCCGCGGAACGGGAAGATCAGATTGGTGGTTTGTGTGTAGGTGTTGACGGCAATGTCGGCCTCGAGCGGCGACAACCCGTTGCTGAAACGAATGCTGACGCGCATGCGATCAATGTTCGCCGCCGCAGGTTGTCGCGACACCAAGCGCACGCCAAACGGCCAAAACGATCCGGACGGCGCCGGCAAACCTCGCGCTACGATCGCATTGAGCGCCTCACCCCAATATTCGACGCGCGACGTTTCGGCGCCGCCGCTCACATAGGTGACCGTTACGTGCGCTGGATCGGCCTGCACCTCGGTGGCGCTTTCGATAATCGCAAACGCGAACCATGCCTCGGTGCGCTCGCGGGGAAGGTCCGCCGCCTTGAACACGCGCTGCGGACGAGTGATCAAGCGAAGCGCGCTAGGCGCGGCAACGGCGCCCTGCGCGGCGCATGCAGTTATTTGCGGCAAAGCGCTGGCGCTTGCTGCGAACAGAAGCGCTTGGCGGCGTGTTGTCATTCCGAGCATGACTGGCCTTTCACTCAAGCCAAGTATGGTGACGCCTTTGGAGTCGCTCACAACTCTGCAGCGATAGGCGGCAATCTGGAACGACGAGCGAACTACGTGCGACGCTTCGGGCTGTACGGGCTATCGGGGTTGGCGTCGAGATCAACAATCTCGACGCAGCCTTGCGGTTGAGCGTGACTATCGCCGCTTTTCCATTCGCCCTCGTGGAGGCGCGCGAAGCCGACCTTGGACAAGAACAAGCAACGCCACTCACCGTCGGGAGGCAAACCGGAACGACTGTCACCAGCAACTTGGCACGTCAGCGCTTTTTCCTCGTCGTCGCTGTGACCGAGGATGATCGGGCAGAGTTCGCGATGGTGACCGCCATACATGCAAGCAATCTGCTCTCGATCCCGGATCGCTTGCTCGAAAATCCGATAGGTCGCGCTCGTCATGCGCCTGATTCCATCGGCGGCAGATCAAGGCGTACGCCAAAACTCGCGCGCTGGCCGTTTGCCGTTTCGAAGCCACCGACGATGCGCGCTTTACATTGTACCGTCGCGTCGGGCGTGCCGGCGACGGTGAGATCGGCGCGATAGCGCGCGGCGTTGTCGCGGCTGAGATAGCCGATAAGCGCATCGTCGATCTCGACGCGGACAGCGTTGGCATCGTGCGGATTTGAATTTTCGAGAATGAGATGCGCGTCGGCGGTTACAGTACGACCGCTGCGCCCATGCCGATCAACGACATCGGCCAGCACGTCCTGTCGCCGCGAGACGCCGACGACCTCGACGGTGAACGTCCCCGGCCCTTCAATCTTGATAAGCATAATAGCAGCCGCCTTTCGACAACTGCCCTATGTAGAATTGAAAGCGTCCACCGTCAGGGGCGAATGAGGCGGACCGAGGCGATCGTGTTGTCCACGCCAGCGGCGCCGAGAACGAGATCGGTATCGGTGGTGACGCACGTGCCGCCGTAGTTCGGCTCAGTGCACAATTCCCAAACACCTCCTTGCGAGCGCGCCGCCGAGGCAAGGTCAGAGAAGCGGCGGCGGCCGAGATCGGGCGTGTTCTGGGTGATGCCGATATTGCGACCGCGGAAGGTGTTGTTGTCGTAGAGCACAATACGCGCCATCGGACGCTGCAGCGCCATCGGATCTGGAGGGCCTGCTGAATTCCAGCCACCCGCCCCCGGCGGCTGCGATTACTTGGCGGAGATAGAAGCGTGCGAGATCGCCGCGTTCGAGCATGGCTTTATCTACGCCGCAGAGATCGGCAGCGGCGCTCGCGAGAGCGCGCACCCATTGGTTCAACAGGTCGTCGAGTTTCGGTGTCGAGACCATGGGCCGAGTGCGGCGATCACCGCCGTCACCGAGTTGCGCGAGCCCTGCTCCCTCCAAACGCGCGATGTGATTGCGCACACGGCGTCGGCTCGCGAGCGCTCCGGCGCCTACGAGGCGACAGAGGTCAGCTTCGGTGACGGGCGTGGGTAGCGCGAGCAAACCTGAGACGATTGCGAGCTGGCCAACATCCGCAAACATCGCAGCTGCGTCAGGCTGGGCTTGGTAGAAGGCGGCCAAATCAGCCGCGAGTTGAATGACGGCAGCGTCGAACGCCGGCGCCATCTCCAGTGCACACGCTTCTGCGCGGTACGGCGGTGTGGTGCCGTCGTTCATGGAAATGGTGCCCGGAAGAGGACTCGAACCTCCACGCCCTTGCGAGCGCCAGCACCTGAAGCTGGTGCGTCTACCAATTCCGCCATCCGGGCACGGGGTAGAAGAGCGCGGGGTTTAAGGGAGCCGCGACGGGCCGTCAACTTCGGCTTTAGGCGACAGTTTGGCGCCGGGTGTGGACTGTCGGATGGCACTTGGACCGCCCTATTCGGTAGCGATGAAGCGGAAGACGGCGTTCATGCGGGTCGCGGTCGAGGTGTCTCCGAAATCGAGCCCAGGATGTTCGGTGATCAGTTCGAGGCGCGCACGCGGCAGCGGCGTGCGCCAAGGATCGCCGACGAGAATTTCGATGTTTGCCGTCAGGCAGCGATCGAGGAACGCGGTGACGCGTTCGGCGAGCTCGGAATCGTAGAAGAGATCGCCAACGAGAATGATGTCGGTGGTTGGTGGATCGCCTGCGAGAATATCCGCGCATACCGTGGCGACGACGACGTCGTTTGCGGTGGCGTTGAGTTGGGTTGCGACGATTGCGTAAGGATCGACGTCGATCGCTGTGACGCTGCGTGCGCCAGCTTTGGCGGCTGCGATCGCGACGAGGCCGGAACCACAACCGAGATCGACAAGGTTGCGATCCGCAACGATGTCGGGATGATCTAGCACGTGGCGCGCGAGCGCGAGGCCGCCGCCCCAGTACTGCGCCCAGTACGGCGCTTCGAAACTCTCATCGGCCTGCGCTAGACGCCAAAGGCCGCTGCGTGGACCGGCCTTATGCGTTCGGATTTCTGGAATTGTGGGAACCGGTGCGAGCGGCAGGTTCGCTTCAATAAAGGCGGCGACTTCAGAGATGGGGCGCGCTCCAGTTGCGCGATCCTACCTGTAGGGCACGCGATAGTCGCCGAAAAATCGCTTATCCGTCGTGGTACGCTTTGGCGGACGCGGGGTGCGTGCTAGGCGGACGAATGCGCAATCTCAGTTTTATCCTGGCTTTTGGTCTTGTTGCGTGCGCGAGCACGCCAGCGATGGAAGAGCACGGTCCGCCATCGACCGCGGGCATCGCGCCGAGCTGGGACGCGGCGCGAGCCGACGCGATCTTGCAACGGACGCAGCGTTTGCATTTGGCGCCTGACCTTTCGGGCTTGAGCGACGGCGAGCGCGTGGCGGTGCGTGAGTTGCTGCAGGCCGGCGAGCGTATGCATCAGCTCTACATGGCGCAGCGGCATCCGCAGGCGCTGAACGCGGCGGCGTATTTGGCCGAGCACCCGGAATTGACGCGCGAGAACGATCTCTTCCGCATGAATGCCGGGCCTATCGCTTCGACGTTGGACAACACGCGCGAGCCTTTCCTCACGGTGTCGCCGGAGACCCCGGCGCGGAACATGTACCCGCCGGGCACCACGCGCGAAACGATGGACGCGTTCTTGGCGGCGCATCCGGATCGGCGCGCGACGTTGCTGGACGATCGAACGGTTGTGGTCGAAGCCAGCGCCGAGAACCGGGCGCACGCACTGATGGTGCTGGATCACCATCCGGTGTTGCACACGTTGCATCCGGGCCTGCGGGCGCGGTTGCAGAATGAAGAGACGTATTTGGCGCTGCCCTACTCGGTCGCGTATGCGCACGACTTCTTTTTCATCGTGGATCGGCTGAATGCGGCGGCGGATGCGGTCGAAAGTGGTGACGCCGCGTTTGCACGCTATCTGCGCCTGCGCGCGCGGGACTTGTTGGCCGATGATTATGAAGGCGGCGATGCGGCTTGGGTGACCGGAGATTTCACCGGCAATCTGAATGCGCAGATCGGATCGTATGAGACTTATGACGATGCGCTCTATGGCGTGAAGTCGTTCTTCTCGCTTTCGCTGTTGGTACGGGATCGTGTGCGGAGCGAAGAGCTGCAGGAGGCTCTGGGTGATATTCAGCGCGTCGAGAATGCGCTGCCGTATGAGCACCACCGTGAGGTGCGCACGGATATTCCTGTTGGCGTTTACAACATCATCGCGGATTTCGGTCAGGCGCGCGGGACGAACACGGCGACAATTTTACCGAACGAGGCGTATCTGGCGCGGCAGTACGGACGCACGATTTTGATGCGCGGCAATATTCTGCTGAACGATGATATCTTCGCGGAGACGCAGCGCGCGTTCGCGGCGGCGGTGATCCCGGGCCAAGCAAGTGACCTTACCGCCGAAGGCGGGTTCTATCGCACGCTGTGGCACGAGATTGGGCATTATCTCGGGGTCGATCAGGCTGCTGATGGTCGCGACCTCGACGCGGCGTTGGAAGATACCGCCGATCTTCTGGAAGAGATGAAGGCCGATCTGGTGTCGCTGACATCTGCACGGATTCTGCAACAACGTGGCCGACTCACGGAAGCGCAGCTGCGCGGGATTTATGCATCGGGGATTCGGCGCGTGTTGCAGAAGAACCGGCCGCGCCGGGAGCAGCCATATCAGACGATGCAGCTGATCCAGTGGAACTGGTATCTGGAGCATGGCGCGCTGCGGTTTGAGAACGGACGCTTGCGGATCGACTATCGGCGCTATCCTGAAGCAGTTTCGAGCTTGTTGCGCGAAGTGCTGGCTATCCAACGCGCGGGTGATCGCGATGCGGCGAATGCGTTCGTGACGCGCTGGACGACGTGGCGGCCAGAGCTACATGAAGTCATCGCGCAGCGGATGCGTGAGAGCGAGCGCACGCGCTTCACGATCGTGACGTACGAAGCGCTGGATGGGCCGCAGCGTTAGGGGGAGCACGTGGCAGAGCAAGCGGTCGCGAACGAAGACATTGTCATCGTCGCGCCGCGCTTGCCGGAAGCGCCGGGCGAAGCCGCCTACTCTGCGTACGAGATCGATCCGGTCGTGCTCCAAACAGCAACACGCCTGGATGAGGCGTTACGCACCGCGCCGGGTGTTTCGACGTTTCGCCGCAACGACAGCGCGGCGGCTAATCCGACAATTCAGGGACTATCCATTCGCGCGTCGGCGCCGTCGGGCGCAGGTCGCGCATTGGTGACGCTGGATGGTCAGCCACTGAACGATCCGTTTGGCGGCTGGGTGATCTGGGGTGCTGTGCCGCCGGAAACTGTAGCGAACGCGACTGTGTTGCGCGGCGCTGGTGCGGGGCCCTATGGCGCGGGCGCACTGACTGGCACGGTGCAGCTGGATGAGCGGCGCGAGCGAGGCGCTGTGCTTTCGCTTGAAGGCGGCGAGCGTGGGCAGTTGCGCGCTGCGGGCGTTGGCGAAGCGCGCGGCGATGCGTGGTCGTTCATGCTGGCGGCCAGTGCGCAGCAGGATGATGGCTGGATACCGGTGCACGCTGGGCGCGGCGCAGCCGATACGGAAGTTTGGTCTGACTCGCTCGCAGGCGTAGCGCGGCTTGAGTGGCGCGACGGTGAGCGCGTGTTTGCCGCTCGGCTGAGCGGGTATTCCGAGAGCCGCGGCGCGGGATTGGTTGGGGCGGAATCTACGTCCGATGGCGCGAGCTTGAGCGTGACGCTCGCGGCGCCAGCAGGAGATGTGGCGTGGCGCGTCCAGGCCTGGGCTATGACGTCCGATCTCTACAACACGTCAGTCGCTACGGCGCCGGATCGCAGCACGACAACGCCAGCAAACGAACAATACACTACGCCAGCGTTTGGCTGGGGCGGCAACGCGGCTTTGCGTTGGACGCGCGAGGACTACGGCATCGAAGTCGGCGCTGATATGCGCACCGCCGACGGCGAGACGCGGGAGCGCTTTTCATTCAGCGGCGGGCAATTCACGCGCAACCGTATTGCTGGCGGACGCACGCTGACGGCTGGTGCGTATGTTGAAGGCTGGCGCGAAGCTGGTGACTGGCTCTTCACCGGCGGTGCGCGCGTGGATCAGTATCGCGCGTGGGATGGGCAGCGCGTTGAGCGGCTGATCGCGACAGGGGCGCCACTACTGCAATTTGCGCCGGAGGATACCGAGGCTGTTGCGCCGACGGCGCGCCTTGGCGTGCGGCGGGAGTTTGGCGACGTATTCATCCGCAGCGCTGCATACGCAGGATTTCGTCCTCCGACATTGAACGAACTCCACCGCCCCTTCCGCGTTGGCAACGACGTCACCGAAGCAAACGCAGCCTTGGAGCCGGAGCGGATCACTGGTTTCGATCTTGGCGTTGGCGGCGCGTACACGAATTGGTCGTGGGAAGCAGGCGTGTTCGCGACGCGGCTCGACGATGCGATCGTCAATGTCACTCTTGGCGCCGGGCCGGGCACATTTCCGCCTGGCGTGTTTGTGCCGGCGGGTGGCGCTTATCGGCAGCGGCAGAATGCGGGCGCGATCGATGCGACGGGAGTCGAGGCCGAGGCGCGTGGTGACTGGAGCGAACGCGTCGGCTGGCGCGTGGCGCTGAACTACACCGACACGGAGTTCGGTAGCGGGCCGCTCGCGGGTTTGCGGCCAGCGCAATCGCCGGAATGGAGCGTGAGCGCGGGGGTGGATTGGCGCGTGTTCGACGCGACGACGCTCTCCGCGGCCTTGGTCTATGAGACCGCGCGGTTCGAGGACGATCTGAACTCGCGTGAGCTTGATGCAGCGGCGGTGCTGGATCTGCGCGCTGAGCAGCGCCTGCGCGCGGGTGTCTCGGTCTATGCGGCCTTGGACAATGCGCTCGACGCCGAGATCGAAACGGCCGAGAGCGGCGATGGCATCGAGAGCTTCGGCCCGCCGCGCGCGTTCCGCGTCGGCCTGGTGCTGCGGCGGTAGCGCCGCACTGGCGCCGCCAGGGAAATTGCACTAAGTCCGCGCCCCATGACACGGAAACTCTCTCTCACCGTCGACGGCAAGAACATCGCGGTGCACCTTCACAAAGGCGATCTGCCCGATAGCGTGACGTTCAATGGCCCGGTTGCGGTCGACAGCGAGACGATGGGCTTGTCCCTCATTCGCGATCCGCTTTGCCTGGTTCAGATCTCCGATGGTGGTCCCGAAGCGCACTTGGTGCAGCTCGACCGCGCGACGTACGACGCGCCGAACCTGAAGCGCGTGCTGACCAATCCGTCACACTTGAAGCTCTTCCACTTCGCGCGCTTTGACATCGCCATGTTCATGCGCGATCTCTCGATCATCACAACGCCGCTCTATTGCACCAAGATCGCGTCAAAGCTGGTTCGTACTTACACCGATCGTCACGGCCTGAAGGACCTCACCAAGGAAGTCCTCGGCCGCGACATCTCGAAGGATCAGCAATCGAGCGATTGGGGCGCACCGGAGCTTTCCGATGCACAGCTGGCGTACGCCGCCTCTGATGTGCTGCACCTGCACGCGTTGAAGGAACGGCTCGACGCCATGCTAGCGCGCGAGGGCCGCACCGAGATCGCCCAGTCGTGCTTCGATTTCTTGCCGACGCGCGCAGCGCTTGACCTTGCAGGCTGGGAGCAGACGGATATCTTCGCTCACGCATGAGCAAGATAAACCTCGCCGACAAGCTCTCACAATTCGAAGGCCACTGGCAGCCACGCGTCGTCGGCGCGTTCAACGGCCATGACCTGATGGTGGTGAAGTTTCAGGGGCAATTTCCCTGGCACTCGCACGCCGATACCGATGACTTCTTCCTCGTCTTGAAGGGCGAGATGATCATGCGTTTGCGCGATGGCGATGTGCGCGTTGGTCCGGGCGAAGTGTTCGTGGTGCCGCAAGGCGTAGAGCACGCGCCGTTCGCCGAAGAAGAAACGCATGTGATGCTGATCGAGCCGAAAGGCACGCCGAACACCGGCGATCCTGCAACGGCCGCGCCGCGGCGGGAGATTTGACCTTGGGCATTGAAACGTTCACGCCGCTGCCTGAGATGATCCGCGCGCTTGCGGCGGATGCGCCGGAGAAGATCGCGCTTATTCAAGATGAGCGGCAGCTCTCTTATGGCGATCTCGACAAGGTGATGGATCGCGTCGCGGCTGCGCTGCAGCGTGAGGGCGTAAGGCCGGCCGAGAGCGTTGCGATCTGCGCGGGAACTTCGATCGAGTATGCCTCCGCGTTCTTGGGTGCGTTGCGCGCGGGCGTGGCTGTGGCGCCGATCGCGCCTTCCTCTACGGCAGAAAGCATCGTCGAGATGATCGCCGATTGCGGCGCCAAGATTTTCTTTGTCGATCGCGCGGTCGCGAGTGAACTCGGTGACAAACTAAGTCGCGTGAAAGCGAAGCTCGTTGGCTTGGACGATGGCGCGCCGGGCGCGCGGCACGATCAGTTCATTGCGCCTGAGGGCGCGAAGCCGGCGCCGGTGACGATCACCGAGGATATGCCCTTCAACATTATCTATTCGTCGGGCACGACGGGTACGCCGAAGGGTATTGTGCAGAGCTTCGGCATGCGCTTTGGGCATGTCGTACGCGCGGTAGCGATGGGATATGGGCCTGGCGCGGTGACGCTGCTTTCGACACCGCTCTATTCCAACACGACCTTGGTGAGCTTCTTCCCGACGATGGGGCTCGGCGGCACTGCCCTGCTGATGAAGAAGTTCGATGCCGCGCAGTATTTGACGCTGGCGCAGAAGCATCGTGCGACGCACACGATGCTTGTGCCCGTCCAATATTCGCGCTTGATGGCGCGCGAGGATTTCGACTCATACGACCTATCGAGCTTCGTGATGAAGTTTTGCACGTCAGCGCCTTTCTCAGCGGCGCTCAAAGCTGATGTGTTGAAGCGGTGGCCGGGTGGGCTCGTTGAGTATTTCGGCATGACCGAAGGCGGCGGCACCTGCGTGCTGGTCGCGCATGTGTATCCAGACAAGCTACACACCGTCGGCCAGCCGGCGCCGGGACACGATATCCGCGTCATCGATGAGGATGGACTTGAGTTGCCGCGCGGCGAGATCGGAGAGCTGGTTGGGCGCTCTGAGTTGGTGATGAGCGGTTATCACAATCGCAAGGAGCAAACCGACGCTGCGACTTGGGTTTCGCCTGACGGTCTGGCGTTCATTCGAACAGGTGATGTCGGGCGCTTCGATGCGGATGGGTTCGTTGAACTCATGGACCGCAAGAAGGACATGATCATCTCCGGCGGCTTCAACATTTATCCGAGCGATTTGGAAGCTGTGATGCGGCAGCATCCGGATGTCGCGGATGTCGCGGTTGTCGGCGTACCGAGCGTCGATTGGGGAGAGACGCCGGTGGCGTTCGTGGTCTCGCGCGGCGCGGATGCCGCAACGTTGAAAGCCTTCGCGAACGAGCGTGTCGGCAAGACACAACGTATCAGCGATGTGCGGCTAGTCGACGAACTTCCGCGCAGCCATATCGGCAAGATCTTGAAGCGTGAGCTGCGCGACGCTTACACACCGCGTTAGTTGCCGGAATAGTCTGCCGGGCATTCGCCGTAGAGAGCGCGCGACTCGGCGGCGTATTCTTCAATCGAATTGAGACCAATCGCAGCGCGGCGTGCGTTGAGATTTTCGGGATCAATCACTGGCCGCGGTTGGTAGACGCCGTGATGGCACTCGAAATTCATGCCGTACACGGGCGGGTTTCCTTCGCCGAGCGCGATGTCGTCGACGAGATTGGCGTAGCGGTCCGCCTGAACAATGCCTTCGCGCACCAATGGCTCGAACTGCGCGGCCATCTGACGTTTTAGATCAAGGTCATCGGAATGGCTGATGAGCGAGAAACTCTGCTCAGCAGCGCTCGGGCTGATGTCACGCAGATCGCGCCATGTCATCTCACTGAATATTTGGCGCAGCCGCCCCGTGTTTTCGCCGTCGATGCGATCGAAGTGCCGGCGCGTACCTTCAATGTAAGCTTCGCGCGCTCCCGCAGTTGTAATGTCTCGGAAGCCGGCGATGATCGCTTCGCGCAACAAGCGATCACGCGCATACATCGCGCCGATCTCGGAGACGAGCGCCTCGCCGCGCTGAAGTTTCGCATCAAACTGAGCGATCTGCGCGCTCGCAGGACCGGAGAGCGGAACATCCGGCGTGGCGCACGCCGAAAGCGCAATCGCGCCGGCGAGGATTGCAATGCGCACGCGCCCTCGCCTACGCCTTGGCCACTTGCTGATCGATGCGGCCGAAGATTGAGTGTTTCTTTGCGTCGAACATCTCGATCTCGACGCGATCGCCGTGCTTCAGGAACGGCGTGGACGCTTTGCCTGCCTGTATCGTCTCGATCATGCGTTGCTCGGCGATGCAGGAATAACCCAAGCCACCTTCGTTGATCGGCTTGCCTGGGCCGCCATCAGTCCCGCGATTTGAGACAGTGCCGGAGCCGATGATCGTACCCGCTACGAGCTCACGCGTTTTTGCGGCGTGCGCGATGAGCTGGCCGAAATCGAAAGTCATGTCTTCTCCGGCGTTGGCAGCGCCGAAAAACTTGCCGTTTAGGCTGACATGCATTGGCAGATGCAGCTTGCCGTCCTTCCAGGCATCGCCCAGCGCATCCGTGGTCACGGCTACAGGCGAGAACGCTGACGAAGGCTTGGATTGAAAGAAGCCGAAGCCCTTCTCCAGCTCAGCCGGAATGAGATTACGCAAGCTGACATCGTTGACGAGCATCACGAGGCGAATGCGCTTCTTGGCTTCCGCCGCGCTGATGCCGGCTTCGCAATCGTCGACCACGACCGCGACTTCCGCCTCGAAGTCGCAACCCCAGGCTTCGTCCTTCAATGGGATCGCGTCGCGCGGTCCGAGGAATACATCGCTGCCGCCTTGGTACATGAGCGGATCGGACCAGAACGTCTCCGGCATTTTTGCGCCGCGCGCTTGGCGCACCAACGCTACGTGATTGACGTAAGCTGAGCCATCGGCCCATTGAAACGCGCGCGGCAACGGTGATGCGGCTTCGCGTTCGTGGAAGCGTTCGCGCAGGATCGTGCCGTTGTTGACGCCCTCTGCGACGGCGCGGAGCCGCGGCTCCGCGTGCTCCCAATCGTCAAGCGCCGCTTGCATTGTCGGCACTTCGGGGCCTGAGTGCGCGTACCAAGCGAGATCGTCGGAGACCACAACGAGGCGGCCGTCACGGCCATGGCGCAAAGAGGCAAGTTTCATTGTTTCACTGCGTCCTTCTGATTTTCGGGAGCCGCTTTGATGAAGGCAGGATGTGCGCGGGCGCGCTCGTCCCACGCTACGAGGCGCGGGAACGGCGTAAGATCGGTCTTGAAACGCCGCGCATTGGCCATTTGCGGCACCAGCATCACTTCGGCGAGCGTCGGCTCATCACCGAACACGTATGGCGTGTCTGGATGCTTGGCCACTTGGTGCTCAAGCGCGTTGAAGCCAAGCTTGATCCAGTGCCGATACCATTCGCCGACATGCTCTTCACTCGCGCCAAACTCAAGCTTGATGCGCGTCAGCACGCTGGTGTTGTTGAGCGGGTGAATATCGGTCGCGATCGTCGTCGCAAACGAGCGCACCTGCGCGCCAAGCCATGGATCGGCAGGCATCAGGCGCGGGTTCGGATATGTTTGATCCAGCCAGACAAGGATCGAGAGCGATTGCGTGATGATGCCCTGCTCGGTCTCCAACGCTGGCACGCGCATTTGCGGATTCTTGGAGCGGTAAGGCTCGCGCATCTGCTCATCGACACCCGGAGCGATGTTGACGGGGATGCTCTCGTATTCGACGCCCTTCAGCGCAAGGCCGATGCGGACGCGATAAGCGGCGGAAGATCGCCAATAATCGTAGAGCTTCAACATCAGCGGCGTCTTTCGTTTAGGCGCAAGTTCCGCACTTCCCAACCACCGGAGGTCGTTCGGACGACCCAGATCATGATCGGCACGTTGCCTCGATCGGTCGAATAGACCACGGGACATGTGAAGACACCGCCGCGCGGTTGGCAACCTTCATAATCGGCGATGTGCGCGATTGAGAGGTCCGGCGCGTTGGCGGTTTCGCCGCGTGCGTAGAAATCGTGAACCGCAGCATCGAGATCAGACTGCGATGGGCCAAGAAGAGCGCCGCAGGCTGTGAGTGCACAGAGGCCGGCCGCAATGGCGACAGCGCGGATCATTCGCCGATCCGCGACTTCGTTGTGTGCGAGGCGCGCGCCTTTTCGTGAAGCCAGGCAGCGTGTTGCGGCGCCTTTTTGGTACGGCTCCATTCGTCGAGCATCATCGGCGCGACGCGCTTTAGCTCTGCAAGCTCATCGGCCGTACCGGTATCGGCGGTGAGTTCGAGGCGGTGGCCGTTAGGATCGAAGAAATAAATGGATTTGAAGATGCCGTGGTCGGTCGGGCCGAGCACGTCGAGCCCTTTCGCTTCGGCGCGCGCCTTAGCCGCGGTCAGCGCGTCTAGGCTCTCAACTTTGAACGCAATGTGCTGCACCCAAGCCGGCGTGTTCTCGTCCCGGCCCATGTCTCTTTGGTTCGGCAGCTCGAAGAAGGCGAGCACGTTGCCGTTTCCGGCATCGAGGAAGACATGCATGTACGGATCGTATTCGCCCGTGGACGGCACGTAGTCTTCCGCGAAAGCCGTCGTGTATTCCATGCCGAAGACGTCGTTATAAAACTCGACTGTCTCCTTCGCGTCTTTGCAGCGATAGGCAACGTGATGGATGCCGTTTGTAATGGGCATTGCGCTTACTCCCGGCGCAGCGCCGAGAGCGCGCTGCGTGTTATTCCGAAGGAACGTCTTTGGTCCGCGTCTTGCCCACCCCCATGGCGATGCCAAGGCCCAGCAGAACGAGCGCGCCGACCACAATCCACTGCGTCGCGACGCCAAGCAGCACCGCGCCGTAGATCAGGCCCGCGAGAAGAATGAGAAAGCCAATCGCGTAAATAACGAACGTGGACATGAGGTGCTCCCGTAAGACCGAAATGTTGCGGCCTATCAACGGGCGACACGGGATTTAGTGCCATGCGCATGGAACAATGGATCATTGTTCGTCCGCGAAGATCTGAATGACGGGTTCGCCGCCAGAAGATTGCGAGGCGCGATACATGCCGGGCGTGTTCATCGCCCAGGCCACGCGGCCCCGGCCATCGAGGACGATAACGCCCCCGTCACCAACAGCCCCGTCACTACCCGTGGTCGCGCCGACCTCAGCGATGACGTGATCGGCCGCCGTCTGAGCGCTTTCGTGACGAAACTCCATGCGCGCGCAGATATCGCGCGCCACACCGACGCGGATGAAGAACTCGCCTGTACCGGTGGCGCTGACGCCACAGACGCCGTTCTGCGCGTAAGTGCCCGCCCCGATGATCGGCGCATCGCCGACGCGGCCCCAGCGTTTGCTGGTTGTGCCGCCGGTCGACGTGCCGGCCGCGATGTTGCCGTGCGTGTCGAGCGCGACGACGCCGACGGTCCCAAACTGGTGGTCATCCGGATAGGTGAGCTGCGCGCGCGGCGCGGGCGGCGCATTCGCGGGGCGCGGCGGGATCGGCAGATTGGTGTTACGCAGATTGGTTTCGAGCTGCTGCCAACGGCGTTCAGTAAAGAAGTATGAGGGATCGACTTCTTCCAAATTTTGCGATCGCGCGAACGCTTCGGCACCCTCACCGATCAGCATCACGTGACGCGACCGTTCCATCACGGAGCGCGCTGCGCTGATCGGGTGGCGCGTGCGCGTGAGACCGGCGACGGCGCCAGCAGCACGATTGCTACCGTCCATGATCGACGCGTCGAGTTCGTTGCGGCCTTCAGCAGTAAACACCGCGCCGCGACCCGCGTTGAACAGCGGATCATCTTCCATTTCTCGGATGACGGCTTCAACGGCATCCAAAGATGAGCCGCCGCGCTGGAGGATCCTCCCGCCCGTCTCCAGCGCGCGGTTCATGGCCGTGCGATACTGCTCTTCCACTTCTGGGGTCAGGTTTGCGCGCTCGATAACGCCGGCGCCGCCATGGACCACAAGCGACCAACGTGGCGCCGGTTCGGGCGGGGTGGCGCAAGCCGCGACGCTGCATGAAAGCGCTGCGATGACGCCCAACATCCACCTCATGGCGCAATACCTGCGGGCAAAATCGTGACCTGGCCGATGTAAGTGATGGAGATATTCACGCTGTCATCCGGTTCGAGCCAGACTGAAGTAATATCACAATGACCTTCATAGGCAGAGAAATCATCGACAGTCGACCACTCCGTATCCTGCGCGCGTTTGCGTAAGACGTCGCGAACCTTCACACGGGCGTACGTCCCGTCAAAGCTCGTATTGACCACCCAGCCGCGCACATGCGTCCGCCCTTCTCGCGCGCGAAACGCGCGGCCGCTTAGGTCAAGACGGGCAAGCAACGGCAGGCCGTCCGCTTGCATCAACCAGCCTTCAGTACGCCACGACGGATTTGGTCGAGTTCGATCGACTCGAACAAAGCTTTGAAATTGCCTTCGCCGAAGCCTTCATTGCCTTTGCGCTGGATGAACTCAAAGAAGATCGGTCCGATCGCGTCCTTGCCGAAGATTTGCAGCAGCAAGCCCTGCCCTTCGCTCGGCGCGCCATCGATGAGGATGCGGCGCTTGCGGAGTTCTTCGACGGGTTCGCCGTGGCCGGGCAGGCGTTTGTCGATCAGATCGAAATAGGTTTCGATCGTGTCTTGCAACTGCACATCGCGTGAGCGCAGGCGATCGACGACTTCGTAGAGATTGTCAGTGCCGAAGGCCAAATGCTGGATGCCCTCGCCCTTATAGCGCTGCAGATATTCTTCGATTTGATCGACCTTCTCCGGATCGCCTTTGCTTTCGTTGAGCGGGATGCGGATTTTCCCGTCTGGGCTGGTCATCGCTTTCGAGAACAGGCCGCTAACTTTGCCTTCGATGTCGAAATAACGGATTTCGCGGAAGTTGAAGATCTTCTCGTAATAATCCGCCCAGGTTTTCATGTTGCCGCGGAACACGTTGTGCGTGAGGTGATCGAGATAGGTCAGCCCAAGTGAATTCTTGGATTCGTCGGCGCCTTCGATCGGTTTGAAATCGATATCGTAGATCGACTGCGCACCGTAGCGATCAACAAGATAGATGTAGGCGCCGCCGATGCCTTTGATCGCCGGGATGTTCAGCTCCATCGGGCCGACCTTGCCCTCAACAGGTTCGGCGCCGCGCTTCACGGCTTCGCGCAACGCGTGCTGCGCATCACGGACACGGAACGCCATGGCGTTGGCGGACGGGCCATGCGCCTCGCGGAAGTCGGCGGCTTGGCCACTCGGCTCCATGTTCAGGATGAAGTTGATGTCGTTCTGCTTGTAACGAATGACACTCTTCGAGCGGTGCCTGGAAACTGCGGTGAAGCCGATCTGTTCGAAATACGCGGCAAGCTTTTCTGGTTCGGGCGAGGTGAATTCGACGAACTCAAAACCATCGGTCCCAATCGGATTCTCGAACAGGTCGGCCATGGATGTTTCCTCGAAGCTTGCGTTTGCCGCAGATTTAGTTTCATCTGTAACCAATGGCAAGCGCAAAGCGAAAACCAACGCCGGCGGAATTGCTGGTTCTGGAGGATTTCCTCCCCTACCGGCTCTCAATCCTGTCGAACCGCGTCAGCCGCGCCATCGCGGCGCGTTATGCCGATACGTTCGGCCTGACGATCCCCGAATGGCGGATCATCGCGGTGCTGGGGCGCAAGCCCGGGCTCACGGCCAAGGAAGTCGCGGAAGCGACTGAGATGGACAAAGTGGCCGTCTCACGCGCGGTGGCGAAGCTGGTGGAGTCAAAGCGCGTCACTGCACGCGCTGACCGCGACGATGCCCGCCGGCAAATTTTGTCACTGACTGCGCAAGGCGAAAGCGTCCACGCGCGCATCGCGCCGATTGCGCTCGAAAGCGAGCAACGGTTGCTGACGGCGCTGAACGCGCGTGAACGTGAACAACTTGATGCGCTACTCGATCGCCTGCTCGACACAGCCAAGACGCTCTGAAGGTCCAAGGTTAGTTCCGTGCGGGAACGAAAATCCTGCTGACGCGTAGACTTGGTGGCTTCGGGGCAACACCAAGGAGCATCATTCGGATGACAAAGTTCCAATTGCTCGCGGCAGCAGCTGTGGCCGCTTTGGCGGCGGCTTGCGCCGGCACGCAGACAGCACAAACAGAAACGCGATCCATGGCCGCAGCGAGCACGCCATCGGCAACGCGCACAACACCGACCCCGCCAGCGCCAGCGCCAACAGCAACGCCTGCGCCCGCACAACAAGCGCAAGCCACGCCAGCGCCAACAACACCAGTAGCTCCAACCACCTTCACCGACGATCAGCTCCGCTCGTTCGCGCGCGCTGCAATTGAGATTGATCCGATCAGCCGCACGCTTTCAACGGCAACGCCGGAACAACAAGCGACGGCGACGGCGCAAATTCGGGAGATCCTCACGCGCAACAATCTCGACGGCGTGACTTACAACGCCATTGCCGCGCAAGCGCAACGCGACCCGACATTCGCGCAACGCGTCGCGTCGCTCAATCAGGCCAATCCGAACGGTTAAGTCTGCGGCGTCAACCGCAGCACGCGGCCATTGTCCTCATCGGTGATGATCCAGAGGGCGCCATCTTCGCTTTCGGCGATGTCGCGAATGCGGCCAACGCCGAGAGCGAAGCGCTCCTCTCCAATTACACGCTCTCCGTCGATATCGAGCCGAACCAGCGCTTGCGTGGTCAACCCAGCGATCAAGACGTCGCCGTGCCACGGGAAGAGTGAACCCCGATAGAAATCCATATCACCGGGCGCGATCACCGGATCCCAATAATAGATCGGCTGCTCCATGCCGTCGCGCTGCGAGCTTTCGTGTTGCGGCGAGCCATCATAATCGATGCCGTAGCCGATGATGGGCCAACCGTAATTTAGCCCCGCGCGTGGGATGTTGAGTTCGTCGCCACCGCGTGGGCCATGCTCGATCGTCCAAAGCACGCCAGTGTCGGGATTGAGATCGGCGCCCTGCACGTTGCGGTGACCGTAAGACCAGATTTCGGGACGCGCATCAGCGCGGCCGACGAATGGATTGTCCGCTGGAACGCTGCCGTCAGCGTTGATGCGCACGATTTTGCCCAGCGTGGTTGAAAGATCCTGCGCCAAAGCGCGCGATTCAGGCCGCTGGCGTTCGCCGAGCGTGATGTAAAGACGCCCTTCGCGATCGAATACTATGCGAGAGCCGTAATGACCGCCGGAGTCACGCGCGGGCATTTGCCGGAAGATCACCTGCACGTTTTCAACACGCGTCGCGTTCTCGTTCAGACGTCCACGCGCAATGCTCGTGCCCCTGCCGTCATCGCGTGGTTCGGCGTAACTCCAATAGATCATGCGATCAGTCGAGAAGTTTGGGCTGAGCACGACGTCGAGCAATCCGCCCTGGCCCTGCTCATGCACGCGCGGCAGGCCCGAGATCGGCGCAGAGATACGGCCCTCGCGAGTAACGATGCGCAACCGCCCCGCACGTTCGGTGACCAGCATGCGCCCATCCGGCAAGAACACGATCGCCCACGGATGATCGAGGCCAGTCGCTATCTCCTGGGTGTTGATCGTTACATTACTCCGCGCCTCCGGCGCGCGCGTTTGCCCTTCGAACGCTGGGGCAAAATTTGAGTTCGGCGGACCCTGCGCGACTTCGCCGTGTTGGGACTGCTGACCATTGCTCGGCGAACCGGTGCATGCGGCGAAAATCAGCGCGGCGGCGAAAATCCAAGAGCGCATGGTGTGTTCCCGTTACCCTTACTGAGCGAAAGCCAAATCAAACGCGCGCTTTGCCTTGTCGGCGCCCTTTTCCCTCGCC
>JBEBHI010000062.1:0-19211 GCA_040080935.1 Terricaulis sp.
ATCCCAATAACCTACTCTTGCCCCTTCGTTCTCGTGGGAAGACATCCCGAGCCTGAACTGCCAATCGATCAGGCGAGGTCGACAGGGGCGGGAGGACAATTACTTTGCGGCCTCGGCGACCCATGATCTCGCCGCGAGTGCTCGATGACGGGAAACCGACACCCATACCAAGTCAGTCACTCGGAACAAGCGTCGAGATCCGCACACTGTTGAGTTTTGCTGCCCGCCGAGTTCGCAAACGCATCAACTGATGCCCACCTACTCTGCGGCCGTACGATTGGCCTCAAGATATTCCTTAGTCGGCAAGGGCCGTTCGAGTTGCGCCCAATCGATCAGCACATCGCCAGCCATGTCCTCGTACTTTAGCGCACCCAAAGCTTCGTATTTCGGCCGCATACAATCCGTGAGCAAACCCACGCGCTTCAGGTTCGGCATGATGCGCTCGAACAGAAGTTCACGGAAAAGTCCAATGACCGTTGAATCTAAGATATGCTTGCGCGCCGCTTCTTCATTGAAGCCGTATTCGCGGATCACGTCCAACCCGAACAGGCGGTCGCGCATGATGACGCAAGCTTGGTAGGCGAACTCGGCGCGATCTTCGATCTCCTGCTGAGGCAGCGCTTTGATCCAATCCTCAAGATAGTTCACGCCAAACGCCACGTGACGACCTTCGTCGCGCATCACCAATTCCAGCACCTGCTTGAGTACCGGATCCTTCGTGGTGCGGATTTGAGCACCGAAGGCAGCGAGCGCCAACCCTTCGATGATCAACTGCATGCCGATGAACTTGAGATCCCAGCGTTCGTCGGCGAGCACCTTGTCGATCAGGGCTTTTAGATTTTTGTTGATTGGATAGACCATCTTGCAACGGCGACGGAGGTACGTGTTGAACACCTCGACGTGACGCGCTTCATCGAACGTTTGCGAGGCAGCGTAGAGCTTGGCATCGGCGGTCGGCGCGCAAGAGACGAGTTGAGACGCCACCAGCATGGCGCCCTGCTCGCCGTGCAGAAACTGACTCATCGTCTGCGCATGGCCCTTCCACGCGAAGCGCACCTTCTCTTCATGGCTCAGCGCTTCATACTCAGGATAGCCGGCGAGCGCGCCGAGTGACGATTCCATCGGGAAATCGGACATGTCACATGGAGCGTCCCAATCAACGTCGATCGTCGCGTTCCAATTGTGCACCTTGCCGAGCTCGTAGAGACGACGAATCTTCGCGTTGGCGCTGTCGTAGTCCCAGTTGAACGATCCAGTGAGCGGCGTGTGAAATATCTCACGGATGGTTTCGACATCCTGCATCGTGAGCTTGTCGGCCAAATCGCTCTCTTCAAACGTGCGAACGGTTTGGGGCGGACCTTCAACAACGGTGACACGCATGGAACGCTCCTCAAAAATGACGCTGACGTCAGCTTCATGGAGGCACGCACTCGTTGGCGGAGCATTGATCGAGATCAAGTGCGACGTTCGGCGCGACCGGCGCTGCAATCGTGGTGTAACTGCACGCACAAGCGGCCGATGCGTTTCAGCATCGACCGCCCGCTACTCCCCAAAGTGTGTTCCCCTGGCTGCTAGCGACCTCTAGTGGTCCACGTCGCCCACGCGAGTACGGCGCCGAACGTAGTCATCAAGCCAATCACAAACCAAATGAAAGGGTCGACTTCCATCTCACTCTCCTCGTTTAGAAGCGATATGCGATCGAGGTCGAGACGACCCACGGATTGATGTCGACTTCATCTGTCGCGTTGATGTCGCCGGAGATCGTCACGTCGGTGTTGATCCAAATCCGGCGCACGTCGAAGTTCACGCCCCAGTGCTCGTCGAAGCGATAATCGACGCCAGCCTGCAGAGCCGGTCCGACGGACGAATCGTAGTCGACGTGGCGGCCAGCCGGCGGCTCGCTGTCGATGAAGGATGTGAAGTTCACACCTGCGCCGACGTACGGTTCGAACTGGCCGAAGTCAGTCCAGCGATACTTGAGCGTCACCGTCGGAGGAAAGTGCGTCACTTGACCGAGATCAACTGCGCCGCCCGCCGCAGTGACGTCATGCGTTGCCACGCAACAGAGTAATTCCGCCGACACATGATCGTTGAAGAAATATTCGATCTGCAGCGATGGCACATACTCGTCAGAGATGCTGGCATCGATCGGATCGCCGTTCTCGTTCGGCAGAACGCCCGATATGCCAACTTTCACCTGAAAATTGTCCAACACCCCGGCTTGCGCTGGGCTCGCCAAGGCGAGCGCAGCAACGGCCGCGATCGCGGCCACTCCAAACTTGCTCATCCAAAACCCCTGTCTTTGAACGGATTGAGGATGACGCTGGCGTCACTTTTTCAGTTTGAGGCGGATCAAATGTTGGCGCGAAGGCGGCGGACAAACCGTCGCGGCTGACGCCGCGCGAACATCAGTCGGGCGTGTCCTCGTCGTCGGTGATGAGAACCCGATGCGCCGCGCCATCCAGGTCTTCGTACTGTCCAGAGCGCAGACTCCAGAAGAAGGCACCTAATCCCAACGCCGCCATGAACAGCGCTACGGGAATCAGCACGACCATGATGTTCATGCACGACTCCAACTCAGCTGCAATCGCAACGCGTTCAGCGTGACGATGAGCGATGAGCCCGACATGGCAAGAGCCGCGATCAGCGGCGTGAGAAAGCCAAGCGCGGCCAACGGCGCCGCGACGACGTTGTAGAGCGCCGAGAAGCGCAGATTCTCCAAGGCGCGTGCGCGCGCCATTTTGGCGACGTCGATTGCTTCCACGAGCGGCATCAGTTGCGCGCCTTGCAACACCAGATCAGACGCTGCTTGGCTCGCCTCCAGCGCCGTGCCCGGCGACGCGGAGGCATGAGCGGCGGCGAGCGCCGCGGCGTCGTTTAGGCCGTCGCCGATCATCAACGGCTTCTTCCCTTCAGCGCGCAATGCTGCCAGCCGCGCGGTCTTGTCCGTCGGCGACGCGCCCCCGACCCAATATTCTATGCCGGCTTCACGCGCGGCGACCTCAACCGCTATCGGGCGATCGCCCGAGATAAGCTCCACGGCGATGCCTCGTCGGCGCAGCGCCGCGATAGTTTCGGCAGCGTCGCTACGGAGAGCATCCACGAACGCGAACCGTACGGGTGGCGCGTTCCCATTGGAGAACCAAAGTTCGGCTGACCCATCATCGGCATCGGGAGATTCAGGCGCAGCGAACGTTCGCCGTCCGAGCCGCAAGCGCCCAGCCTCGATACCCTCTCCTGGAATCTCACATGCATCCTTCGCTGCCACTCCCGGGCCAGCGACCTCCACCAGTGCACGCGACAGCGGATGGCGGGACACGCGCGCCAGCGATGCCGCCGCCTGCAAGACATCCGCCGCTACGACGCTGACCAAGCGCGGCTTGCCGAGTGTCAGAGTGCCGGTCTTGTCGAATACCGCGACGTCCACCTGCGCCAAGCGCTCCAGCGCGTCGCCGGATTTCACCAACACGCCGCGCTTGAACAAACGCCCCGTGGCTACAACTTGCACCGCCGGAACAGCTAGCCCGAGCGCGCAGGGGCATGTGATGATCAGCACCGCCGCCGCGTTCATCAACGCGACACGCAAGCCGACATCGGCCACGTCAACGCCCACGACTCGCAACAACGCTGGACCGAACATCCAGCCGAGGAACGCCATCAGAGCCAGCGAGTGAACAACCGGCACATAGAGCGCGGCCGCTTTCTCAGCGAGCCGAACGAAGCGCGTGCGCCCTTGCTCACCAACTTCGATCAATCGCGCCAATTCCGCGATGGACGAATCCCTCGCGCATGCCGTAGCGCGGACGATGAGACGTTGGCTCAAGTTGATCACACCGGCGTGGATAGTCTCCCCCGGCCCGACCGGTTGGGGCAGAGTTTCACCAGTGAGCATCGATCGATCGAGATCCGATACGCCTTCCATGACGATGCCATCGACCGGCGCCCGATCACCCGACGCCAGAATGAGTTGGTCACCAACCAAAATGTCGCCCGCGCCGATAGCCACGACATGACCGTCGGCGCCGATCCGCGCGGCCGTTACCGACTGCAGCGCCAGCAGGTCGCGCGCGGCTGTTCTCGCTTGCTCTCTCAGCCTGTGATCAAGGTAGCGCCCGATCAACAGAAAGAAGAGCAGCATCGTGATGCCGTCAAAATAGGCGTGCTCTCCTTGTTGCAGCGTTTCGGCGATCGAGATGCTCAAAGTGAGGACGACGGCCAGTGAGATCGGCACATCCATATTGGCGCGGCGGGCGCTGAGCGCCGTCCAGGCAGAGCGGAAAAATGGTTGCGCCGCGTAGAGCGCAGCGGGAATGGCGATCAGCGCCGATATCCAATGTAGGAGCGTGCGCGTCCCTTCACCCATCTCGCCGTCGCCGGACCACACCGGCACGGAGAACATCATGATGTTCATCGCGGCAAAGCCCGCGACCGCGAGGTAGCGCAACAGTTTGCGCCCCTCTTCATCGACCTGACGCGCGGCAGCCGCGGGATCGAACGCAGCTGCGCCGTACCCCATCAGCGCCAGCGCATCGCTTATTTTCGCCGGCTCTATTGTACCGGGCGTCCATGAAACCCGAAGGCGGGCCGTTGAGAGATTGAGCCGCGCATCGCTGACACCGGGAAGTGCGAGCAAGCCGCTCTCGATCTTGCGAATGCACCCGGCGCATTTCGCGCCTTGAACCATGAGCTCCAACGTGTCCTGACCGCTGGCACCGCGGCGTACAAAGGCGGCGGGATCAGCGCGGCGCGCCTCCGGCGCTTCCGCAGGCGCCAAGCCAGAGGGACAACCGGCGTCGGTCAGCGCGAGGGCCATGTTATCTCCGATTCAAAATCGAAAGCGTTCCCCGCATGCTGGGCCTGCGCGCGCAATCTCCAGCGGCCATGAGTCAATGCGCCGAGGCGCGCAACATAGCGCCCATGACCCTGAGGCTCGAACGTCAACGCGCGATCCAATTGGGCATTCGTCGGCCATTCGAGTTCGCCACTTAGTGTAGCGCCGTCGATTGCAGCAGCGTCCCGCGCGTTCAAGACAACTTCAAGCACAGCGCCATCGGCATCGCTGCGCAGTTCTGTGCTGACCCGCCATCCGAGCGCCGCTTGCTCGCGGTGTTCGACTAACGTGGCGTTGTAGTGCAACCCCTGCAGGTATGAGTGCGGGACGTCTTCCCCCGGAAACGACCGGACCGCATAGATTGCGAACGTTACGTTCACGGCGATGATCATCGCAAAGAATGCCAGGATTGCCGCCAGCACGTGCCACCCGCGGATCTCAAACGTCGCCGTACTCATGGAGGACTCCCTGCTAGGAACGCCGAAGCACTTGTTGCGACATCGCCATTCTCAGTATCGCGAATAGTGAATGTGAGATTATGCGAACCGGCGCTGACATTTGACGGCGCCACGACGTGGATGCGCACGTTGGTGACACTGTCTGCATTCGCTTGAACGACAACATCGCTTTCGGCATCTAAAGCTGGCGCTTGCAGATGGGCGCCCTCCAGCCCATGCAGCGCAATTTGTACGCGGCGTGGGTGATCAGTCATGTTGATCAGCTTCAGCGCATAGTCGTTGCGAATGCTGCCATCTGCCAGGCGAACAAACGGCGGGCTGCGATCGCGGATAACATTGAGATCAAGCGTCGAGCGCGTCGCGAGCCCGTAGATCATGAAGGCGGCCACGAGCACCATCAGCGTGCCGTAAAGAATCGTGCGCGGCCGGATCAGTTTGTAGCGCCCGGAGGGCTTGCCCTGCTCGTGGCGATCAAGGTTGGCGTAGCTGTCGTAAGCTATGAGCCCAATAGGCCTTCCCACCTTCTTCATAATCTCGTCGCACGCGTCGATGCAAAGCGCGCAATTGATGCATTCGAGCTGATCGCCGTCGCGAATGTCGATGCCCTGCGGGCAGACGGCAACACATTGATGGCAATCGATACAGTCGCCGCGTCCTTCCCAAGTGTCGCCTTTCTTATGCGGCCCTCGGGGCTCGCCGCGCACGCCGCGATAGGTGACGCTCAACGCATCTTTATCGATCATAGCGGCTTGGATGCGTGGCCACGGACACATGTATGTGCACACTTGCTCGCGCATGGTGCCCGCCAGTGCGTACGTGGTGAAGGTCAGGATGCCGATGAAAAGGTAGACTACCGGATCGGCGTGCCCGGTGAAGATGTCGCGAAATAGCGTCGGCGCATCGCCGAAATAAAACACCCACGCGCCGCCAGTCGCGGCGGCGATTAATATCCAGACGATGTGCTTCGAGATCTTCTTGACAGCCTTGGACGCCGACCACGGCGCCTTGTCGAGCCTCATGCGCGCGTTGCGATCGCCCTCGATGGCGCGCTCAACATAGATGTAGAGATCGGTCCACACCGTTTGCGGACAGGCATAGCCACACCACACGCGTCCGAAGAGCGCTGAGGACAAGAAGATTGCGAACGACGCGAGGATCAGCAGGCCCGTGAAGTAGTAGACTTCCTGCGGCCAGAGTTCGATCGGGAAGAAATAGAAACGCCGCCCCTCGAAATCGACCAACACCGCCTGATCGACGCGGCCGTCGCCACGATCCCAGCGCAGCCAGGGCGTGACGTAGTAGATGCCGAGCAGCACGATCATGGCTGCCCATTTGAGGTTCCGGTAAAAGCCCTGCGCCAGCTTCGGATAGATTTGCACGCGCTTTTGGTAAAGCTGGCGTGCCTCTTTCGAATTCACAGCGCGCGCGTCGATCGCAAGTTCGCTAGCGCGCGTCGTGTTATCAATCAAGGTGACCTTGCTCATCCCGCTATTGTAGCGGCGCGCTCGGCGGCCCGTTTTGAGTTGGCTCAGGAGTCGCCACCGGCAACGCAGCCGGCGGCGCATCCGGCTCGCCGCCGCCCATTTCGTGGACGTAGTACGCAAGCGCACGCAGAGTGCCCGGGTCAAAGCGACGTTCCCAGGTCGGCATCACACCTCCGCGGCCCATTTCCACTTGGCGCTGAATTTCCTCTCGCGATCCGCCATAAAGCCAAACATCGTCATTCAGGCTGGGCGCACCTACGGCGCGATCACCCGCTCCCGTGGGACCATGGCAAGCGGCGCACTGTTCTTGGTAGACGATGGCGCCCCGTGCGGCCGCCGCCCGGTCGGGATGCAAACGCGCGCTTGCCGCCGAAATCGCGACAACATGTTCTGTAACGTCGGCGATCTGCTGTGTGGTCAGCAAATGGTCGCGACCAAACGCGGGCATCATCGACATGCGCGTTTCGGGATGATCCGAGCGCACGCCGACTCGCAGCGTGTGTTCGATTTCTGCGAGCGAGCCGCCCCAGATCCAAACGTCATCAGCCAATACGGGGTAACCCGGAGCCCCGGCGCCGCCAGCGCCATGGCACGTGCGGCAATTGTCGCCGAAAGCCGACTCGCCAGCCGCGCGGGCGAATTCCTGCAACTCCGGATCGGCCGCGATATCGGCGGTGCTTGCGTTTGCCAATCGCTCGTACATGGGCGCGCGCGCTGACTGGAGGGCCTGCACGTCCGCCGCCACGTTGTTGCGATCGGAAAATCCGAGAATGCCTTTGGTATAGCCGTTGCCAATCGGCCAAGCAGGCATCAACACCCAGTAGATCACCGCTGCCAGAATGCAGGCGTAGAAGATGTAAAGCCACCACCGCGGCAACGGCGTGTCCAATTCCTTGACGCCGTCCCACTCGTGGCCGGTCGTCTCGGTGCCGCTAACTGAGTCGCGTTCCCGATCAGCCATTGTGATCCCCATCTTCCAGCGGGTTGCGCGCCGCGTGATCAAACTTTTCTTTATTGCCGGGCCACATTGCGTAGATCACGGCCAACACGAAACACATGGCCAGAACCACGAGGCCTCCTGTCTGCGCGAGGTGGGTCGCTTGTTCATAAGTCATCGCGCCTACCTCGTGTTCTCAGGCGCTTCGGCCTCATACGTCTCAAAGTCGACCCCAGCGCCCAGCATCTGCAGATACGCGATCAGCGCATCCATTTCCGTGACACGCGCCGGATCACCGTCAAAGTCGCGCACGGCAACGCCCGGGTAGCGTTGCTGGAAATCGTATGCGTGCGTACCAAGAGGCTCTGCCTGCGCGCGTGCGTCGATCACCGCGTTTGCCAACTGCTCATCGCTGTACGGCACGCTCAGCATCCGGTTGGCGCGCAGGTGATCGCCCATCACTGCAGTGTTGACATCTGCGCGCGCCAAGAACGCGTAAGGCGGCATGACGGATTCAGGGACAACCGAACGCGGATTTTGAAGGTGCGCACGGTGCCATTCGTCAGAATATCGCCCACCCACGCGAGCCAAGTCTGGGCCGGTGCGCTTCGAGCCCCATTGAAAGGGGTGATCGTACATGCTCTCGGCGGCGAGCGAGTAGTGCCCATAGCGCTCTACTTCATCGCGCAGCGGTCGGATCATTTGCGAGTGGCAAACGTAGCAGCCCTCTCGAATGTAAATTTCACGACCCGCGAGTTCGAGCGGCGTATAGGGGCGAACGCCATCGACGCGCTCGATCGTGCTCTCAATAAAAAACAGTGGTGCAATCTGAACCAAGCCCCCGATCGAAACGACGACCAGAATACCGATGATGAGAATGAGCGAGTGACGCTCGAACCATTTATGGAATGCCCACATGATCTTCGCGCCCCCTATTCTGCCGCGACTGGTTGTTGCGCCGGCACGTCGATGGCGCGGACATGTGCAGGCTCACTGCCTGTCGCGGTACGCCACAGATTGTAGGCCATGATGAGTGCGCCCAGCAGGAACAACGTCCCGCCAAGTGCGCGGATGATGTAGTACGGGTGCATGGCCTCGACCGTTTCAACGAACGAGTATTCGAGGAAGCCAAACTCGTTATACGCGCGCCACATCAGGCCTTCCATGACCCCAGCGACCCACATCGAGGTGATGTAGAGCACGATACCGATGGTGGAGAGCCAGAAGTGCCACTCAACGAGCGCGTTGGAATGCAGCGCCTTCTTCTTCCAAAGCCACGGCACCAGACAATAAAGCGCGCCGAAGCTGACGAATCCGACCCAGCCGAGCGCGCCTGAGTGCACGTGCCCAATCGTCCAATCGGTGTAGTGCGAGAGCGAGTTCACGGCGCGGATCGACATCACCGGCCCTTCGAACGTCGACATGCCATAGAACGCGACCGACACGACGAGCATGCGCAGAACAGGGTCAGTGCGGAGCTTATCCCACGCACCCGAGAGCGTCATGAGGCCGTTGATCATGCCGCCCCAGCTCGGCATCCAGAGCATGATTGAGAACGTCATGCCGAGGGTTTGCGCCCATTGCGGCAACGCGGTGTAGTGCAAGTGGTGGGGTCCGGCCCAGATGTAGAGAAAGATCAACGCCCAGAAGTGGATGATTGAAAGCCGATAAGAATAGACCGGACGATCAGCTTGCTTCGGGATGAAGTAGTACATGATGCCGAGGAAGCCTGCCGTGAGGAAGAAGCCCACGGCGTTGTGGCCATACCACCACTGCGTCAGCGCATCCTGCACACCCGAGAAGAGCGAGTAGCTGAACCAACCACCAAGGCTCACTGGAATCGCCAGATTGTTGACGATGTGCAGCATCGCGATCGTGACTATGAACGCGAGATAAAACCAGTTGGCGACGTAGATGTGCTTCTCTTGCCGTTTCCAGATCGTGCCTAGGAAGACGAGCAGGTAAACGACCCAAACCAACGTCAGCCAGAGGTCTGTGTACCAAGGCGGCTCGGCGTATTCGCGGCCTTCAGTAATCCCAAGCAGATAACCGGTGCCCGCCAGGACGATGAAGAGCTGATAGCCCCAAAACACGAACCAGGGCCACAAGCCGCCGGCGAGACGCGCCCGGCACGTGCGTTGAACAACGTAGAAGCTCGTCGCGATCAGGACATTGCCGCCGAACGCGAAGATGACCGCCGACGTGTGAAGCGGACGGAGACGTCCGAAGTTCGTCCATCCCCAATCTTCAAAGTAGAAGATGGTGGGAAACGCGAGTTGAGCGGCGATGACCACGCCAACGAGGAAACCTGCAATCCCCCAAAACATCGAAGCCGCAACGCCAGCTTTGATTACACCATTTTCGTAGCGTGATGTTTGGTCGATCAACGGGCCGCGGCCAAGATAACCCACCAGCATGATCGCGCCGGCAAGGAAGGCGATGAGCACCGTCCACATTTGGATCGCAAAAGGTGAGTCGGTAGCGTTCGCTGTGCCCCACAGCGCAAAGTAAATTCCAACCACCAGAATGGCGCCGATGGCCGCCGCATCGAGCCGTTGCTGTCCACCCACGTTCGCCGCCATCCCGCCACTCCCCGCCGTCGCTTGCGCGGCGTCGATTCCGAGAACCTGTTGAGGCGGTAACAGTGGTCACGTGAGCGAGGTTTGATCTGGCTCAACGTGCGCGCCTGCGACGCAGGTAATTGCAGAGACAGGAGCCGATCATGCGTGCCGAGAACACCCGGACTTACGTAGCGTCTGTTTTTGTGGCTGCGGCGGCGCTGTGGCCAGCTGCGCTCTGTGCCATCACTTACGCCATGGCCACGCCGTTGCAGCGAGCACTTAAGACGTCATGGTGCGGCGCGGGCCCGCAATCCTTAGGGATTCTGGGACACTGCCCGGCTTGCTGGAGCGGGGCTGCGGCGTTCCTGCTTGGCGCAGCGTTTGCTCTTGCGGCGCCTAGTCTGCGCCGTCTTCGCGCCGAAGCCTAATCAGCGTTTCACTGCCGGAAGCCGCCTGAAGCAACTCAAGCGACTTGCCGTGTAGTATCTGGCGCTGCACTCGCGGCAGGACTAGAAGGAAGCGCTGTTCGTCAGTGGCGGCGGCCATGGTGGCGCAGTCCCCCGCTTGCTCGGTCACGGCGCCAATCGCCAGCGTGCCGCTGAACGTGTTCAATGGCGCTGTAAAGTCGTTGCAGCCCGTGAAACCCGTGACGGTTTGACCAACGGTATCGAACGTCATCCAGATATCAACGCCTTCGCCTAGCGAGGCGCCTGCAATTTGCTGGACCCGCCAGCGCCCGTCGAGAGGTGCATCCGCTGGCTGACAAGCGCCGAGCGCTAAAGCCGCCAAAACCGAAAAGATTGCGCGCTTCATATGTTTCTCCCAACGCGCCGCATTCTTATCAGCGGCATCAAAGCAAAGACGATCAAAGTCACGGCGTAGATCATGCCTGCGGGCGTCGCAAAGTAAGCGACCTGGTCCGCGAGTGTCATTCCGCGAAAGCCGAAGCCGACCGCGAGGTCCGCGACTTGCTGAAATGCGAGCGCAATGACGCCGATCGAAAGAAAGTTGATCCAACCGGCCTCCACGTGCGTCAACACGGGCGCCGCACGCGCTGCAAACCACATCACGGCAATCAGCAGAGGCGCTTCCGATAGGACTGCGAGCGCCTTACCGAGCCAGGGCTCGAGCCACAGCGCACGCGCTGATCCGAACAACATCCCAACCGCGAACACCAGGGCGAAATAAATCACTGCGGCGTGCAGGACGCGGCTCGCCTTTGGCGCCGGAAGACTAGCTTCCGTCATTGCGCGGTGTAACCGCCATCGATGACCAGCTCCGCGCCGGTCACGAACTTCGACTCGTCGGACGCCAGATAGAGCACACCGTAGGCAATATCGTTCGGCTCACCCAAATGACCGACAGGATGCAGACTCGCGACAAACGCCTTGGCTGCTTCGGGATCTGGTTGAGCGGCGAGATAGTTCTCGACCATCGGCGTCCAGATGTAGCCGGGGTGCACGGAATTTACGCGAATCTTGTAGCCGGACTTTGCGCAGTGCAACGCGGCTGATTTTGTGAAGATGCGAACGCCGCCCTTACTCGCATTGTATGCGGCAAGGTTGGCGTCCCCGATCAATCCTTCGATCGACGACAGGTTGATGATCGATCCGCCACCCTTCTCTTTCATCACAGCGACGGCGCGTTGCGTGCCCATGAAGACGCCGTCGAGATTGACCGCCATCAGAGCGCGCCATTGCGCCAGCGTTGTCGCCTCAACACTGCCCCCAAGCGCGACCCCGGCGTTGTTCACAAGAATGCTGAGCCCGCCGAACCGACGGACAGTAGCGGCAATGGCCGCATCCCAATCGGCCTCAGATGAAACATCGTGGCGCGTGAACATCGCTTCGCCACCGGCTTCGACGATCCCATCCGCGACCGCGCGGCCTTCCTCTTCCTTGAGATCGGTGACCATCACTTTGGCGCCTTCGCGCGCCAACAGCTCAGCGCACGCACGGCCAAGACCAAGACCACCGCCGGTCACCAACGCGACCTTCCCTGCAACACGGTTCATTCGCGTCTCCTTCTCGGCCACTCCAGGTGAACCTAGGGACTTGTGCCGCGATGACCTTGCGACAAGGCAGACGGCGCGCCTTGCGCGAAATCAACGCGGCGGTTCGGCCAATGCGATCCGTACTTTGGTGAGAAGTTGATTGTCCAACAGCGGCTTCTCAATGATCTCGATTCCGGCGGCCAAGGCTCGCCTTCGAGTGTCTCGAGACGGATGGCTTGTTATGAGGAAACACGGCGCGGTGACGCCGGCTGACCGCAACTGGTGCAGCAAGTTTAGCCCACTGATGCCCGGGAGCCGCTCATCCAGGACAAGACATCGCCAGGTCCGTTGATCCGACGCAGCAAGCGCGGACTCGCCGTCAGAAAACGTCGCGACCGATAGGCCTGCTGTCTCAAACGCAAAACTCAACGCGTGACGCACTGCGGCGTCATCATCGACAAGCGCCAGCACGGGCGGAAAACGGCGAACTTGATCCAAGGTGGCGAGCAGTGTTGGCCCAATCACACCCTGCCCGCGTTGACTTCGCTCAACCGGCGTCAGCGGCGCTCGAGTTGCAACGCCATGCGGACCAACTCCGATAGACTGTTGGCATGCATTTTCGTCATGACGTTGGCGCGATAAATCTCCACGGTCCGAGGACTGATGCCGAGCCGCAACGCGGCCGCTTTGTTGGAATCACCAGTTACGATCGCCTCGAAGACATCCCGCTCCCTTGCGGTAAGCTGGGAGGCGCGTTCCGTGATCTCGGCCAGCTCCTTTTGCCGGCCGACTTCTCCGCCGCTTTGCGAGAGAGCATTCCGGACCGTGCGCAGCAAAGCTTCGTCCTCAAATGGTTTTTCCAGAAAGTCGATCACGCCAGCTTTCATCGCCTGCACGGCCAGCGACACGTCCGCGTGACCGGTTAGGACAATAACGGGATGGAGAACGCCCGAGCGTTTCAACTCCAGCACCATCTCCAGCCCGTTCATTTCCGGCATGCGGATGTCCGTGATGATACAGCCTGGCTCCAGCTCACCGCGGCGAGCGAGCAAGGCCTGCGCGCTTTCATAAGTGCGCGACGGAATGTCTTCCGCACCCAGGAGAAAGGCCACCGAGTCGCGCATGGGCGCGTCGTCATCGACGATATGGACGACGGGCTCACTCATCCTGCGACTCCAGCGCTGTGGTCGGCGCTAGGCGCACCGTGAAGCGAAAAATTGCCCCGCCCCCGCGATTGGGCTCAGTCCAAATCCGACCTCCATGCGCTTCGACGATTGTGCGCGAAATCGACAGGCCCACGCCCATGCCGGTCGCCTTCGTCGTGACAAACGGCTGAAATAGTTTTGCCGCTGCCGCCTCATCTACGCCTGGGCCCGTATCCGTCACGCTCACCATCGCCATGCCGTCATCCACGGTGGCGGTCGCGATCGTCAACTCGCGCCGCGGATGCTCGGCCATGGCATCGATGGCGTTGCGCACCAGGTTGAGGATCACTTGCTGGATTTGCACGCGATCGACAATGACCGCCTCCGTATCGAGCGCGAGCGCGTAGTTCACGCGAACGCTGTGCTCTTTGGCGCCAACCAAGGCCAAGGCGCAGGCTTCCTGCACGAGCTTCGGCAAATTCTCGACGCGCCGTTCGCCCTCGCCGCGAGAGAGAAAATCGCGCAAGCGGCGGATGATTTCGCCGGCGCGTAACGCTTGATCGCCCGCTTTGTCTAATGCGTCGACCGCGCGCGGCTCGTTCACCCCAGCGCGATCCAAGAGCCGCCTGGCGCCGCTCAAATAGTTCGCGATAGCGCTCAGTGGCTGATTGAGTTCGTGCGCCAAAGCCGAGGCCATTTCACCCATCGCGCTTAAGCGCGACATGTGAACCAATTCAGATTGAAGCTCTTGCAGTCGCGTTTCGGTTTCCTGTCGCTCCGTGAGGTCGCGTACAAAACCCGTGAATACGCGACCGCGTTCGGAGCGCACCTCGCCCACCGCGAGCTCCATAGGAAATGTCGAGCCATCCTTGCGTTCGCCGACAACGATGCGCCCAATGCCGATGATCCGCCGCTCACCGGTATCGAGATAGCGGTTGAGATACCCGTCGTGTTGAACGCGAAATGGCTGCGGCATCAGCATCTTTACATTGCGGCCCAACACCTCCGAAGCCGACCAGCCAAACATGCGTTCAGCGGCGGCGCTATAGGATTGCATGACGCCGTGCTCATCGATGACGATCAGTGCGTCAGGGGCGGTATCGTAGATTGAAAGCAGATGGGCTTCGCGCTCCGCCAACGCACGGGAAGCATTGGCTTCGACGCGGCGGCCGCGAAAGAGCCTATCACCCGCCACGGCGACGATTGCCCCCATCGCCGCGAATACAAGGAGCGCTGCGCTCTGCTCAGACTCCAGCAGTTTGGCCGCCGCCAGCGAGAGGAACGTTGCCGCGAGACCTGGGCCCAGGCCGCCAAGAATAGCGGCGCCACAAACGATCGGCGCGAACAAGATCAGCGCAGGCACGCCGGGAGCCGCCAAGTGAAGCAGCACCACAACAGCGGCCGCCACTACGCACGCGACCATCACGGCGCCGTAGGCCGCAAGTTGGGGGCGTGCACGTAACGCTGCGGCTAGCCGCGTTGAAAGGTGAGGGGAACGCATCTTCATACCACCTTATCCTGTAGCGACCCCGCGCCAAGGCGACCATAAACGCCACCGCTTGACGTTCGGGCTACGTGTTTGTCCTTAAGCGTTCGACCCGAATTTCCCCGAACCGCGGCGCCGCATATCCCGGACGCATAGGAGAGCTTCCATGCGCGATCTCGGCATCGAAACGTCAGGCGGCCCAACCCGGCAAGTTTCTGACTCCATCGCCTTTGGCCCCGGCCTGGTCCTACAGGGCACCCGCATGCACTTCCGTCGCAACGAAGAGATCTTCGGGCAAGGCGAAGCCGCCGACTACGTTTATCGCGTCGTCTCTGGCGCGGTGCGAACGATTCGCTTCTCCAGCGACGGGCGTCGCCAGATCCTGAACTTCTATCTCCCGGGCGATGTGTTTGGTTTGGAATGCGGAAAGCACCACACGCTGTCTGCAGAGGCCGTAGCGGATGCCGATCTCTCACTGGTCCGCCGGTCGCTGATCGACACTGCCGCCACCCAGGACGCCGCCGCAGCGCGTGCGCTCATCGCCATGATGCAGCGCCAGCTGCAAAACGCCCAAGAGCACGCACTTGTGCTCGGCCGCAAAGGCGCGGGCGAGCGCGTTGCCGCGTTCCTGTTGCAGCTTGCCGACCGCGTCACCGTCCAATGCGAGATTGACCTACCCATGTCACGCGCCGACATTGCCGATTATCTGGCGTTGACGATCGAAACGGTCTCTCGTGCGTTCACGCAGATGGAACGCGATCACACGATCGCCCTGCCAAGCTCACGCCACGTTGTCGTACGCGACCGTTGCGCCCTGGAGCTGCTCGAAGCCGCGTAAGGGAATTGCGTCATGAGACATGTCCTAGCACTTGCCGTGCTCGTCCTCACGTCAGCCTGCGCCGCCTCGCAAACCTCCATTGCGCAGCACAGCCGCGAGGAGCGTGGCCGGGCAATCGTCGAGCACAATTGCAGCAGCTGCCACGCTACGGGCCGATCTGGAGACAGCCCCGCACCCGAAGCTCCGCCGTTTCGGACCCTGTCCCACAACTATAGGGTCGACGCGCTGGAGGAGGCCTTGGCTGAGGGCATCAGCGTTGGGCATCCGGCAATGCCACAGTTCGCGTTCGAACCTGATGATGCTCGTGCAGTCGTCACCTACCTACAATCGATCCAAAACGAGTTACCGCCGCCTCAAGAATAGGCGCTCAGTCCAAGACCTTGACGCTATCCACGCGATAGACGAGGGGCGTGTCACTTTGATCCGTCACGGTTACGTACTCGCCGATCGCAAAGGTGTGCCGCTCAAGCTTGAAGACGGGCTCATCGTCATTGGTCGCGTTACGTTCGTAGTCGAAGAACCAATTGTGCCCGCGCCTAGCCAACTTGCCGTCTCGCACCACCCCTGCCGCGAAAGCGCGCACCGCGCAGTCGGCCTTGTGATCCCGCCACGCATGGTCATCGAGCAACCCCTCGCGGGTCAGCGGCGCAACAAGGACATATCCGTGCGTGGAATCACCCTCAGCCACCCCGGCAGCGGGATTTCGCGCCAAGTGAAGGACAATCTGGCTCAACATATTCGGTCTCCGACTTTAACCGATGTTCACCCGTGTCCTCCGAAGGCGCGTTGATTGACCTCAACTCGATTTACTTGCTTCGCAAAGCTTCCAGAATGGCCTGCCCGGTCCGTCCCGTCATTTCCTTATCAAGCTCGCTCAACAAAGTAGCTTTTAGCGCTTTGTCATAACGCGGCCGCAGCTCGCCCAATGTGCGAGGCGGCGCCACCACTATCAAATGCTCAATGTTGTGCGATACGACTTGCTGGTTGAGCCAACCTGCGACCGCTGCAGCATGCGCATCTTCATCGAGCAAATGTCCCGTCGGATTGGCTGCGCTCGAGATATGCCGCGCGCCTGAATCCTTGTTATGCTCATGGAGCTTGGGAGCATCCATGGTCACGATTTCCGGCGCAGCCTCGTTGCCGGCGTTGCGGTGGAGTTCCAACTTCTTGCCGTCGACCACGGCGATGACTGTTCCATGAGGTATCAACACTAACTTCGCTCCTGCATTTGCTTTGCCAACGCGGCCAAGATGACCTCGCGCTCCGTATCACTTGCCGCGCCATCCAAGCGTTCGTTCAAAGCGGCTAGAAATTGCGATCGTGCATTGTGCCAATCCAGGCGCGAAGCCGCTCTTGGCTCGATCCTGGGCGTCCTCGGGTTTTCACGGGCGCCGAGCCGCGCGTGCTTCAATCGGTAGGATTGATCAAGCTCCGCGATCACGACTCTTTCACCCTCGAATCCATTCTCCGAAAGCCGACGCTTGAGCGCCTCCAAATTTTCCGGTTCGCCGTGGTTGAGAAAAATGGAGCCAGAAACCGGCTTTCGCGCGCTGGCCCAACGCAGCAAACCGCGCGCATCGGCATGGCCCGAATACACATCAAGTGATCGAATGCGCGCGCGCGCTTTGATGTCCTCGCCCTGGATGCGGATGGCGCGCCTGCCGTCCTGCAGCAATCGGCCCAACGTGCCAGCGGCTTGATACCCAACCAACAGAACAGTCGCTTCTTCACGCCACAATAGCCGTTTGAGGTGATGACGGACGCGGCCGGCCTCACACATGCCGCTGGCGGCGATGATCACATGCCAACCTCGAACGCGCTCCAGAGCGCGGCTCTCGGAAACAGTTTCGGTGAACTGCAGCCAGCTGGACTCATGCAAGCGCCCGAACGGGTTTTCTCCGCCTTCGAGAGTTCCATGCCGAAGGAAGGTGTTCGTGGCGCGGATCGCCAGCGGCGAGTCTAAGAAGATGGCGCCGCGCGGCGCGGCCCCGCTTTCCATCACCTCCAACAGATCAACCAGCAATTCCTGCGTACGCTCGACCGCAAAAGCCGGAATCAACAACGGGCCACCGGCCGCATATGCGGCAAGCAATTCGCGCGTCAGCGCCGCCCGCCGTTCCTCGGCGCCAACCTCGGCGCGCTCCACGCCTCCATACGTGCTCTCGAGTATGACATGATCGACGTCAACCGGCCCGGCCGGATCATTTGCAAAGTCGCGAGCGCCAGGTCCGAGGTCGCCGGAAAACACAATGCGTTGCGTCTCGGGCTCGTCCTCGACTTCGACTTCGATCGAGGCCGAGCCAAGGATATGTCCAGCATCCCACCACCGTGCACGCACGCCGGGCGCCACCTCGATCCAGGCGTTGAGATCTACGACTTGAAAGCGCTCCATACAGGCTTCGGCGTCTTTGCGCGCAAACACCGGCGCGATTTGCGCTTCGCCGCGCCGCTCGCGTCGGCGATTGAGCGCGTCCACTTCCATTTCCTGGATCGCGCCGGAGTCCGGCAACAGCGACCGGCACAACTCCACCGTGCCTTGCGTGGCATGAAGCGCGCGATCAAAGCCGGCCAACACGAGCTTCGGCAGAAGGCCACTATGGTCGACGTGCGCATGGGTCAGCAAAACAGCGTCAAGCTTGGCGGGCTCGAACGGAAACGCGCCGTAGTTCAACGCCTTTAGCGTCTTGGGGCCCTGGAACATACCGCAATCGACAAGGATCGTCGCCCGTTCAGAACGGAGCATCATGCAAGCGCCAGTCACACAACCGGACGCGCCGAAGAAATGCAGCGTGACACTCAAAGGTCATTTGCTCCGTGAGGCGAGCCTCAATCGTGCGCAAGACAAGCACATAAATCATTGGCTTCATTTTGACGAAGATCAACGATTGCGCTCACCGCGCGGCAATCAACTTGAGCACGATCAATATGAAGCAAGCCGCTCGCGCCACCATACACTCTGCATGGAACTTCCTTCGTCTCAGCTGCCGCTAACCTTGGTGGTGGCGGCCATCATGGTCGCGATCACGACGCTGATTCACTTCTTCGGCCTCTTGCTGTTGACGCGGCTGATGAGCGGCGCCCACGCGCGGTTGCGCACCAACGAAGGCGTCCTCCGCCAAGCCGGCATGATCCTCCTGGTCGTGTTCGGTATCTTCAGTCTGCACACCGCGCAGGTGTGGAGCTACGCTGTGACATACCGCCTACTCGGTGAATTCAACACCTTCGAAGAAGCGCTCTATTTCTCCACCGTGAGCTTCTCGACGCTCGGCTTCGGCGACGTGACCCTCGGCGTCGCTTGGCGCGTCCTTGGCGCGATTGAGGCCGTGAACGGCCTCGTGCTCATCGCTTGGTCGACGGCCTTTTTAATGAGTGTCACCACACGACTGCGCGTGCTTGAGCATGCGTGGCTCGACCACAATGACTAGTTCGCACGGTCATTACAGGGCGCGCGTGCATTTTTAATACAGCGGCATTGCGC